>CAKMIX010000003.1 GCA_927362715.1 uncultured Clostridia bacterium | reverse complement strand
AAGGCGATCGGCTCGGTGCACTACATCGCGCCCGAGCAGGCCCGCGGCGGCCACGGGGGTGTGTCCCGCCGTAACGGCAGGCGTGCCGAAGCGGTGGATGAGCCTTGCGGAGAGAAGGCTTGACACGATCGTCCCGCCGGAGACGAGCATCGTTACAAAATTCGCCCAAGACACGGGCAGCGCCATTTCCGTATATATGGCGGGCCACGCCGCCCCGAAAAGGGAATCGGGAAGCCCTAAGCCTATGAAAGCAATAAAGATGACGATCAATAGCAGTGTTGCCAACGGTCTTTCCCCTTTTTGCGAAAATCGCTCTGTATTGTAGCACACCGGCGCCGGAAAATATATCAAAAGCTCGATGGTTTTGTCAAGTATCTGATGTGATTTGACGGAAAAAGCGGCTCTGTGTCCGTGCAGAACACAAAACCGCCTGTATCCGGCTTTATTCTTTTACCGTACCTACCGCACCGCCTTGGCGATATCCAACAGAGCTTCATATTGATACTGCGGCGCTTTCGAATTTACAAACGCACACAGCTCCGGGCAGATCTGCCGATCCAGAACATATTTATAGATCGCGAAGCTTTGGCGCACGGATTTTGTAAAATAGTGCGAGGAAACCAGCGCGAAATGGTTCAACAGCAAAAAAACGCCCTGCTGATATTTCATCAAGTCATTGGTCGGGATGTCAATGAGCTTGGCTTCCGGGGACATGCTCTTGATGAGTTCCCCGAGCATATCCAGCGAAAACTCCCGTTCCTGCATGCTTTTCAGCAGCGCTGTCTTCTTTGCGTGTGCGTCCGCTGAAAAATCGGGCTTCAAAAGCGCACCGGGGTCTATGTCCACCACAGCGACACGGTATGCGTCGATCCACGCATTGACCTCCTCCAAATCGTCCGAGGTATCATCATCACCGATGTCAAACGCCGTGTACAGCACCACATCGTCTTTAAATTCCTGCCTGCCCTTGAGCGCAAAGGAAAGGGCGACAAAAAGGCTTTTGGAAAAATCGATCAACGGGCTCAGCTTTAAATAATGCTGCGCAAAGGCGAGCATTTCATAAAGCCCCGTACGGTCCGGGTTAATCACCTTGTACACGCGCATGAAATTGTGCTTCGCTTCGTAAAATTCCAGCAGCTTTTCGCGATCGATGTAGGCGATCTCTTCGTTAGGCTTCGTTTGCAGCAGCGCACCGTTTCGCAGCAGCGACGGCACCAGAAGCCGTTTTTTGCTGTTTAAGCGTTCGCCGCGGTAATAGATCTTTTCCCCGTTTAAGAACGGGGTATAAAGCTCCCGCCGGAATTCGTCAAACGAGTCGATCCGGCGGATGGAAACGGAATAGCTGTAATCAAACGTATCATAGATTTTTTCTTTCAGCTCTTTTCCCTTTTCGGTCAGCATAGGTTTTCTGTCATCCTTATTTACACGGCAAAACCGCACCCGCTTCGGCGCGAACCGCTTTTGTAAGCCGTTGTATCATATTTTGCGGGATTTGTCAATTTGAGATGAATTCCAAAGCAAAAGGAGAAAACAAAGGGACGGTCCTGCGCTTTTCGGGCACAGAACCGCCCCCTGTGATTTGGGAATCGAAATTATTTTTGATACGGATAATACCGAAACAGGCAAATCAGATAAATGATTCCGACAGCCAGTGAGCAGCACCCAAGCAATACAGCTACCACAGGAACGGAAACAAATACCCAAGCCAAAATTAACAAAACGACCATTGCCGCAATAACCCAAGCCCAAGCCATCTATAATGCCCCCAATTTATGAACACACACTGTCCTTTTTAACTTTAGTTCTTCAAGCTCTGGATCGGTGCGGGGATCCTGCCGCCGCGGTGGATGAAGTCCGCAGGAGAAGCGGTATTCAAGCGCATGACGGGGCCGTAGCCGAGAAGCCCGCCGAAGTTGAGCGTATCGCCGATCTCCTTCCCGATGGCGGGGATGACGCGCACCGCCGTGGTCTTGGAATTGACCATGCCGATGGCGGCTTCGTCCGCGATTAGCCCTGAAATGACCTCCGCCGTTGTATCGCCGGGGATGATGATCATGTCAAGCCCGACAGAGCACACGGCGGTCATGGCTTCTAACTTTTCAATGGTGAGCGTGCCGTTTTCGGCGGCGGCGATCATGCCCGCATCCTCCGAAACGGGGATGAACGCGCCCGAAAGCCCGCCGACGTGCGACGAAGCCATAACACCGCCTTTTTTGACCGCGTCGTTCAAGAGGGCAAGGCAGGCGGTCGTGCCGTGTGCACCGCACTGTTCAAGCCCCATTTCTTCCAAGATATGCGCCACCGAGTCGCCGACTGCGGGCGTGGGCGCCAGCGAAAGATCCACGATGCCGAACGGCACGCCAAGCCGTTTGGCGGCTTCCTTTGCCACAAGCTGGCCGACGCGCGTGATCTTGAACGCGGTTTTCTTGACGGTATCCGCCACGTCCGTGATGTTGCCGTGCGGGATCTTTTGCAGCGCCGCGCGCACCACGCCGGGACCGGAGACGCCGACGTTAATGACGCAGTCCGGCTCGCCCGCGCCGTGGAATGCCCCCGCCATAAAGGGATTGTCCTCCGGCGCGTTGCAGAACACGACGAGCTTGGCGGGGCCGATGCAGCCCTTATCGGCGGTCGCCTCCGCCGCGCGGCGAACGATCTGCCCCATGGTCGCTACGGCGTCCATGTTGATGCCCGCCTTCGTCGAGCCGACGTTGACGCTCGAACAGATATGCTCCGTTTCGGCAAGCGCTTCGGGGATGCTGTCTATGAGCGCGCGGTCGCCCGCCGCAAAGCCCTTTTGCACGAGCGCCGAATACCCGCCGATGAAATTCACACCTACGGTCTGCGCGGCGCGCTCCAGCGTTTTGGCATAGAGCACGGGATCGCCGCCGCTTGCGGCGACAAGCATGGAAATGGGCGTAACGGCAATGCGCTTGTGGATGATCGGGATGCCGTATTCCTTTTCGATCTGCTCGCCCGTCTCCACAAGGCGGCTCGCGCGCCGGCAGATCTTTTCATAGACCTTCTCGCAGGAATTATGAATATCGGAATCCGCACAGCTTAATAGGGAAATACCCATGGTAATGGTGCGGATGTCCAGATTCTCCTGCCGGATCATATTGATCGTTTCTAATATGTCATGCGTATTGATCATAGCAAAATTCCTTTGGCTTCAGATTCTGTGCATAGAGTTGAAAATATCCTCATGCATGGCGTTGACGGAAAGGTTCATTTCCTCGCCGAGCGCCTTGGCTTCATCCGCAAGCGTTGTGAACGCCACATTGCACGCGGAGACGTCCGCAAGCATGATCATGCAGAACATATCCTGCAAAATGCTTTGCGTCACCTCAATGATGTTGACGTTGTGCCGGGCGCACAGCGCCGAGATCTTCGCAAGGATGCCGACTGTATCATGCCCCACGACCGTAATGATTGCACGCATAAGCTGCCCTCCGAAAAGTTTTTTACCATATTACCATACTTTTGGCGGTTTGGACAGGGCGTTTTTGATTTTTTTCAAAAAAAGATAGGCGTGCGCGCGAAAATATGCTATGATAGACTTGTAAATTTTTGATTGGAAGCGTGTGAGACTGTGTATCAGAGAAAGCTTGATCTGCATGTGCATACCGACAACTCCCCGGACGGCAACCACTCCGCCATGTTTTTGTGCGAGCAGGCGGAATTTGAGGGTATGCGCGCCATTGCGCTGACCGATCACTGTGAAACGGACGTATACCGCGCCGAGCATTTTGACAAGCGCGTACAGGCGGCGTTTATGGAGGCGACCATGGCGCAGTCCGCCTTTCGCGGCAAGGTACTGGTGCTGCGCGGCATCGAGCTTGGGCAGCCGCATTATGATGTAAAAACTGCGGAAGAGATTTTGAGCGCCCGTCCGTATGACGTGGTCATCGGTTCGGTGCACAACCTGCGCGGCAGACAGGATTTTTATTTTATGGAAAGCTTTGATCCCGACGAAGTACACAGCATTTTGACCGAGTATTTTGACGAGATCTTGCAGATGCTCGAATGGGGCAATTTTGACGTTCTGGCGCATTTGACCTATCCGCTTCGCTATTTTTACGCGAAGTCCGGCATCACGGTAGATCTGGCGGATTACAAACAGCAGGTCGATGAAATTTTGCTGCGCACCGCCCAGCTGCAAAAGGCGCTGGAGATCAACACGGCGGGGCTTCGGCAGCCCATCGGGAAGCTCTCCCCCGAATTTGAAACGGTCAAACGTTTTCGGGAATTGGGCGGCAAATATGTCACCTACGGCTCAGATGCGCATTATGCCGAGCACATCGGCGCGGGGCTTACAGAAGCCTACGACGCGATGCGCGCAGCAGGCTTTTCCGAGTTAACTTTTTTCCAGCAGAGAACGCCCCTGCAAATGCCGATCGAATAAGAAAGCAGGAAAGGTACTTCCATGAAAGTTAAAGCTGCCGCAAAGATCAATTTAATGCTCGACGTGCTCGGCACGCTGCCTGACGGCTACCACAGCCTGTTTATGGTGATGCAGTCCGTGAGCTGTTTCGACACGGTCTGCGTGGAAAAAACGGACAGGGGCGGCATTGAAGTCGAAGCCGGAGACAGCCGCGTGCCCGCCGGGGAAAGCAACATCGTATATAAGGCGGCAAAGCTGTTTTTTGAGAAAACCGGCGTTGAAAATCCAGGCGTGCGCATCGGCATCGAAAAACGCATCCCCATGGCGGCGGGGCTTGCCGGCGGCAGTGCCGACGCGGCGGGTACGCTTTACTGCCTGCGGGAAATGTTTGCGCCCGAGCTTGACCGGTGTACGCTTTTGACGCTTGGCGAGCGCATTGGGGCGGACGTGCCCTTCGCACTGACCGGCGGCACGGCGCTTTGCATGGATAAGGGTGGTGTGATCGCACCGCTGCGCCCGCTTTCGGATTGCTTTGTCGTGCTTTGCAAGCCCGATATGGACGTGTCTACCAAAAATGCCTATCAAAAAATCGATGAAGCGCCGCATCTACGGCATTTGGATAAAAACGCCATGCTGTACGCCGTGCACAACGGGGATTTTCCGCTATTATGCGAAAAGGCGGGCAATGTGTTCGAGCAGGTCATCGAAGTCCCGCAGCGCCCGTACATCAAGGGTATCATGCGCGAATGCGGGGCGTCCCTTGCGCTTATGAGCGGCAGCGGCCCGACCGTGTTCGGGCTGTTTGCAAGGGAAACGGATGCAAAGCGCTGCGCTTTACGGCTGCAAGATCGGTTTTCCGATGTGCACCTTTGCAAGCCCGTTTCGTACGGGGTCGAGGTATTGGCAAAATGAAAAATCGGTTCGCGGCGGCGCTCCTTGCAGCGGCACTTTTAATTCTGGCCGTGCTGCTGCTCATTTGGATATTTTCCGACAACCGCGTGCAAATGCACACACTGCCGCCCGAGTTCACACAGCCCGCGCCCTTACATATGTATTTGGAGAGGTGAATGCTATGAAATCGTACGGTCTGGTTTTGGCAGGCGGCGGCGCAAAAGGCGCCTATCAGATCGGCGCATGGAAAGCCATGCGCGAGCTCGGCGTAACGTTTGACGCCATCACGGGCGTTTCCATCGGGGCGATCAACGGCGCGCTCATCGCCCAGGGGGATTTTGACCGCGCGGTAGAGCTTTGGAACCGTGCGGAAGTCAAAGACGGCATCCATATTGAGACGGAACTCAAGGAGCCCGACAACCTGTTCAGCTTTTCCAACCTCCCGCAGATCTTTCGCGAGATGGTCAAAAACGGCGGCGTAGACGTAACGCCTGCGCGCAATCTGATCGCGGAATACATCGATGAGAAAAAGGTGCGCGATTCCGGCATCCCGCTGGGACTTGTGACCTTTCAGGTGTCCTCGTGGAAACCCGTGGAAATTTTCCTCGACGAGATCGACGAAGGACTTTTGATCGACTACCTGATGCTGTCGGCACGCTTTCCGGGACTGCACACACAAAGCCCCGACGGCGCGCGGTATCTTGACGGCGGCGTTTACGACAATGCGCCCATCGGGCTTTTGCGCGAACGCGGCTACAACCGCTTCGTCGTGGTGGATATTTCCAGCATGAAGGGCATGGGGCACAGAACGGATCTTTCCTGCGCCGAGGTCGTGTATATCCGCCCGAACGATCCGAAAGAGCTCGGCGAATCCTTTGAATTCGACACGAGCATGAATGAAATGCGTATGAAGATGGGCTATCTTGACGCGCGCAAGGCGTTTGGAAAGCTGTGCGGGCAGGCGTATTATTTCCGCCCGCGGGAATATGCAAAAATGCAGGATACATACGGCTACAAAGCGTGCGTAGAGCTTGAAAAACTTGCAGCGCAGTGCGGCGTGGAACGGCTGGAGGTGTATTCGCACCGCAAATTCATGGCGTCCCTGCTTGCCGCCGCGAACGCGCCGGAGCCGCCCGAGGAACCGCACGAAGGGCTGACCTCTTCGATCTTAAAGGTCGCGCAGCCGATTTTGGACCGCGCGCCCGAAGAGCTTGTCCGCAAGATCCGCCGCCCCGCGAAAAAGGAGCCGTTCCCCTTGGCGCGCGCGGCGCTCGAGCAGTTTGCCGAAAGCCGCAAACGGCGTTTACCGCGTGCGGCTGCAGAATAAGGAAAGGTACTGCGTGCCCGAAAACAGCGCGTATGTAAACCCGTCGGTCTCGCCCGTGTAGCCGCTGTCCGCAAAGGCAAGGCGGTCTTCGGCGATACCTGCCGTGTGCACAAGATCCAGCGCGTCGTTTTCCGTGTCGCACACGGCAAGGACGCATACAAGACGCACAAAGCAGGTATACAGTGCCGAAAACGTCTCTGCGGTATACGACGCCTCCCCCTGCGGGATGCAGGTCAGCTGCAAAGCCGTGATCGTACCGTCGTCGCGGGCGGTGAGCGTTAAAAGCGCCGTATGCCCCTCGGCAAAGGTGAAGTTGCAATCGTATGTGCCCGAAGCCTCCGCCGTCTCTTTGAAAAACATGTCCGATGTGAGCGTTTCTGCGTTCTGCAGTGCATTGAAGCGGCGGCAGAATTCCGCCGCATCCATATTGCGCTGTCGTGTGCATGAGGCGAGCAGCACAACGAGCACCGCCAGCAACACGGCAAGTCCTTTGCGTTCTTGCAAATTTTTATCCTCCCGTTCAAGTTTTATTCACATTTTCTTTACAAAAATATATGGCAAACGCAGGCGGAATATTATAGAATGTTGTTGATTATCTTTTGTAGATCCTGCTTTGAACTGAGTTTTGCAAAAAATCTCCTCTGTTGGATCCCCAACTTTTTGAAAGCGGTGATGTTTGTTGAAACGAACAAGGAATTGGTCTAAAAAGCGGAAAGCCTTTACGGCGGTCAGCGTCATTGTGCTGGCGGCGCTCCTGGGGACTGTACTGTATTCGATGTTTCGTCCCGAGGAACTGCCCGCCTATCAGGTTGCGACCGTCGAAATGGGCGATATTCAATCGACCTTTCAAACACAGGGTACGGTGGAATCCGGCAACACGGAGACCTTTACTGCCGCTTCCGGCGTACAGGTCCTGACCGTTTCGGTGGAGGTAGGCGACCGCGTTTCCGCCGGGCAGCAGCTTGCGACCTTTGACGTTTCTACGCTGCAGGATGAACTGACTGCTTACAAATCCGCTTACGACAAGGCAAAAGCCACTTATGATGAAGCGGCTGCTTCCGTAGCCGCCGCCGAAAATAATTTGAGCACGGTCTCGGCACAGATCCCGACACTGGAATCGGAGATCGCGCAGCTCGAATCGGAGATCGAAGCCGCAGAGCACACAGGCAGCATGCTTCCCGATTCCGGCAGCATCGATACGGCGGCACTCGAGCAGCTGCTCGCCGCGCTTCGCGAACAGGGCGGCTTTACCGAGGAACAGCTGAAAAGCCTTGCCGAACTGCTCTCCTCCGGCAGCAATGCATCTGCGATCAAGGATTCGATTGAAAATTCCGTTGCCGCCAAACGGGTCGAGCTTGCGCAAAAGCAGGCGCAGCTGACCTCGCTGGAAACGCAGCAGACGGTTTACAAAGCGCAGACGGACGACACCCTTGCTACGCTTTACAAATCCGTTATGGATGCAAAAAAAGCGGATTATGATTCTTTTAACAGCCTGGTGGAATCCTTGCGCACCGGCTGGGTCGCTGCGGCGGACGGCATCGTCACCGAAGTCAACCTGACGGCAGGCGAAGTCTTTACACCCGCCGAGAGCAAAAGCGGTACGACCGATCTTTCCGCCCTGCTTTCCATGGCGTCGGGCAACACGGACGTGATGAGCGCGCTGTCCGATCTTCTTTCCGCAACCGGCGGCGCGGACACCTCGGTCGGGACGGGGATCGTGGTAGAGGAATACGGCGCGCTGTATGTAAGCTTCACCGTCGGGAAATACGACCTGCCGAAGCTCGATGTCGGACAGGCGGCAACGGTGACGTCGCTCGACAAGGAATATGCGGCGACAGTCAGCTATGTGAGCGCAACGGCGACCGCCTCTTCCGGGCTGGATATCAGCTCGATCACCTCGTCGCTGACAGGCGGCGGCGCCGCCTCCACAACCAACAGCGCGCCCGTACAGGTGCGCATCATGGAACCAGACGAAAGCGTCGTCATCGGCTTCGATGTGGATGTGAGCATCAATACGGAACGGCTCGAAAACGTGCTGGTTCTGCCTGTGGCGGCGGTTACGACCGAGGACGGCGAGAATTATGTGTTTGTTTATGACCCTGAAGAACGCACCGTATCCAAACGCTCGGTAACACTGGGGCTTGCCTCCGACGACGCTTATCAGGTGCTTGACGGGCTGAGCGACGGCGAACAGGTCGTTCTCAATCCCAAGGCGGCATTGTTGGACGGCGACGAGATCAGCGTAGAGTCTTGAGGCGGTGATGCTTTGAATATTCGGGAAAACATACGCATCGCCATTTTCAGTATCCGCACAAACCTTATGCGCTCGCTTTTGACGATGCTGGGCATCATCATCGGCGTGGCATCGGTCATTGCGGTCATCACAGTCGGTAACGGCGGGCGCGATTACATCATCGGCATGATCCGCGAAATGGGCAGCAGCGCCATTTCAATTATGGTCAACGCCACGGAAGCACAGTCCTCGGACTACATTACCACAGAGGATATTGCCGCGATCAAAGAGCTTGACACGGTGGAATACATTTCACCCTATGTGATGACCATGGGTTCCATGTCCACGGATAACACGGACGCGATCGGCATCCTGCTCGGCGGGAACACGGATCTGCGCTACCTTACGAGCGGCGACTGCGTATACGGGCGCTATTTCACACAGGCGGAGTTTGACGCGGGCAGAGCGGTCGGTGTGATCGACGCCACCTCCGCGCGGCAGCTGTTCGGGCGGGCAGATGTAGTCGACGAATATGTAAACTTTACTTATAATAACATTGTCACGCGGATCCGGATCATCGGTGTAACGGATATGGCAAGCTCATTCGGGATCGATTCCGAGGAGCTGATGAGCACGATGGAATCCTTCGGCGGCGGGCAGATGAGCAGCGGTATGCTGATGGTACCCTCTACGCTTTCCACCCAGATCACAGGGTCGGCGGATCGATTCGATACCGTCTACATCATGGCGGCGGACGAAAACGACTTGGAAGGTGCGGGCAACGCAGCGCTCAACTGTCTGCGCGCACGGCACAACAACTATGAGCGTGACTGCTATACGGTCACAAACATGGCGACCTACATCGACCTTTTAGACACGGTCATCAACGTCTTTACGATCTTCATCGCGGCGGTCAGCGCCATTTCACTGCTCGTCGGCGGTATCGGCGTGATGAACATCATGCTCGTCTCCATCACCGAACGCACGCGTGAGATCGGCATTCGAAAGGCTTTGGGCGCAAAGACCTCGACGATCCTGTTCCAATTCCTGACGGAATCGATCATCCTGTGCTTAATCGGCGGGCTGATCGGACTGTTGCTCGGCGTATTCGGCGCGGCGCTCGTTTCGTACCTGATGAACGTCCCTCTGGCGGTGAAATTTTCCACCGTAGCCCTTGCCATCGGCTTTTCGACGGCGATCGGCGTAATCTTCGGTGTGTATCCCGCCCGGCGCGCCGCCAAAATGCCGCCCATCGAGGCGCTGCGGCGCGAATAAAACCAATCGAATCCAGCCGTGCAGGGCTCTGTTTTGAGCCCCGCACGGCTTTTCTTTTGTGCGCCTTGTTGTTTTTCGTATTTTGTGGTATGATACCGCTGAATGTTTCGCAAAAGATAAGGAGGCACTACCGCTTTGCAGACCTATGATTTGTATGACAAAATCGAATGCCGTGCAGAACCTGCGCGGAAAAAGGTGCGCTTAGACGCCTATACCGTTGGGAAAAACGCGCCGTCCGTGCTGATCCTGCCCGGCGGAGCGTATAATATGATCTCCGACTCAAACGAGGGTAAGCCCATTGCCGAGGCGCTGCAAGCGCACGGCTATAACGCCTTTGTGCTGTGGTACCGCGTCGGTGCCGCCGCACGCTACCCTGCCCCCATGCTTGATGTTGCCCGTGCGATGCAGTTTTTGCAAAGCCGCGCGGACGAGTTCGGCGTAGAAGAAAACAGGATCGCCCTGCTCGGCTCTTCCGCAGGCGGCCATTTGGCGGCATATTTCGGCGCGCAGTACAAGCTGTTTGCACGCAAATACGAGGGAGAGGACTATCCCCTGCGTCCTGCCGCACTGGTGCTTTCTTACCCCGTGATCACCATGGGGAAGCTCACGCACGCGCTTTCGCGCCGTCGGCTTTTGGGACTGTTTTCGGGTAAAAAGGAGCAGGCGGCGGCATCCGTCGAGCAACTTGTTTCCGCCGAATACCCGCCGACCTTCTTATGGCATAATCAAGACGACCAATCTGTAGATTACCGCAACAGCCAGATGCTTGCCGACGCGCTCGAACAACACGGCGTTGCCCATGAACTGCATTTGTACCCTACAGGCGGGCACGGTATCGGTTTAGCCGAGGGAAAAGACGCCGAAGGGTGGCTCGAGCAAGCGTTCTCGTTTTTACAGCGCAGCATGGGGGAAGCGTAACGCTACCGCGTGAAGCCAAATTGCTTTTTCAAAAGCTTGCACAGCATGCATGCGGGAAAGGACAGCAAAAACCAACACAGCGAAAAGAGCGGGCAGATCTGCCCGAACAAATTAAGCGGGCGGGCGCTGTAGTCCCACACGTGCCAGTGGAACAGCTTGTTGACCAGCAAGCCGACCAAAAGCTCGAGCCCCGTGATGATCCCGCAGCCCATCAAGCACCGCTTAAATATAGAGACATGCTTGTATTTTTCGTTGACGCAATAGATCCCCAAAAGTGCCGCGCCGCCCGTCAGCCCCATGCTCCAATGCGTAAAGCCGCGGAACAGGACCTCGATCAAACAATACACGACGGCGCCGAACGAATAGACGCAAAAGAATTCCCGGATCCGTTTCATCTCATCACCGCATATAGCTTTGCCGCCGGGCGCCAAGGCTATACAGGTAAATTGCAGGAAATCACAGAGGAAACCAAATGAACGTAAAGCTGTATACACTTGGCTGCAAGGTCAATCAATACGAAACCGAAGAGATCACACAGGCGCTGTTGCGCGAGGGCTTTTCGGTGACAACGGACGATAAGCAGGCGGATGTTTTCGTGGTCAATTCCTGTACTGTGACCGCCGAAAGCGACCGCAAAACGCGCCAGCTCGTCCGAAAGCTCAAGCGCAATTTCCCCGAAAGTACCGTGGTGCTCACAGGCTGCATGCCGCAGGCGTTCCCCGAAAAGACGGAAACGCTCACGCAAGCGGACGTTGTGCTCGGCAATCGCACGAGCACACAGCTTGTGCCGCTTTTAAAAGCCTATCTGCAAACCCGCACAAGGCAGATCTGCATCCTCCCGCACCGCACCGGTGAACCGTTTTGCGGAGAACCGATCACAAAAGTCTCGGAGCGCACGCGCGCCAATTTGAAGATCGAGGACGGCTGTGACCGTTTTTGCGCCTACTGCATCATCCCCACCGCGCGCGGCAGGGTGCGTTCGAAGCCCATTGAAGTGATCCGCAGGGAAAGCGAAGCGCTTGCAAGATCGGGTTATCGGGAGCTGGTGCTCGTGGGCATCAACCTTTCCGCCTACGGCAAGGACAGCGGTGAAAGCTTTGCCGACGCGATCGAAGCCGCCTGCGCCCCCGAAGAAATCGCCCGCGTGCGGCTGGGCTCTTTGGAGCCCGACCATATCACGGACGACCTGATCGAACGCATGGCGAAGCTTCCGAAGCTCTGCGGGCAGTTTCACATTTCCCTGCAAAGCGGATGCGACCGCACGCTCCGGCATATGAACCGTCACTATACCGCTGCAGAGTACGCCGCACTTTGCGAAAAGCTGCGCGCCGCTTTCCCGGATTGCACCTTGACGACCGACATGATGGTGGGGTTCCCCGGCGAAACGGAAACGGATTTTTCAGAAAGCGTGACGTTCGCAAAACGCATCGGCTTTGAAAAGATCCATGTCTTCCCCTACTCCGTGCGGCCCGGCACGCGCGCTGCACAGTTTCCCGACCAGATCGAAAAAGCCGAAAAAGAGCACCGCGCTGCGCTGCTGCTGAACACGGCTGAAGAACTGCGGCAAGGCTTTTTGCACCGGCAGGTCGGAAAAACGGTCGAGGTGTTATCGGAGAGCCGCACACGCGGCGGATGGTTTTTCGGCTATACAGCAAACTACACGCCGGTGCGCTTTACGGGCGGCGTGAATACCGCGGGCGAGCTTGTGCATGTACATATTACAGGGGTCGGCGCGGACTGCGCCGAGGGCGAGCTCGTTTCGCAATAAATCTTTTGCTTTCTTACGAAAAAGTTAATTTTGAACGTGAAAAGACGCCGTATTGTTACAGGTTCCTAACAATACGGCGTCTTTCGTTGACCTGCCCGCCTGCACGTGGTAGCATATAAGCAGCAAAGGGAACGATATGGTTCCTTTTCCGAAGCCAAAAGGAGGTTATTCTATGATCGAAGTACAAGGCGTGACCAAAAAGTTCGGCGACTTCACTGCGATCAGCGACATCCGCTTTACCGTCGGCGACGGCTCGCTTTACGGGCTGATCGGCTACAACGGCGCGGGCAAGACTACGCTTCTGAAAACCATTACCGGCGTGTACAAGGCGGACGGCGGTCGCGTGCTCTTGGACGGTGAGGATGCATTCGACAACGAGCGCATGAAGCAGCACATGTTCTATGTGCCCGACGACATCTATTTCCGCCCGTATGCGAGTATGGAAAAGATGGCGAAGTTTTACAACGGGTATTATCCCGACTTCAGCTTCGAAACGTTCCACAAGCTCGCCGAAGTGTTCGGGCTGGACACCAAAGCACGCATCAACGGGTTTTCCAAAGGCATGCAGCGGCAGGCGGAGATCGTTTTAGGCTTTGCCACACAGCCCGATTTCATCCTTTTTGACGAGACCTTTGACGGACTTGACCCCGCCAAGCGTGCGCTCATCAAAAATCTGATCCACGAATATATGGAGGAGCGCAACGCTTCAATCATCGTTTCTTCCCATGATCTGCACGAACTGGAGGGGCTTTGCGACCACTTTGGGCTCATCAACGGCAAAAAGCTGGTGCTGGACGCTTCTATTTCGGACTTGAGCGAAAACCGCGCCAAATTCCGTTTGGTATTCAACGACGACATGACCGAGGAACAGCTGCGCGCGGCAGGCATCGATGTAAAATCCTTCAAGCCAGACGGCAAGATCCTGACTATTACCGTCAAAGGAGACGAGGAAACCGTTTCGGAAAAGCTGCGCGCGCTCTCCCCTGCGATGATCGAATCGCTGCCGCTGAGCTTGGAGGAAGTATTCTTGGATGAAATGGAGGGAACGGATTATGACTTCGCCCAAATCTTTTCAAAATAACTTCGGCTTTGCCTACCGAACGGGCTTGCGAGACAACGCGCTGTTCGGCGTATTGCAGGCGGCGTTTTTATCGCTGTTTTACTGCATAATGCCCATTATGACTTTCCGCGATACAACTTCAACGAACTTTGAGACCGGGGAAGTCAGCACGATCAACTATAAGGAGCTTTACAGCTTCCTTTTCGGACCGTCCCCGGAAATGATGGGTATCTTCCGTTACTTTATCATTGTAGGGCTTTTAGGGCTCGGACTGCTGTTCGGCATCGTGACCTTCCGCTTCATTACAGGCAAGAAAACGGTCAACGTGTATTACAGCCTCGGTATTAAGCGCACAAAGCTCTTTTCAGCGAAATATCTCGCGGGGCTTACGCTCATTGCCGTATCCGTTGCGCTGCCGCTGGCAGTGTCTCTCATTGCAAACATCGCAGTGCTCGGTGTGAACAAATATATGATCACGGCGTTTTTCTATCTGCTTTTGGGGCTGTTCGCCGTATCGGCATTTTCCTATACCCTCACGGCGCTGGTGTTCACCACCGTCGGCACGGCATTTGAGGGCGTGCTGTTCTCCGGCATTTTGCTGCTTACGCCTGAGATCCTGTTCAGCTCTTTAGAAAAACTCATCAAAACGCTGGTGCTCGGCACGCCGCTGGGCAGCAATTTTGACAGCCTTTACAGTTATAACGGGCTGGACACGACCCAGAGCCTTGCGCGTTCTTTCGGCATAGTCAATCCGCTGCGCTTTTTCTCGGACGGCATTTACACTTACACCTGCGCCAATCAAAAAGGACAGGTCATGAATGTGAATAACGGCGAGCTGATGGATTGGGTCGCGCCGAATTTCCTGCCCGTCTGCCTGTGGCTTGCGGCGACAGCGGTGCTGTTCGTCGGCGGGATGTTCGCCTACAAGCGCCGCAAGGCGGAGATCGGCGGCTTCATCGGCAAAAACAAGGCGCTTAATTTCATCGGTACGTTCCTTGTTGCCTTCTTCGGCTTTGTGACCGCGTATTCCGCTTTGGAAAACAACGGCATGGCGCTTGCCCTGATCGTAGGAGCGGTCGTATTCGCGGTACTGTTTGCGCTTTTATACCTTATGCTTTTGCGCAACCTGCGGCTGTTTGCGAAATCGCTCGTGGCGCTGCCCATCCAGCTGTGCATAACCGCACTGATCTTCGCGTTCTTCGCGACGGGCTATTTCGGTGCTGCCAACAAGATCCCGGCGACCGACGAAGTCAGTTACGCGAAAATCACAGCCGTACAGACCGATTATTCCGATACGTCCAAGGCGGATGAATTTTCGTTCTCGTTCAGCGGCTTCGATTCCCCGAACACCCTGCCCGTCGGCAAATATGAGACGGCAAAGGACATCGACTTTGTCCGCGGCATCCACGAAAAGCTCGTCGCGGCAGGCAGAACACAGCCGACCGTGCCGGACAACGACTATAACGGCATCCGTCCCGTGTCGATCAAAATCGTGTATGTACTGAAAGACGGCAGCGAGGTGCTTCGCAACTACTATGGCGTGTCTGACGAACTCCTCAACGAATTGACCAAAGCGGATGAGACCGATTATCGGCAGTCCGTACTGGATCGCATCTTCAAGGACAGCTATGAAAAGGTGCCCGTTCCAAAGGGCAACGCCGTAAACGGCAGCATCGTCTCGGACAGCGAAATGGAAGCCTTTGAAAGCTACCGCTATATCCGTGCGGTACGGGAAAGCGATGACATTCGCCTTTACAACGGCACGTTGAGCACGGAAACAAAGCTGTCGCTCACGACCGAACAGCGTGCGGCGCTCATAGACGCGCTCTACCGCGATCTTTCGGCGCAGGCTCCCGAGAACCATTATAACGGCAAGACACTGGGGCTTTTGAGCTTCGATCTTCTGCCGGAAGAAGGGCTTGACGAAGAACCGAACAGCGCCATGGCAGTCACTTACGCTTCCCCCGGCGAAATGTACGCCCAAACCGTTACCGTATCGGAAAATGAATTCTTCGGCAAAACGCCGAGTGCGGCGCTGCCCGAATTCTTTATCACCGAGGACATGGCAAACACCTTACAGGTGCTGCGCGACGCAGGCTACGGCAGCGCGCTGACAGCCGATAAGGAACTGACCGCCGTATACGGCACACAGGTCTCGGAGCAGTTTCTGGATTCGTATCTGGATGACTATGTCACCTCTTATCAGGAGGACTTTGCCTGTTCCTTTACAGGGATGAGCAGCACCGAAGATCACTTTGCGGAGTTCACCGGTGAATGGGAATATATGGACGCAAGCGAAGCGCCTGTGATCTATAAGGCCACGGATGCGGCAACGATGCAGTCCATCGTTTCAAAAGCGACCCTGCGCGCGACGCTGAAGCCCACGGATTATGTGGTCATTCTCAGCTATGCAGACGGCACCTACTCCAAAATGTATGTCCACGCGGAGGATATGCCCGAAAGCGTGAAAGCCGGCATTGCGAAAAACCAACCGAACGTGTTCTGAGCACGGTATAAACGATACAAAGACGCCCCGCAGCATATGCTGCGGGGCGTCTTGCCAGCCATTTTACTTGGTGTCGGTTCACAGCACGCGCACCGAGGCTTCCACCGTCTGCTTTTGCGTACAGCCGCCGATAAACAGCCCGCGGTTGATACCGCAGTCGGCAAAATCGCGCCCGTGGCTGAGTTTCAGGTAATGCTCATCCACCATTTTGTGATTGGTTGGGTCTATGCCGACCCAGTACCCGTTGTCATAGATCTCGACCCACGCATGCGTCTCACCCGTCCCCTCCTGTATGCCTGCCACATAGCGCGCCGGCACACCGAGCGCGCGGCAAAGCGCGATGAGGATATGCGCGTAATCCTGGCAAACACCGCATCCGAGTTCGAGCGCTTGTTCGGCGGTGGTCTCAACACGCGTCACGCCGCTTTGATACGAAAACCGTGCGCGCAGCGCCTCCATAAGCAGCTTTGCTTTCTCGGTCGGAGATCTATTGGCACAGGCGGCGCGCTGCGCTTCGGCGAGCGCCGTCAGAAGCGGACCGCACGCGGTGTGCTGCGACGGATATTTGTAGATCCCGTTTAACGGCTCCGCTTCCGCTGCGGTCAGATCGATCTCCGCGATCCCGTTGACATACACGGAAAACAGCGTGTGCGGCTCGGTGATGCGGTCTGTAAGAATGCGGTTGCCGAAGCCGTCGGCGGTCTCCGTCAATACATTGTGCGGCGAAACGTCGATGAACAGCTCCCGGATGCGCTGCCATTCGTTGTTAAAAGGCAGGCACCGCAGTGAAAAGCAGTGCCGCACCACGGGCGCGGAAAATTCGATTTTCATGGAATAGGAAAACTCCACGCGCTGCATAAGCCTCTCTCCTATGCGTAGTAATCGGGCGGCGTTGTGACGAACAGCCGCGAGAGCTCGGTTTGAATGATCGCTTTGTCTGCTTCAAGGTCATCCTTTTCGAGGATGATCTTCATCAGCGTATCAACGGCGGAAAGGTTGCAGTCCACACCAACCTTATAAAGGCGGTTCAAAAGAATACTGAATTCCTTGCGGATGAGCGCTGCGGGCTGCGAAAAGCGCGTATACAGATCGAGGCGTTCCACGCTTCTGCCGAATTTCAGGATGTTGCGGGTCGTTTCGGACTCGACGTAGTCATCTGCAGACCCCCAAAAGGCAAAAATGCAGTCAAAGACCTCCTGAAGCTTGAGCATGGGCGCGGAACTTTCCTTGCCGCGCTGCATGGCGTTGACCGCAAGCTGGATGTAAGACATCGTTTCGCTGCTGATCTCATTGCGCATCATCACGGCATTGTCGTAAGCGCAAAGCAACGTGCTCAAAACCGAATTGGGGTTGTTCTCATCAAACAGGAAATTCGTGATGAAATCGGCTTTGTAGGCATAGGTGTTGGGAATGCCGAGTTTTTGCAGGAAAGCGACATAGGCGTTTTCATCCACATCGATGAGCACGTCGTAGCATTCGGAAAACATTTTAAGCGTGGTAAACACGCGCTCCACATACCGCCCAAGCCAGAACAGATTGTCGGTGGATTTTATCGAGATAATACCCATGTATCCTTAAAACCTCCTCCCTGCGAAGAATTGACTACATACGAGCCCGCCTCACGCGCATAACGTGTCAGGCCGCTTTTCCAGACCGTGATCTCTTTCCCATACAAAACGAATGCGCGCAGGTCCGCCTTGCGGGTCGTCACAGAGCCCCCTTCGGCAACGGTCAGTTCACGGAAATCCACGACCTCCTGTGCGATAAAGCGGCGCGGATTTTCACGGATCGCTTCGGCAAGCTTTTGCCGTTCGTCTTTGGTCAGGTCACTTCCGAACACCACGCCGTAGCCGCCTGCTTCGGATACATCCTTGACAACTAAGCGCTCGAGGTGCTCGAGCACATAGGCGCGGTCCGTCTCATAATACGGAAGATATGTCGGCGCGTTTTGTAAGATCGGTTCTTCGCCGAGGTAGTAGCGGATCATCTCGGGAACAAAGTAATAGATCCCCTTGTCATCCGCCACACCGTTGCCCGGCGCGTTGACAACCGCGACATTGCCCGCACGGTAAGCGTCCAGAAGATGCGGCACGCCCAAAAGTGAATCGGGCAAAAAGGTCATGGGGTCGATGTACTCGTCGGAAATACGGCGGTAGACCGTGCCCACCCGGCGCCGCTCGCCGGAGTATTCGCTGTAATACAGCACATTGCCCTCCACGAACAGATCCTGCGGCATGGCAAACACCGCGCCTGTCTGCTCGGCAAGATAGGAGTGCTCGAAAAAGGCAGAGTTGTAGCGTCCGGGCGTTAAGATCACGTCAATGCCGCCGACGTTCACATCGTCAAGCACACGCTTTAAGAGCTTGCCGTAATCACGGTTGTCGGTCACGGCGTTCGTTTCAAATGTATCGGGCGCGGCGCGGCGGCACAGGTCGCGCGCGATCATTGGGTACGACGCACCCGAGGGGATGCGCAAATTGTCCTCGAGCACATACCAAGCCATATCCTTCCCCTGCACAAGATCGATGCCCGAAATATGGTTGTAGACCCTTTCAGGCGGGGCGATGTTTTCGCACGGCGGCAGAAAGCCCTTGGAAAGATATACGAAATCCTCGGGCAGCACGCCGTCTTTCAAGATCTGCTTTTTGCCGTAAATGTCGTTTAGAAACAGGTTGAGCGTATGGACGCGCTGGCGAAGTCCCTTTTCAAGAAAGGCGAACTCATTTTTAGTCAAAATGCGCGGGATGGGGTCAAACGGGAACAGCCGCTCGTGAAATTCATTGTTTTTGTAGATGCCGAACTTCACGCCGTAGCGCGACAGCAGACGGTTGATCTCTTCCTTATGGTCAATCAGCCTGTACATATTGCGCCTCCCCGGAAAGAATTTATATAATTATACCAAATTTCAAAAAATGTTACAAGCATTTTAAGTGCGTTTTACAAAATTCAGCCGTATACTCTTTTCTGTCGAAAAAGCCTTGACTTTGTAAAAGTGCGGTGCTAAGATTCTGGGAAAACACGGCAAAAGGGGGCGTGCAGCATGCGCGTCGATATGCTTAAGGGCAGCCCCGTAAAGGCGGTACTCCGCTTTTCCCTTCCGTTGATGCTCGGCAATGTTTTTCAACTGTTTTACAATATCGCAGACTCCATCGTGGTCGGGCGCTTCGTCAGCTCCTCGGCGCTTGCCGCCGTGGGCGCGGTGGGACCGGTCAACTCTCTGCTCGTCGGCTTTGCGTTCGGACTGACAAGCGGTTTTGCCATCCCCGTGGCGGAAAGCTACGGTGCAGGAGATATTCCCCGCGTCAAAAGGTGTTTCGGCAACGCTTTGTTTCTGTCGCTGACGCTTTCGGCCGTACTCACCGCTGTCGCTTTAAGCCTCTCGCGCCCGCTGCTGCGGCTCATTGATACGCCGGAAAGCATTTTGGAGGACGCGAACACCTATGCGGTCATCCTGTATTGCAGCATCGTATTTATGATGCTGTACAACATGATGTCTGCCATGCTGCGCGCGCTCGGCGACAGCCGTTCGCCGCTTCTGTTTTTGATCTTATCTTCTCTTGTCAACGTGGCGCTCGATCTGTTTTTTGTGCTTGTGCTGCACTGGACCATTGCCGGCGTCGCCGTGGCAAGCGCGATCGGCAACGGCGTCTCGGTGCTGCTGTGCGCGGTTCTGATTTGGCGCGCACACCCGGAACTGCACATACAAAAATCCGACCTGATCCCTGACCGCACGGTCTGCCGCGCACTGCTTTCCATGGGGCTTCCCATGGCGCTGCAGCTCTCCGTTACGGCGGTAGGGTCCATGATCCTGCAAAGCGCAGTCAACCGCTTCGGCGAATACGCCGTTGCCGCCGTCACGGCCGGCAGCCGTGCGGAAAACATTGTCAATGTGACCATGTCCGCACTCGGCGTTGCGCTTTCAACATTCACCGCACAGAACCGCGGTGCAAAGCAGTACGGCAGGATTCTCTATTCCGTGCGGCGTATTTTCCTGCTGGATCTTGCCCTTTCCGCAGCCGCATCACTGTTTTTATGGTTCTGCGGACGCAGTGTGTGCGCCGTATTTATCACCGATTCCGCTGCGCAGATCCTGCCGTTTGCCGAAACCTATCTGCGCACGCTCGCCTGTTTTTACTGGGCGTTGGCAGTGCTGTTTGTGTTCCGCAACTTTTTACAAGGGCTCGGCTACGGCTACACCTCCGTGCTTGCAGGAACTGCGGAGCTGGTCGGCCGCGTATTGGTCGCGTTTGTGCTCGCAGGCCGATTTGGATTCCCTGCCGTTTGTCTGGCAGGCCCTATGGCGTGGATGCTCGCCGATGTGCCGCTGCTGATCATCTATTTCATCAAACGCCGCTCGTTCGTGCGGCTATTCCGTCAAACACCTGCGCGGGAAAGTGTTTGACGAACTGCGCTTTCTATAAAAAGAAAAGCAGCGTCTCCCAAAAACGGAGATGCTGCTTTTCCATATGGAGATCTGTTATTTGAGCACCAGATCGCAGTCCTCGATCTCTACGCCGTCGATGTCCGACAGGAACAGCTTGATCTGCCGATAGCCGTATGCTTTGACGGAAAAGTCCTTGAACCGTTCGGTCAGGCGGGTATTGATCTCGCCGATGTTCATGCGCTTTGCGCGGCTTTTCTGTAAGAGGGTTTTCACATAAGCCTCGATCTCCTCACGGCGCACGGAGCGTTCCTGACACAAACAAAGGTTGTGCGCGCCGTCAAGCACGACGCGGAAGCTGCTGAACGATTTCAAAAAGCTCGAAAACTTGGAAAATCCGTAGTTGCGCTCGTCAAAATCAGGGAACTTGCGCTGCAAATATTCCTTGACAACACTGATGAGCACGCGCGCACCCGCCTCCCCGCGGGAGAGCATGGAAAGGATCTCCTGCTCGATCTCCATGCGCGGGGTGATGCTGCTTTCATTGGAAGCGGGCTCGTCATCCGTTTTGCCGCTTAAAACATCCAAATACCGAAATGAATCGCAGGCGTTGACAAACGCCTTCGGCGTTTTGCTCTCGCCCATGCCGACGACCTGCTTGCCGCTTTCGCGCAGGCGCACTGCAAGGCGGGTAAAATCGCTGTCGCTCGAGGCAAGGCAGAACACATCCACCGTATCGCGGTAGAGGATGTCCATCGCATCGATGATCATGGCGGAATCCGTGGAATTTTTGCCCACGGTATTGGCAAACTGCTGCATGGGCTGGATGGCATATTCCGGCAGAACGCTCTTCCAGCATTTCACATCATCGCGCGTCCAATCGCCGTAAATGCGTTTGACCGTGACCGTCCCGATGGATTTCAGCTCATCGAACACCGTTTCGATATACCGGGGAGAAATATTGTCTGAGTCAATCAGCAAGGCAATATTCCGATTTGTATTTTCCATAAAAACTTCCTTTGCCAACAGGATGCTTTTATTATACTAACTTTTATAAAAAAATGCAAACTGCAGGCGGTGTTTTGCTTGACGCACACGGGTTTATTTGGCATAATAGACTTAAATCCGAACGATCGGTTCGATTTTTTGTGCGTATGCAAAAATGCTGAAAACAAAGGGGTTTCACGATGTCAAACAAAAGATCCACACTGCAAAGCAAGCCGAGCGAACACGCGTCCCGCAAGGTCTCTAAGGCCAAAAGGGTGCTGCGCGTTCTGTTTACCATTGTATGTTTGCTGCTTGTCTTCGCGCTGGTCTGCACCGCGCTTTCTTTTAGCAATGCAAGCAAAGCGGAGATCAAACCGGAACAGGACCTGCTGGAAAACGCAGTTGTCTCCGTGACAAACGGTGAAGTGTCGGGCGACGGCTTTACGGGCACGGCCGGAACAGCGTACACAGCGGAGCTTTCCGCACCAGCGGTTCTGAACACCGTTGTTCTGCGGGAGGATGGCGCAAACTGCCGTGGATTTTCCATTGAAGCGCTGGTGGACGGCGCATACACGCAAATCTACGCGCAGGATGATAAGATCGGCGAATACCGCTACTGTGCATTCCCCGAAGTCGAGACCACAGCACTGCGCATCACCGTACAGGGCGCCGACGCACCTTTCACGATAGAGGATGTAGAGGCTTTTTCTTCAGAGCGCAAAGCGGCGGAGGACTTCCGTGTAACGACCTACATAACCGCAGCGACTGCATATGATTTGGAAGGCCTTCGCACACAGGCGGGCAGTTTTGATGTGATCACAGATGTTATCCTGTTCGGCGCGGTACGCTTTGCAGCAGACGGCACGCTGTATTACCCTGATCTGGATCTCGGGGATGGGACGACGGCGAACGGTGAGACGGTCTTCCAAACGGCGCTTCAAAATCTGCGTGAGGTCATCGGAGACCGCGACGTGCGCATCCATTGCAACTTTATCGGTCCCGATGCGCCCGATGGAACAGCCTCCGAAAATGCGGCGAACGCAAAATGCGACCAGCACAATCTGGCGTTTGGCGACAACCGGGACACCCTGATCGCGGCGCTTTTGGAGTTCACGGCGGCAAATGATTTCGACGGGATCTATTTTGACTACGAATATCCGCGCCGTCTCAAAGACTGGTTCACGTTCAGCCGTTTCCTTTCGGCGCTCAAAGAAGAGATCAATGGGCAGTATCAGCTCGGCGCGGCGGTGCCTGTTTGGAAAAATCTGTGGGAGATCTTTCTGAGCCGTTCGGTAGACACCGTAGAGGTCATGGGATATGATGCATTTGATGCAGAGGACGGACATCACGCCTCCTTCGCACGCACGGCAAGCGGCGTCATCGGCGACTACCTGAGTCTTGGCTATTCTGCGGATAAAATGGATCTGGGCATGCCGTTTTTCTCCCGTCCCATAGACGGCGGTGAATACTGGTACACCTATTCCGGCGACGCCCGGCAGCTTGGGAAAAATCAGAACGTAGCCGAGGGACTTTTGCAAGGTTGTCCCGAAACCGAGGAGGAGAACACACCAGACCGCTATTATAACGGCTGGCAGATGGTTTATGACAAGACCGCTTATGCGATCGATGTGGGCTTGGGCGGCGTGATGGTCTGGCATTACGGCTGCGACCTGCCCTATGAAGACGAGCTTTCTCTGTTCGGCGCCATGGCACAGGCGATCGAGGACAGAACGGTGCAGGCGTGAGGAAGCCTTTTTCGGGACCCCGGTACAGAAAGGACATGTGATCTATGGCACGCAACGGCTCAAACAGCGCTGCATTTTCCCCGGGAGAAAACCTGCTGCAAAACGCGGCGGTCACCGTTTGCGGCGGCGAGCGCACTGAAAACGGCTTTTCGGGACGTGCGGGCGCGACGTATACGGTGGAATTTCCCGCACCGACGGCTGTCAACACCGTTGTTTTGCGCGAGGACGGTGCAAACTGCCGCGGGTTCTCCGTGGAAGCGAGGATCGACGGAGAATTTCGGCAAATTTATGCGCAGGACGACAAGATCGGTGAATACCGCTACTGTGCCTTTCGGGAAATACCCGCCACGGCGCTGCGTGTCACCGTCCGACAGGCGGAAAACCAATTTTCGCTGACAGGCGTGGAAGCCTATTGCGTGCCTAAGAAACGTGTTCCCGACTTCCGCGTAACGGCGTACCTGACGGCGGAGACCGCATATGATGCGAACGCGCTGCGTGCCCGCGCGGGCAGTCTCGACTGCATCACCGACGTCATTTTCTTCGGTGCGGTGCGCTTTTCTGCGGACGGGACATTATATTACCCCGATTTGAAAGCCGAAGACGGTACAAAGGCCGACGGCAAGACCGTGTTCCAAACGGCAATTCAAAACCTGCGTGAAATCACAAACGGGCGCGACGTGCGCATACACTGTAATTTTTTAGGGTCGGACGTGGATTCGGCGAACGAAAGATGCGAACAGCACACCTTAGCGTTCGGTAAGAACCGCAATACGCTGATTGCCGCCATTCTGCAATTTATCGAAGCAAACGGCTTCGACGGGATCTTTTTCGACTACGAATACCCGCGCCGCTTGAAAGACTGGCTTACGTTCAGCCGCTTTCTTACCGCTTTGAAAAAGGAGATCCACGGGCGCTTTGTACTCGGCGCGGCGGTGCCCGTTTGGAAAAATTTGTGGGAAGCGCTGCTGGCGCGTCCGCTGGACGTTGCGGAGATCATGGGCTATGATTCCTTTGATGCGGACGGTCATCACGCTGCTTTCACAGCTACGGCAAGCCGCCTGATCGCCAATTACCAAAGCCTTGGCTTTGCGCGCAGGCGTTTGGACTTAGGCATGCCGTTTTATGCGCGCCCCGTCGACGGCGGCTTGTATTGGTACGCTTATCGGGAGGAAGCGCACACGCTCGGCACATCATGCAACATCGCACAAGGCGCACTCGCGAACTTCCCGGAAACGCAGGGCGAAGCGGCGCCGGCGCGGTATTACAACGGGTGGCAGATGGTCTACGACAAGACCGCCTATGCGATCGACGCGGACTTGGGCGGCGTGATGGTCTGGCATTACGGCTACGACCTGCCGTCTGCGGACGAACTTTCCCTGTTCGGCGCGATACAGCAAGCGATCGAGGATCGCACGATTTATAGGAAATCATTATAAGTTTAGGAGGTATTTTTATGCCGTATATCCATGTCAGCACTACCGAAGCCATTTCCGAAGCGAAGGCAGACGCCGTAAAAGCGCGGCTCGGCAAAGCCATTGCCCTGCTGCCCGGAAAAAGCGAAACGTATTTGATGGTTCGGCTCGACGGGGACTGCGATATGTATTTTCAGGGAACAAACGATGCACCCGTTGCCATGTGCGAGGTCAGTGTGTTCGGCAAAGCGAATCACGACGCGTGCAACGCCCTTACAGCGGAGCTTTGCACGATTTTGTCCGAAGAACTCGGCGTTCCCCCTGCCCGGTGCTACGTCAAATTTGTATTCACGGACACCTGGGGCTTTTCGGGCGGGCTGTTCTGACGCAGATGCGTACATATACATACACTGCCTCGGTGCCGCAGAAGTAAATCTTGTCTGTTTGTTTTCGAAACCGCGCAAAGTAATTTTACACAGCTTTTTCCTTGTAAGCAAAGGGCCGCACGGCGCAGCAGCGCCGTGCGGCTTCCTTTGTTTTTCAGTTTCAGGCATCCAGCCAGGCCGCATTGCCGCCGTCTAATACCTGTGTCCCGACCGAAACGGTCAAAACATCGTCCAGTTCAAATTCGGTCCTTACAAAATCAGGCGTTCCGTATTTTTGCACGCGAAAACTCCTTTCTCCTGTTTGCGTTCTTTCCGCTTTCCCCCACCCCCGCCCTATGTACTGCTATTCGCCGTTCTGCGGGTGATCGTACGCATATGCCGTCAGAAACAGCTGCAAAACAAGCGCGCCTACGCCCACCGCGCCGAGCATCTCCTTACCGCACAAAAGCAGTTCTTCGGACATGCGCAGCATTTTGTCAAATTCCCCGATCGTCCCGGCAAGCAGACGGCATACGAACCCCGATAACAGCATGCCGAGCACAAACGGCATCCCCCAGCGCAGAATTCGCACGGTAACAGGGGAAAAACTTTTTAAAAACCTGCGGATTTCCGGAAATAACGCTTGCATTTTTATGCGCCTCCCTATTACAATACTAATAGTAAAATATCATGCGCGTCTTTACAATGCACAAATATTGGCAGGCGCGGGCAAAGCAGGAAAGGGCGCAGGTGCAATGGCAATCGGGATCTCAACGTCTTGTTTTTATCCGCAGACAACGGAGGATTCGCTGCGCATGGTCGGCGAACTCGGCGCAGACTGCACAGAGATCTTCATCAACTCCCCTACAGAGCTTCGAAAGCCGTTTATGGATATGCTGCAAAACATCCGCACGCAGTATTCTCTGCGGGTCAAAAGCCTGCACACCTATGCCTCGTTTACGGAATCCTATTATTTTTTCAGTTCCTATGAGCGCCGGTTTTATGATAGTATTGAGGATTTCAAGCGCTATTTTTACGGCATGGGGGTCTTAGGTGCAGAGCTGCTCGTCATGCACGGGGCAAAGATCCCCGGCAGCATCCCCGACGAGCAGGTGTTTGAGCGCTTCGATCGTCTTTACTGCCTCGGGCGTGAAGCGGGCATTACGCTTTGCCAGGAAAATGTGGTGCACTACCGTTCGGAAAGCCCCGACTTTTTGGCGCGCATGCGCGCCGCCCTCGGGGATCATTTCCACATGGTACTGGACATCAAGCAGGCGCGCAGAACGGGCATAGACCCGTATGTATTTGCCGAAACGTTTGCTGACAACATTGCGCACATCCACATCAGCGACTACACGGACGAACGCGACTGCGTCGTGCCGCTGTGCACCGGGGCGAAATTCGATTTTCCGAAGTTTTTCCGCTTCATGTGGGATAAGGGCTACAAGGGCGATTACATGATCGAGCTGTATGAGAAAAGCTATGATTCGCCCGAGCAGATCCGTACCGCTGCCGCACAGCTTTCCGAATGGTTGTAAGGTTTTGTTACTTTACTTTGTGGTTTTTATTTGATATACTAACAATATATAGTAAAAATGCATCCTGCCGTTTGGCGGATGCGCCAAAATCTGACAGGGATGTGATGCCGTTTGAAATGCCCGTTTTGCGGTTATGAGGAAAGCAAGGTCATTGACTCGCGCCCCACGGACGAGGGCGAGCGTATTCGCCGCCGCCGCGAGTGTTTGCAATGCAAAAAACGCTTTACGACCTATGAGATTATCGAAAGCGTGCCGATCTTAGTCATCAAAAAGGACAAGTCGCGCGAGGCGTTTGACCGTAACAAGCTGCTGCGCGGCATGCTGCGCGCGTGCGAAAAGCGTCCTGTCGCCATGGAGACGCTCGAAAAGGCTGTGGACGACATTGAAAGCAGCCTGCAAAATTCGCTCGACCGCGAGGTAACGTCCATGCGCATCGGCGAACTCGCCATGGACAAGCTCAAGGACATCGACGAGGTCGCTTATGTGCGCTTTGCCTCTGTTTATCGCCATTTCCGTGACATCAACGCGTTTATGGATGAGCTTTCGGCGCTTTTGCAAAATCGTTAAAACCGCCGCATGAAAACAGCAGCCATAAAATTCTTCCAAAGAGGGTAGATACATCATGAAAAAGGTCAAATGGATAAGCCTGCTGCTTGCTCTTGCGCTGCTGCTCGGTACATTGGGGATCGGGGCTATCGCGGCGGCGACCGATGAAGTCACCGTCCGCGGCATCGGCGGCGTTTATGAGCTTGACCGTACATATCCGGCGCCTGCCGCAAACACAAACGGCGCTTCCGCCATTACAGCGGCGCAATTCCAAACCGGCGACCCGGACGCACCGTATCTTTTTTATACAAGCCTGAACCGGATGCAAAAAGATGTCTACGACGCGTTGGCAGCCCAGGACGTAACTACGTTTGCACAGCAGCCGGACGCACAGGAGTCAGGGCTTGCCACCGTTGAGATCCCGCTTACAACGCCGATCACTTTTGATGCTGAAATCTACATTGACCAAAACGGCGACGAGGTCGTGGATATTCCGCAGGAATATGTCGATATGATCCTGCAAGCGACTCTCGGCGGTTTTTCCGCCATTGTCAGCGACCGCCCCGATCTGTTTTGGCTGGGCAATTTTATGTTTGATCTGATCAAAGAATCCCATAAAATCAGCGCGACCGTTTCACATGTGGAGTGCACCGGGCTGATCGCGTATCTGTATCTGCCCGCCGGCTATAATTCATGGGAAGCCGTCGCTTCGGATTATGCCGCCATGATGCAGGTCGTTGACAACTTCACGGTGCGCGGCAACACGCGCTATGAAAAGATAAAATACATCCATGACTGGATCGCGGGCAGTGTGAAATATGACACACTATTCCAATATGACACCTCGTATTACGCAACCAGCGTCTTTTTAGAGCCGCACATCACGGTATGCGAAGGATATTCCGAAGCCTTTAAGATGCTTTGTGACCGCGAAGGGATCCCCTGCATCCAGATCATCGGCGATGCCGGCGGCCCGCACGCGTGGAACTATGTAAAAATGGAAGACGGCAATTGGTACGCCGTGGACGTTACATGGGACGATTCGGACACAGCCGGTACGTTTTACGATTACCTCCTGATCGGCGCAGACGCCACGACCCGATATTATTCTGAAAGTGAAGCGGATCGAACCACCTTTGCGCAAAGCCATGTCCCAACCGGCGTTCGCTATACCTCCGACGGTGCGGCGGCATATGTATTGACATATCCCGCATTGGCTGCGGAAAGCTACACCCCCGGGCTTTTGCTGAATCCCGACGCACAGGTCAGCGTATACCGTGCGGAGAATATCCTGTATGTATACAGTGATGCTGCGCTCTCAGACGTCTTTACGTCGCCTGTCGGGTATTCGCTGGGCTTTGCCGATGACGGCAGTGCCGTGTATGTATACGAAAGCGGGAACACACAACCGGTCGGCACCTACACGGTGGTGCGCGTTACGGTGGAAACGCTGCTTGGTGACGTCAACAAGGACGGGCAGATTAATGCCTTGGATGCGCGCTGGGTATTGCAGGCCGCGGCAGGCATGCGGTATCTGGACTATGCGCAGGCCCTTGCCGCCAATGTATACACACAAGACGGGATATCCGCTGCGGATGCGCGCTGGATCCTGCAAGCATCGGCAGGCATGCGCGACCTTGCGGCGTAACGCCTTAAAATAAACAGCATAAAAAAGGACGGATGTTCCGTGCAGGAACATCCGTCCTTTTGATTTGGTTTTCACGAATTTAAAACCCAACCACCTGATGCGTGCGCGGCACCGAGGGCGGGTCGCCGATCATGCCGTAGGTGCGCAGAGAGGCAATGCGCTCCATATCCTCGTCGGAGATCGAAAAGCCGAATACATCCGCATTATTGCGAATGCGCGCAGGCGTCGCCGATTTGGGAACAGGCACAACGCCGCGCTGCACGAGCCAGCGCACGCAAAGCTGGGCAACGCTCACGCCGTATTTTGCCGCCGTTTCGATGAGCAGCTCGCGCTTAAACGCCTGCCCTTGGATGAGCGGGCTCCACGCCTCGGGCAGGATATGGTTTTCTTTGCAATACGCGACCATTTCCTCCTGCGGGCACTGCGGGTGCATCTGCACCTGATTGAGCATCGGATAGATCGAAAAATTCGTTTTGATGATCTCGATGTGCTCTTCCAAAAAGTTGCTCGTCCCCGCCGCGCGCAGTTTGCCGTCCTGATAAAGCCGCTCAAACGCGCGCCATGTGTCGCACAGATCCTCAGATACATGATCCTGATTTTCCACAAGCACGGGCCAGTGGATCAGATATGCGTCGAGATAGTCCGTTCCGAGCTTTTGCAGAGAGCGTTCACACGCCGCAATCGTTTTTTCGTAACCGTGGTCGGCATTGGGCAGTTTGCTGACCAGAAAGATCTCGCCGCGCGGCACGCCGCTTTTGCGCAGGCCCTCGCCCACGCCCGTTTCGTTTTGATATGCGCCTGCCGTATCGATATGGCGGTATCCGCTCTGCAAGGCGCAGCACACCGCCGCCGCGGCGACGTCGTCCGGCATTTTCCAAGTGCCGAACGCAATGCACGGCACTCTTACACCGTTATAAAGGGTATACGCATCCTGTAAGCTGTTCAAATCCTCACCTCATCGTTTTCAGCGGTAAATCTTACCGCCCGTATTGTACCACATCGCGGTGCATAAAACAATCGTTTCGGAAAAAAGTAGGAACGGAGGGATTTGCAGTGATTTTTTTGAAAGCGTTTCTTATCGGCGGGCTGATTTGTATGATCGGGCAGCTGTTGATCGACAATACCAACTTAACCCCCGCGCGTATTCTGGTACTTTTCGTGGTGCTCGGCGTCGTACTCGGCGGACTCGGCCTTTACCAGCCGCTGGTGGATTGGGCAGGCGCCGGCGCGAGTGTGCCGCTGACGGGCTTCGGCAATACGCTGGTGCAGGGCACGAAAGAGGCAATTCGCGAACAGGGACTTTTGGGCGTGCTCACGGGGCCGCTTTCCGCAGGCAGCGCGGGGATCACGGCAGCGATCCTGTCGGGGATCATTGTTTCACTTCTCGCAAAACCCAAAAGCAAGTAAGCTCTTTTCCGCCGCGCCGCGAAAATGCGGCGCGGTATTTTTCTTCAAACTTCTATTCTGATCCCAAAAAGGGAAACCGCCCGCGCAAAATACGCAGGCGGTGCAAAAGTTCGATGCAAACGCAGAAATGAACCGTAACTTTTGCCCTGTTAGCATATGCGCCGATAGGACGTTTATACACGGCACATAAGGAAAACTTTTGATGCCGCAATCTTGATGCCGTTTTGCAAAGCTGCACATACCACACGCAGGAAAGTCCGCCGGAAGCCATCTGCGCGTAAAATCGAGCAAAAAGTGAAAAAAGGCTTGCATTTTTATGCGCGGTGTGATAGAATACCAAGGCATTGAAAAACTATCCTGTCGAACGGAGGTTGAAATATGGGCGCTCTTGAAATCATTCTCGGTGTGGTGCTGATCCTTTTGTCGATCGCGACCATCGTGGTCGTTTTGATGCAGAAGAGCCGCGAGGGCGGTCTGTCCGGTGCGATCACCGGCGGCGGAGCTGACACCTTCTTCGGCAAGAACAAGGGCAGAACGCGCGAAGCCATGCTGGCGAAAGCCACCAAGTATATCGCGATTCTTTTCTTTGTGCTGGCGTTTGCCGCAACGCTTTTGATGCTGTTCTTCTAAGCCGTTGCACGTCATTTTTACAACCCGGCGGTTCTGCGTTTTGCAAAGCCGCTTTTTATGAGCCATTAGCTCAGTCGGTAGAGCACTTGACTTTTAATCAAGGTGTCCGGAGTTCGAATCTCCGATGGCTCACCAAACGAAATCCCCCGAAAGTCTTGATTTATCAAGGGTTTCGGGGGATTTTATGTTCTTCGTTTCAATTTGCAATCGGGCAAAAAAGTCCGTAAAAGTCCAAAAAGGGGCAATAAAAAGTCGTATAAAAAGTCGTATAAATTATACGCTACCAAAACAAAAAAAAGCCCCATGCTTCTGCGCATCCCGGATGGTGGGAGGCCTACTTGCATGGGGCTGGTTTACATCTTCCACTGGGACACTTGCATAGCAGAGGTGCGGGAAGTCTGATCGATTGTATTTTAAGCAAATTTAACGGTTTTGTCAACCGCTTTCTCACTGAGGGAGCGCATACAAACCCCCCTCCCCGTACTCGAAAGCACGGGGAGAGTTATAAACGCCAGCCACCAGCCCGTCACCCTGAATACGGCATGGCTCTATGTGCGTTTTATTGTATGCTTAAAAACCGCTGCATGATGAAATCATACGGATCAATTTGTACGTTATTCTCCGTCTCTTCGGATTTCTCATCGTAGAAATGCACAATGTCTGAATACATAGTACACCTTAACCGGTCGCGGAAATGAAGGCATAAACGGTTGCCCTACCACCCTTGAATAAAAGAGGTAACCGTAAAATAGATTTGCGAACACAGCCACAACAGGAACAGCAGCTCCCACCAGGTAAACCGCTTGGCTTCCTCGCCGAACTCCTCTTCCTCGGTCAAATTATGACGCGACTGTATATCCGCCGTGAGCTTTGCCATACCCGCCTCATCCTTGGAGGAGAGGATCAGCACCGTGTCATAGCAGGTAAAATAATACAGGTATTTCCTGCTGAAATTGCAGCTTGAAAGCCGATCCCAAAAACCAAGCTCTTCCACCGCGACGGGCTCGATTTTACAAATATCCCGTTTGGCGACGCGGAAAAACAGTCGCGGTGCGAAGTAGATGCGCGTGTCATCCTCGCGCACATACAGCCGGTTGCCGAACAGCGCGATCGCCGCAAGCACGCTCACGGCTAAATACTCGATCTGACTTAAGACATAGGCGACAACGGCGATCACGCCCTCCACAAACGCCATATTATTGTTTTGCTGCCCCAAAAATAAATCCCCGTATATGCTCTGCATTTGCTCCAAGGTCTCCTGCGGGATAACTGCGTTTTTATACGGAAAAAACATTTCGGTGAAGCCCATGCGTGCAAGTATGTAGAAATTCCAGATAAGCGACAACAGCGAAATACATAAAATCAGAACGCACAATAGGTAAAACCGCCACGATCGGTACAGACGAATCGAATACTGTGTTTTCATAATCAATCCCCTTCCTTGTCTCCCCGACAGCAAGCGATTTAACGGCGTATGTGGTGCTTTTTTTACTTTGTCCTGTGCGATGACCCGTTGAGGACTTCGCGACACAAACCCTTTCCCGTTTGCTATTTTCTATGCTGTCAACCCCGATATTTTTGTTTCGAGCGCAGCTTTTTTAACAGTAAAAAGATCACCAAGCACAGCCCCACTGCAACAAGGCACAGTATGACGGCAAATACGATTTGATATGGATTGGTTGTATATTCCACGGATACAGACGTCTCTGAAACAAGTAGTTCCTTAAAGTCTCTGAATGGTCTGTCGCGCACGGTAAAAGCCTCCGATATTGCAAGGATGTTCCCCTGCGCATCCACAAACGCTAATTTGCAGCTATGCATTTGTTCCACACATTCCAACAGTTCTTGCGTACCGTATTGAACGGAAATCTCATCATTTGCCGCATTTGTGTTTACGATGATGGAACTGTCTGCAAAATGAAACAGATAACTATAATATCCATCCTCATAAGCAGCGATTTCACCGGAAGGGTCGACATCAAACACGGCGCGATCCGTAAAAAGGCGAATGTCAGCCGCATCCTTTTGCGAAACAAAGGATGTGTCATTCTCTTGCATCGGCAATAACAAATCAACATAAGCGGTTTGCGGCGGCATATCGCTTAGGCAGAAAACGGCAACCAAATAGGGCGGCGGCATATATGCAGAAACCGAAACCTGCATTAAGCCGCACAGCAAGACACAGAAAGCGAAAAACGAATAAACTTTTTTGCGCATATATGTTTCCTCCTGTTCCCGATTCGCGCACCGCGCTGTCCTCGGGAGGACAAAAGCATTCGCCTTTGCGACCGCTCGCCGGTGCATCACAAAAGCCAAGCACCTGTCAGAGTAAAAGTTGTGATAATTCATCACATAAAAGCCAGACGCCGCATCCGTCCCCCGTTCGTCGGATACAGCGCCTGTTTCGGATCTGCTACGCTTTCTCCCCCACTATATCCCCCGTTTTACAAAAAGCATAGTTTTCTTAGAAAAATATTATCATATTTTGTTGAATTTTGTCAAGAGATATAGGAAGTATTCTTAAAATTATATGTTTCAGTTTGTGTGCCGTGCACGGTTTCAAGTGAAAGCGTAAATATGGGCGGGCATACAACATGGCCAAATCCTTTTATATTTTTCTTTATACCTTACGCTGTTGAAAAAAATCCTCATTTTATACTTGACAGCGCATATGCAGGGCTGTATACTGTTATCGGAAATATAACACTGTTATATCAAAGGCGGTGATCCCGTGATCACAAAATCCGAGCCGCAGACCCGAACGCGCATTTTGCAGGCGGCGCAGGCAGAGTTTATAGAAAAGGGCTTTCGCGCCGCTTCGCTGCGCAGCATCGTCAAGGCGGCGGGTGTGACCACGGGCGCGTTTTACGGGTATTTTGAGAGCAAGGCGCAGCTGTTTGACGCGCTGGTCGGCGAGCAATATGAGACGATCATGGCGCGCTACCGCGAGGCGCAGGAGGCGTTCCGACGCCTCGCCCCCGAGCAGCAGCACGAAAACGTCGGCGAAATCTCGGGCGACTGCATGGACTGGATGCTGGAATACATGTATGCGAACCCCGTCGCCTTCCGCTTGATCCTGTGTGCTTCCGACGGTACGCCCCATGCCGATATGGTGGACGAAATGGCGCGCATCGAGGTGGACGCGACAGACAAATTCATTCACACCCTCCAGCAGCTCGGGCAGCCCGATCCGAAGCTGGATAAGCAGCTTGAACATATCCTTGTCAGCGGGATGTTTACGGCGTTTTTTGAGGTGATCGTGCACGAAATGCCAAAGGAACGCGCCTATGACTATATGCGGGAGCTGCGCGCATTTTACACGGCGGGCTGGAAGCAGATCATCGGGTTTTGATGCCGCTGGTTTTTATATATATGAGTTAGCCTATGCTAACCATTCCTTTTGTAAACCGCCCCCGCGTGGAAGGATGCTTCGCATTCGGTTATCCGTTGGTTAGCATATGCTAACCAACGCCCTGTTGTGATTCTCGGGGGATCGCCCCGTTGATCTGCATATATTTTACTTTTTCAAGGAGGTTATCCGATGAAAAGAGAAAAGAAAAGTGATGTGACAGCCCTGCTGCACTACGCGGGCAGTCACAAAGGGCTGACCTTTTTGGGCCTGGCTCTGTCAGCGGTATCCATGCTGTTGAGCATGGCGCCGTATATCTGCATCTGGCTGGCGGCGCGGGCTCTGATCGCCGTGGCGCCGAACTGGACACAGGCGCAGAATGTCGCGCAGTACGGCTGGATGGCGTTTGCCTTTGCGGTGGGTGGTATCGTGCTGTATTTTGCAGGGCTGATGTGCACCCATCTGGCGGCCTTCCGCACGGCGGCGAACATCCGTAAGCAAGGCGTCGCCCATGTGATGAAAGCTCCGTTGGGCTTTTTTGACGCCAACGCCTCAGGGCTCATCCGCGGTCGGCTGGACGCGGCGGCGGCAGATACCGAGACGCTGCTGGCACATAACTTAGCAGACATCGTCGGCACCGTCGTCCTGTTTGTTGCCATGGTGGTGCTGATGTTCGTCTTCGACTGGCGGATGGGCGCTGCCTGCCTTTTGGCGGCGGTCATCTCGGTGATCGCGATGTTTTCCATGATGGGCGGCAAAAACGCCGGACTGATGGCGGAGTACCAGGCGGCCCAGGACCGCATGACCAAGGCCGGGACCGAATATGTACGGGGCATCCCCGTGGTCAAGATCTTCCAACAGACGGTCTATTCGTTCAAAGCATTCCGGCAAGCCATTGAGGATTACAGCACCAAGGCGGAGCACTATCAGTCGAATGTGTGTCGAGTACCCCAGTCTGTCAACCTGACCTTTACCGAAGGCGCCTTCGTATTTTTGGTCCCCGTGGCGTTATTTTTAGCGCCCGGCGCGTTGGCCGGCGGTGATTTTGCCGGATTCGTCACCGATTTCGCGTTCTACGCGGTGTTTTCCGCCATCATCTCCACGGCGCTTGCCAAGATCATGTTCGCCGCTTCCGGTATGATGCTGGCAAGCACCGCCCTCGGCCGCATCGATCAGGTGATGTGCGCCCCCACCCTGAAAACGCTTAAAGATCCGCAGATACCGCAGGGCAATCGGGTGGAATTCAAGGACGTGAGCTTCACCTACGACGACGCGGAGTCGCCCGCCCTCTCCCACGTCTCTTTCACGGCGGAGCCGGGGCAAACCGTGGCGCTGGTGGGCCCGTCCGGCGGCGGCAAGACCACCGCCGCAAGCCTGATCCCGCGGTTTTGGGATGCGACTTCCGGCGTTGTGGAAGTCGGCGGCGTGGACGTGACCCGGATCGATCCGCATGTGCTCATGGATCAGGTGGCGTTCGTATTCCAGAACAGCCGCCTGTTCAAAGCATCCATCCTGGAAAACGTCCGGGCTGCCCGCCCGGAAGCTACGAGGGAACAGGTGGAAGCCGCACTGTCCGCTGCGCAGTGCAGCGATATTCTCGAAAAGCTGCCCGACGGCATTGATACGCAGATCGGTTCCGAAGGGACGCATCTCTCCGGCGGCGAGCAACAGCGCATTGCCCTGGCACGCGCCATTTTGAAAGACGCGCCCATCGTGGTGCTGGATGAGGCGACCGCCTTTGCCGACCCCGAGAACGAGGTGCTGATCCAAAAGGCCTTCGCCTCGCTGACCCGCGGGCGCACCGTCATCATGATCGCCCACCGCCTTTCCACGGTCGTGGGCGCGGATAAGATCATCGTATTAGAGAAAGGGCATATCGTCGAACAGGGCACCCATGCGCAGCTCGCCGATGCGGGAGGGCTGTATGCCCGGATGTGGGCCGACTATAACCGTGCGGTCCGTTGGAAGATCACCAGCGAAGGGGAGGCAAACTAAATGTTCAGCAAAAAGTTTCAGCGAAAATACGCCCTGACCGATCAAGGTGTAAAAAACACGAAAAAAGGTGTGTTTTGGACGGTCATTGTCAACCTGATCGTCATGGGCGGCGTCAGCATTCTGTATTGGATGATGTCCGGCTTTATCGGGACGCTGACGGACGCAGCGCCGCTGCCCGGTGCGGCGCTCGCCATTGGTTTGGTAATCCTTTTTGTTCTCCTGTCGTTCGCGACGCATTTGCAGCAGTATAAGGCAACCTACGGGCTGGTTTACAACGAAGTCAAAACCACGCGCATAAGCCTTGCGGAAAGGCTGCGCAAGCTGCCCTTAGGGTACTTCGGCAAACGCGATTTGGCTGACCTGACCGAGACGCTCATGGGAGACGTCAACCGCATGGAACACGTCTGGTCGCATGTGCTGGGGTATCTGTATGGGTCTTACATATCCACGGCTGTGATCGCCGTCTGCCTGCTTGTGTACGACTGGCGGCTGGCGATCGCCTGCCTGTGGGGTGTGCCTGTCGCTTTTGGGCTGCTGTTCGGCAGCCGTAAATTTGCCGCCCGCAGCGCCGAACGAACGAAAGAGGCCGCCGTCCGCGTATCCGACGGCATTCAGGAGGCGCTGGAGAACATTCGGGAGATCCGCGCAACCAACCGGGAGGATCGGTATCTGGAGGGACTGGACAGAAAGATCGACGAGCATGAACGCATCATGATCCGGGGAGAGCTCGGGACCGGCGTTTTTGTCAATGCCGCAAGCGTCATCATGCGCTTAGGGGTAGCGACAACGATCCTTGTGGGCGCGAATCTGATCCTCTCCGGCCGCATCGATTTTATGCTGTTGTTTTTGTTCCTGCTGGTCATCACCCGGGTCTACGCGCCCTTTGACCAAAGCCTGGCGCTGATTGCCGAGATGTTTGTGTCGCAGGTTTCCGCCGACCGCATCAACGAGATCTATGAAACGCCCGTCGCAGAAGGCGCGGAGGTGTTTGAACCCAAGGGCCACGACATCGTGTTTCAACACGTAGGCTTTGCCTATGATGAAAAGGAAGTCCTGCACGACGTGAGCTTTACCGCCAAAGAGGGTGAGGTGACGGCGCTGGTCGGCCCCTCCGGCTCCGGCAAGAGCACCTGTGCAAGACTGGCCGCAAGGCTGTGGGACATTTCCAAAGGTACGATCCAGGTCGGCGGTGTGGACATCTCCACCGTCGATCCGGAGGTGCTGCTGCGGGATTACGCGATGGTCTTTCAGGACGTGGTGCTGTTCGATGACACCGTAATGGAAAATATCCGCCTGGGCAAGCACGGTGCTACGGACGAAGAGGTACGTGCCGCGGCCAAAGCCGCAAACTGTGATGAATTTGTCCAAAGGCTGCCGAAAGGCTATGATACACCCATCGGGGAAAACGGCGCTAAGCTTTCCGGTGGGGAACGGCAGCGGATCTCCATTGCGCGGGCACTGCTGAAGGACGCACCCATTGTGCTGCTGGACGAGGCGACTGCCAGCCTGGACGTGGAAAACGAGACAAAGGTGCAAGGGGCACTCTCCCGCTTACTTGCAGGCAAGACCGTGCTGGTGATCGCGCATCGCATGCGTACTGTGGAGGCGGCTGATAAAATCGTCGTCCTATCCGACGGCCGGGTGGCGGAAGAAGGCGCTCCGTCAGAGCTGATGGCAAAAGGCGGGCTTTATCACCACATGGTAGAGCTGCAGCGGCAAAGCGCGCAGTGGCATTTGGAATAAGCCGATTCAAACCCGAAACAGCCCGGGAGGCCTTCATGAGAAGCCGCCCGGGGCGGTTTCCATACAGATTCAACACACAAGCCATCCGTGCAAATGCAGTTTTCAGCCTGCCCTGTCCGCGTTGTGGCAAAACACAGGAAATACATTTGTAAAAAATCGGATTTATACTTGACAACACGGAAAACCGCGTGCTATAATCCCATTAGTTAGCATAGGCTAACCAAAGCGATCGTTCCCAACCGATTTCTTTTTTTGAAAGTCGGTTAGCCTATGCTAACTTATACTTTGCGGGACGCTTTCTCGCTTACCGGAGGTCCCTATGGAGCAGGAACTGATCACGCACTGCGCGCCGACGCTCGCTTCCTTAAAAACGGCGAGCCTGTTCAACTTGCGTTACTCGTGTGAAAAACAGTTGGCGTGCCAGCTTGCCGCGTGGAATGCGCGCTTTAGGGGCAAAGGCGTGGAGCTGATGCTGCTGCGCAAAACAAAAACGCGGGCGCTCATCTACGTCTTTCGCCGCACACATTTGCAGCAGGATCTTTTACAACCGGGCGTTGAACCGTTCTTGAAAAGCTGCGGATACGCAAGCACTGACGCGGACGGCGCGCTGCAAACGCTTTGCGGAAGGCTTCAGGAAACCCGGGAGTTCCCGCATGAGATCGGGTTATTTCTGGGCTATCCGCTCTGCGACGTTTACGGCTTCATCTGCAATAAGGGGCGCGGATGCAAATGCGTCGGGTGCTGGAAGGTCTACGGCGATGAACAAGCCGCCGCCCGCCTGTTCGCAAAATATGAAAAATGCCGCGCGGTCTACGGGCGGCTGTGGCGCGAGGGACGTTCTGTTTTACAGCTGACGGTTTCGGCGCAAGGGCTTCCCCCGCAGAAGCACGGTACATCCCTTCGGGATTACATAAAACGTACAGAAAGGATCGAAATATGAGCAAAGTAGCGATCGTGTATTGGAGCGGCACGGGCAACACCGAAATGATGGCGGCCAAGGTCGCTGAGGGTGCAAAGGAGGCCGGCGCCCAAGTCACCTCCTTTACCGCAGCGGAGTTTTCGGCGGAGATGATGGACGACTTCGACGCCGTCGCGTTCGGCTGCCCGTCCATGGGTTCGGAACAGCTCGAGGAGACGGAGTTTGAGCCGATGTTCAACGCCTGCGAGGCGAAGCTCGGCGGTAAAAAAATCGCCCTTTTCGGCTCGTACGGCTGGGGTGACGGCGAATGGATGCGCACATGGGAGGAGACCTGCCTTTCAGACGGCGCCGTGCTCGCCTGTGACAGCGTCATTTGCAACGAAGCGCCTGACGACGAGGCGGACGATGCCTGCTTAGCGCTCGGCAAGGCGCTGGCGTAAGCACATCGGAACACGCCCTTCCCCTTTTACAGGTTGCGGCGTTTCTGCTTTTCAAAAAACCGTGCAGTTCTCGGACTGCACGGTTTTTATTTACTTGCTTTATTTCATATCGTTTTCGATCGTGCCGTGTTTTTCTTCAAACTGTATCGAGTTTGAAGAACATATGAGTCAGCGTAGCATTTAGATTTGACTGTTGTTAAAGAAATTATGACCAACCATTTGTCCCATAAACTTTGATATTATAGGCTTTTTTAATGTTGCTCAATTTAATTCCATATCCGTAAGTATTAGTATTCTTGGGACCCGCAAAAGTTATTCCATATAGTCTAAAGACCTGTTTGGTTTGCTGTTTACCAACGGGTCCTCCACTATCCCCACCTTCAGTTTTATTGGAAAATTTAAAAACATCAGTTATCAATTTATTTCCACTATCATACTCAACATCAATGGAAACGCTTGTGCTTAATATCTTACCTGATTGCTTACCTGTTGTTGCTCCATATTTGTTTGTCAATGCACCTTCGTAAAATTCGCTCGCCGTAGCCGCACTATATATAGCATTTGTATCTGATGCACTTAGCATTTTATCTGTAACTGCCCACCCGGAATTGAACTCTACAAAAGCAATATCCAAACTTCCACCAACATAGCTAAATAATGTGGTTCCTACTGTTTTTAAAGCGGATATTTTCATTTTTTCACCGACAGGAGCTACATGCGCATTTGTAAACACACCATAGTGTACTTTTCCAGATGAATCGGTGTAAGAGCCGTTAAAGCCAAGTGTTCCATAAGTAGATGCAAACAAGGTATGGTAAAATTTCACACCATTATATGCGTAGTTTGCTGTTGGTACAACCTTTTCTGACTCTGCAACAATAAAGTCTACCGCTTCAGGATTAAAATCAGAAACAGAGCCATACAAATACTGTGATATTTCTTCTATTAACAATTCATCTTCAATCGTTATTTCTACAACATTCTTTTCTTGTTTAATTGCAGTTTGTTGAATTTTAAATGTGCTCATCTTAGGATCAAGTGCATCTTGAATAGTATTTAATAGATTATATGTGAATTCTTTTTCTTCAACTCGCACAATAGGTGCCTCGTCCGTTTCAAAAGTTTGAAGAGCATAGGCAGTTGTCTTTCTAGATACTATGTTGTTGACAATATTTTCATATTTATTTGCACTACCGTTCGCAACACATAAAACAAGAGTTCCATTTTCATCGGCATAAATTCCCGCATAATCTGACGGCGCATCTGATTCATACATTCTCTCCAAATTTAATTCTACAAAAATTGTGGAAAACACCTCATCACAGACTATGCTTTTTGCCTCAATTTTGGATATTTCCTTATCAGAATTATCAGAAGCGGTGTTGACAAATGTTAATGAACCCAGTAAAGATAGAATTAAAAACAAGCACAAAAAACGTTTTTTCATTTTTAGTATCCTTTCTTACTTTACAATTACATCGAAGGATTTTGAGTATTTATATAGAACATCATTTATCCACATCTGTGCATCAACGTATATTGTGTACTGACCTGGCTCATCAATTTGAACTGTATCTTCTATAACAAAAGAGCCGCCAGGTGCTATATAACTGGAATGGTGAATTGCGGGAGCGATGATTTCTTCTCTTTCCTCCCCCACTTTTACGTACGAAACGGAAAGAAGCCGAGCGCTATGCGAAACCATATAAGCATGCATCGTTTCGTTTTGGAGCCTTGCCTTTACGGTGATTGCTTCACCAGTCCCGTAAATCGTGCTGAGGGGGTCGACGTTTAGCATGAAAGCTGTCCTTTCCGAATTTATACCCAACATATTTGCCGGAAAGAGTAGTAAAAACATAACTACGATTATTAAAACAGCCACACATATAAGGATAATTTTTTTCATAACACGCTGCACTCCTCTCTAAAACCTAATTTAAAGAAACATTGGAATCCCCATCCTTGCCTTTTCACTCTGCTTTTGCAACTCTATTAGTCATTTTACAAAAAATTGCTGTATGCCTCTTTATGACAATCAACAAAATTCAACGCTGTATCCGTTATATATGGTCGGATACAGCGTTGTCGTACATTACTATATAAATTCCCCGCCCTACCCTCTTTGAAAAAAGTTTATACTTTTTTCAATAAGAAAGTATCATTTTTATGAATATTTGTCAATAGATTTTTTGACATTTGTGATAATATATAACTTTTTTTGCTGATGCAGCCATATTTTTGTGCTGTTTTATTACTTTGAAGTTAAAAAACAAATCTAAGGCTCAAGCTTATTCCCCCTATATGTCTCTTTTTCATCATATCACCCATGTACCGCCGAGGTTCAAAACACCGGCAAGCACCATGACGAAAACGGGGTTGAGTTTGGTCGCGCGCAGCAGCACAAAGCACACAAGAAAAATCGCGACGAGCACCCAATTCGTACCGAAAAAGGAAATAACTTCGTCGCCCCAGAACGCCGTGACGAGTACCGAAACGCCCGCCGCCGCGATCATGGCGACCACCGCGGGGCGCAAAGAGCCGAGCACGCCCTGCAGCATCTGCATATTGCGGTATTTGAAATACAGCTTCGCAAGCACGATCACGAGAATGCAGGACGGCAAAATACAGCCGAACGTCGCGACCAGCGCACCGGGGATGCCCGCGATCTTGATGCCGACAAACGTCGCGGAATTGACGGCGATGGGGCCGGGCGTCATTTGGGAGATCGTGATGAGATCCGTAAACTCCTGCATGCTCAGCCAACTGTGCCGTGTGACGATCTGTTCTTCAATCAGCGGCATGGCGGCATAGCCGCCGCCGAAGCTGAACAGCCCGACCTGCAAAAAGCTCCAGAAAAGCTGCAAATAGATCATTTCGCACGCCTCCTTTTTTGAAGCAGCGTGCGGACAACGCCGAGTGCCGCGCAGACGAGCACGATATACACCACATTCACATCTAAAAAGCATGCGGCGATGAAGCTGAGCGCCATGATGATATCGGACGCGGCGCTTTTTTCGCGCACAACGTCTACACCCATATCGAACACGACTGAGGCGATGACCGCGCCCACGCCCGCCTGCATGCCCTCGAGCAAACTGCTGATGATGAAATTGTCGCGAAAAGCGTTATAAAACACGGAAACGAGCGAGATGATGACGAACGGCGGGATGATCGTGGCGATGATTGCGACCAGCGCCCCCAAAATCCCTGCCAGCTTGTAGCCGACCACGATCGCGCCGTTGACAGCGATCGCACCGGGCGAGGACTGCGCAATGGCGACAAGGTCGAGCATTTCGTTTTCCTCGATCCAGTGGAGCTTGTCCACAAACTTCTTTTTCATTAATGTGACGATGACGTATCCCCCGCCGAACGTAAAGGCGCTCAAATACAGGGTCGAAAAAAAGAGCTTGCGTAAAATCACATGCTTCTTCATGCGGCACCTCCCGAAAACGTTTACAGTATACTCTATTTTTCAGTATAAGTAAAGAAACGGCGGCGAGCCTTTCGGTTCGCCGCCGTGCTTTTTGGAAAAGGATATTACTGTTTGAGCGGGATATTCTCTTCGGCGAGGGCGGCGATGATAGAATCGACTACCGCCGTGACCTCCTCGCGGGTGAGGGTGCGCGTGTTGTCGGAGAAGGTCAGACGCACGGTAATGGACTTGCCCGCTTCGTCACGGTAGGTATCCAGCGCCTCCACCTTGCGCAGCCACGGGCAGTTGACCTTTTGGATCGCATCACCGATGGGCGCATATGTCTCGCTGCGGAACGTGAGATCCGCTTCCATTTCCGGGAAGCGCGAGGGCTCATCATAGACGATCCCCGCATCCGCAATGGCGGCAAACGCATGCACATCCAGTTCCGCATACACGATTGCGGCTTTTTTGTCGATCTTTTTGCAGACGGTCGGATGGATCACGCCGATCTCGCCGAGCTCCACGCCGTCGCACAGCACCGTATTGAGGTTGCGCGGGTGCTGATAGGTGTGCGTCGCTGTTTTTGCCGAGAAGCTGAGCGGTTTATGCTTGATCTCATCGGCAGTTTGCGCGAGCATGTCGCGCAGCTCGAAGTACAGTGCTTCGGTAGACTTTGTGCGGGAGAACAGCGTGACGGCAAGCTTTTTGTACTCGCGGCACAGCCCGTTTTCGTTTAGACCCTCCACCGTTCTGCCGATCTCGAACAGACCGAACTCCGGCGCATAAGACGCGTTCGTGCGCACCTGGCAAAGCTGTGTGGGCACGATGGAGCGGCGCAGCGTTTCGATGTTGGGATTGGTGGCGTTGACAAGCTTGACGTTGTCTTCGATCGGAAGCCCCAGCTCCTTATATTCGTCGTAATACGCCCAGATATAGGAGTGCACCTCGTGCAGGGAGAAGCGCTTGACCAGCATATCCTTGATACGGTCCTCCACGGTCTTTTCCGTTTCGGGGCGCACGGGATACAGCGGCGCCAAAGCGGTATGCACATCGAAGTTGTCGTAGCCGTAAATACGGGTGATCTCTTCAATGATGTCCGCCTTTATTGTGACGTCCTTGGTCGCGCGCCAGCTCGGCACACGCACGGTGAAGTTGTCGCCGTTATTTTCCGCTTCAAAGCCCAGCGAGCGCAGCGTTTGAATGATCGTATCGTTTGCAATTTCGATGCCGGTGTAACGGTCCACATACGCCTTGTCGAAGTCCAGCACCACTTCCGGATAGCGGCGGGCGTATTCATCCGTCAGAGACGAGACGACGCGCGCGTTTTGATCGGTATCCGTGAGCAGCTTCACGAACCGCGCGATGGCGGGAACGGTCATTTCAGGGTCAAGGCACTTTTCATAGCGCATGGACGCATCCGTGCGGTGCGCCAGACGCACCGTGGATTTGCGCACGGAAACGGCGTCGAACGTGGCGGATTCCAGCGTAAGCGTTGTGGTGTCCTCCACGATCTCGCTGTCGAGCCCGCCCATGATGCCCGCGATCGCCACAGGCGTGTCGCCGTTGCAGATCATCAGCGTGTTCTCGTCGATCGCGCGCTCTACGCCGTCGAGCGTTTGGAACGTGAACGGCTCGGAAAAGCGCTTGATGCGCAGCTTTTCGACCTTGCGCGAGTCGAACGCGTGCATCGGCTGCCCCATTTCGAGCATCAGGTAGTTTGTTAAGTCCGCTAAGAAGTTGATCGCGCGCATGCCGCAGTAATACAGGCGGATGCGCATATTGACCGGGCTTTTCGTCGTATGGATATTTTCGACCTGCAGGCAGGAGTAGCGCAGACAAAGCGGATCCTCGATCTTCAAATCCACTTTCGGAAGCGCATCGTAGGCGTGCAGATCCACCGTTTCCAAAGGCTTTAAGGGTCTGTTTGCGAGTGCGGCGAATTCGCGCGCAATACCGTAATGCCCCCAAAGGTCGGGGCGGTTCGTCAGGGACTTGTTATCCACCTCGAACACGATGTCGTCGATCTCGTATGCCGCTTTCAGATCCGTGCCGTTGGGAAGAGAGTCGGTAATTTCCATAATGCCGGAATGGTCATCGCTGATGCCGATTTCCTTTTCCGAGCAGCACATGCCGTTGGAGGGGTACCCCGCGAGCTTGCGCGATGTAATGGTAATATCGCCGATCTGCGCGCCCACCTTGGCAAACGCGGTCTTCATCCCGACGCGCACGTTCGGCGCGCCGCAGACCACGTCGGTCAAAGCGCCGTCGCCCGCATCCACCTTTAGAAGATGCAGTTTCTTCGATTCGGGGTGCGGCTCGACGGACTTGATCTCGGCGACCACGACGCCGGAAAGATCCTTGCCCTTAAAAAAGATCTCGTTTTCGACCTCAGCCGTAGACAGCGAAAAGCGGCGGATGAGCTCCAGCTTATCAAGCCCTGTGAAATCTACAAAATCCGAAAGCCAATTCATCGATAAAAACATAAGTTCTCCTCCTTCCCGCTTATTCGTCGTCCGTAAACTGCGACAGCGATTTCAAGCTGCCGCTGTTTAAGTCGCGGATATCCTTGATGCCGTATTTCATCATGGCAAGGCGCGTAAGCCCCAGACCGAACGCGAAGCCCGTGTATTCCTCCGGGTCGATGCCGCCCTCTTTGAGCACCTCGGGATGGATCATGCCGCACGGGCAAAGCTCCAGCCAGCCGCTGTGCTTGCAGGAGGCGCAGCCCTCGCCGCCGCAGATCAGGCAGCTGATGTCCAATTCAAAACCCGGCTCGACGAACGGGAAGAAGCCCGGACGAAGCCGCACCTTGATATCTCTTTGGAACACCTCGGAAAGCATGGTCTTCATAAAGTAGATCAGGTTCGAGATGGAGATGTTCTTGTCGACCATCACGCCTTCCATCTGGAAAAAGGTGTTTTCGTGGCAGGCGTCGGTCGCTTCGTTGCGGAAGCAGCGGCCGGGGAAGATCGCCTTGATCGGTACGCCGTCGTTAATCAGCGCGTCCTTATACTTCTTATAGATCGCGTTCTGCGCGGCGGAGGTCTGCGTTTTCAAAAGCTGCCCGTTTTCGAGGTAATACGTATCCTGCATGTCGCGCGCGGGGTGTGCTTTCGGGATATTGAGCGACTCAAAGCATTCATAGTCGCTGACGATCTCGGCGTAATCCTCCACGGTAAAGCCCATGGACTTGAACACGCGCTCACATTCGCGCTGCACGAGCGTAATCGGATGATACGACCCGCGGGCGAGATTAGCGGGCATAGACAGATCGAACAGCGGCGTGCTTTCGATCTCCCGCTTTTCGGCAAGCGCCTTTAATTCCTGCGTTTTTTCCGCGAGCATGGTTTCAATATCTTTGCGCACGTCGTTGACAAGCTGCCCCATTTTCGGGCGCTCCTCTTTGGAGAGCGTGCCCATGCTCTTTAAGATCGCCGTCAGCTCCCCTTTTTTGCCGAGCACGGCCACGCGAAGCGCTTCCAAATCTCCGAGCTGCGAAACGCTTTCGAGCTGTTCTTTGGCGCGCGCGCGGATCTCTTCGAGTTTCTGCTTCAAAGCCAATCTTCCTTTCCGTCTGTATCTTTTGTGCAAACACAAAAAACGCCGTCCCAAAAGGGACGGCGCAAAAGCCTTAAACCACCCTGTTTGTAAAGGAGCCGACACTCCCGCGCCCGATAACGGCGGCACCCGTCGCGACCTACTCTTTGTTCAGCCGCGCCGCTCCAAAGTGAAATTTCAGCGAAAAGACGCCCGAAATGCGCTTACAGCCCATGGCGCATTCTCTCTTGCGGGCGGGAAAGCTTTTGCCTACTGCCTTTTTCCTCGCGTTTGCAGTTCGGTTTGCGACTAATAGTATAACACACTTTTCGGGAATTGCAAGGAAAAAATCAGTTGCTTTGCGGTTTATGCGTTATCCTGCCGCTTTTCCCGCTGTAGGTAAACCAGTGCCGCAATATTGCAGATAAGCCAGCCGAGCAGCGCAAGAGCCGAAAGTATCGTCAGCGGCGCGAACACCTCGAAGCCGATCACCCAAGCGCTTAAAAAATAATTCAATATCCCGACAATTCCGCCTGCGAGCGGAAAGCCAAGCTGCAGTTTTTCCAGGCGCGCAGGGATATCCGCCTGTGCAAAGCGGTGCATAACACAGGCCGCGATCGCGCAAAGGATCGGATAAAGGATATACAGCCACATGGTGTTTTCTCCCAAAACAGCCAGGCCAAAGAAATCGGACAACACCCAAGCTGCGCGCGGATGTGCAGCCGAAAGCAAGCCTGCCGCTTGCTGCGCTGTCCGCCAAAAGACGGGCAGGGCGCTTAAAATAATCGATAAAATACATCGTGTCTTGGTTTTCAAAGTTACCCATCTCTCATACACGCAGCGTATACAATACACCGGCGGCAGTGAACAGCATCCATGGTTTGATGCGGTTTTGCATATGTTTCCCTCCAAATGCATCAAATAAATAATGTCCTCCGCTTTACAAAAATGTGTTCGTTGCTTTTTCGTTTTCCCTCCTTTCCACATATACGCAAAAAGCGGCTGCGTTTGCACGCAGCCGCAGGAAAGCAAACGCACTCAAAAAGGCTGCGTGCGTCCGGCAATTTCCGAGAGGGTCGTCTCTATTTGTAGAGTACCACAGCGCGCCGTCTTTGTCAACATTTTGCGTACTTCCCTTGCATTTTGCCGCTGTTTCCTCTATTATGGAAATAGAAATGAGGGAACACGATGGAAATCAGCACGCTTTGCCGCACCATGGTCAGCTACTTTCAGGGTGACACGCGGCGCATCCAGCATTTTCTGAAGGTCCACGCGCTCGCAAAATGCATCGGTGAACGCGAGGGGCTGTCTGCGAAAGCGCTGCACACGCTCGAAGCCGCCGCGCTTACGCACGATATTGCCATACGCGACTGCGAGCGGGAGTTCGGGCACTGTACGGGCAAAATGCAGGAGGAATTCGGACCGGCAAAGGCGGTGGGACTCCTGCTCTCGCTCGGAGAAGCGCGTGAAACGGCGGAGCGCGTCGGCGTGCTTGTTGCCTGCCACCACACCTATACAGAGGACGCAGACCCCGTATACCGTGCGCTTATCGAAGCGGATTTTCTCGTCAACGCCTGCGAGGATACGCTCTCTGCGGATGCCGTGCGCAAAGGCGATGCACGCATTTTCCGCACCGAAACGGGGAAGGCGCTGCTGCGGGACTTCTTCCCTGCCGCATTTTCAGAAAGGCCGGAGGATTCACCCCGCGCCGCACAAGAATAGCTGTTGCAGTTTGCGGCAAATTCCGTTATAATAAAGTATAATGCATATCCGAAATCGGCTGATTTGAGGTGTTTGAATATGGAAATGAATAAGGTCAAGGTATCCATTGCGGGCGTCACCTATGCGCTGCGCACCGACGAGACGGCGGAATACACCAACACGCTCGCATCGGAGATCAACGAAAAAATGCAGGAATTGCAGGCGGCAAATCCCTTCATGTCCACGAATCAGGCGGCGGTGCTCACGGCGCTGGAATTCGCCGACAAGGCCAAAAAGGCAGAGCAGACCGCCGAGGGGTATCGCTCGCAGATCAAGGATTACCTCAAGGACGCCTCCGAAGCGCAGACGGAACGCGACTTTTACAAGCGTGAGCTTGACCGCGTGCGCACCGAAGCAAAGGCAAAATCCAACCAGATCAACCTTTTCTCGCAGCAGGACAATGGCTAAAGCAGAAATTTTAGCCCCCTGCGGCGGCTTTGATTCGCTGACGGCGGCGCTGCGCTGCGGCGCAGATGCGGTCTATTTCGGTGCGGGGGAATTCAACGCCCGCCGCGCGGCTTCCAATTTTGATGACAAGGCGCTTCGGGAAGCGGCGCGCCTTTGCAGGCTTTACGGTACGCGGTGGCACCTGACGCTCAACACGCTGGTCTCCGACGAGGAGCTGCCGCGCTGCCGGTCTTTACTTGCGCGCGTCTGCCGGCTTTCGGCGGATGCGCTTATTTTGCAGGATCTCGGCGTGCTGCGGCTCGTGCGTGCGATGTGCCCCGAAATGGAGCTGCACGCTTCCACGCAGATGAGTGTCGGAACGAAGGCGGGTCTGCGGCTTTTGCGGGAACGCGGATTTTCACGTGCGGTGCTGCCGCGCGAGCTAACTAAAAGCGAGATCGAAGCGCTTTGTCAAGCGGATATTTTGGAAACGGAAGTGTTTGTCCACGGCGCGCAGTGCATGTGCGTTTCGGGACAATGCCTGTTCAGCGCCGTGCTCGGCGCGCGCAGCGGCAACCGGGGACTTTGCGCCCAGCCGTGCCGTCTGCCCTTTAAGGCTGCGGGCGGAACGGGGCACGACCTGAGTCTCAAGGACCTGTCGCTGATCGAGCATATCATCGAGTTGCAGCAGCTTGGCGTAAACAGCTTCAAGATCGAGGGCAGGATGAAGCGCCCCGAATATGTTGCGGCGGCGGTCACGGCATGCAAAGCCGCACAAAACGGGGCGTATACGGAAAAGCAGCGCGCGGACTTACAGGCGCTGTTCTCGCGTTCCGGCTTTTCGGACGGGTATTTTGAAACCCGCCGCGGGCGCACGATGTTCGGCACACGGCAAAAGGAAAATGTGACGGCGGCAACTTCAGAACTGCTCAAATCCTATGCGAAGCTGTATGAAAAGCTCCCTGCCGTGCGCGCGGTGGACTTCACGTTTCAAGCCGGGACTGACAAGCTGCCGAGCCTTACAGCGGTGTGCGGCACGCACCGCATAACCGTCAACGGCGGGCAGGCGTGCGAGACGGCGCAGCATGTGCCGCTAACTGCCGAATCGGTGGAAAAACAGCTGAAAAAGTGCGGCGGTACGGTGTTTTTTACCGATACCATCGACTGTCAAATCGGTGAAAACCTGCGTCTGCCGCTCTCGGAGATCAACGCCATGCGCCGCGCGGCGCTCGAAGCGTTGGAAGAGTCCATTTGCGAAAAAACGCCGCTTTCTGTAAAGGACATTGGCTTTACTTCTGCGTCGCATATCGCGCAAGCTCCAAAACGGTATTTGCGCTTTTGTTCGCTCGATCAAATCCCCGAAAACGCGCGCGCAGACCGTATGTTTCTGCCGCTCGGCACGCCGCAGGACGTTTTGGAAGCTTATCATGCGGGCGTATATCTTCCGCGCGGGATCTTCGGCACGGAAGAAGCCGTGCGCCGTCAGCTTCTCGACAGCGGCGCGCCCTATGCGCTTTGCGACACGCTCGACGCCGTCGCCGTTGCGCGAGAAGCAGGCATCCCCGTCATCGGCGGCGCGTTTTTGAATCTGTATAACAGCCTTGCGCTGGAGGAAGCGGCTCAGATCGGCGTTTCGGAAGCGGTGCTTTCCCATGAACTGCGCCTTTCGCAGATCGCCGCTTTAGGCGGAGCGCTGCCGCGCGGGGTGTGCGTTTACGGGCACATGCCCCTGATGCTCACGCGCAACTGCCCCGTGCGCAACGGGACGCCTTGTGCAAAATGTGATCGGACAGGCTTTTTGACCGACCGCAAGGGCGTGCGTTTCCCCGTCCGGTGCGAGAACGGCTTTTCGCAGGTTTACAACTCCCGGCCGACCTATATGCTCGACCGGCTGCGGGAAATTCAAAACGTGGATTTTTACTTCTTGGATTTTACGGTGGAATCCAAAGAAGAATGCGCACAAATATTAGATGCGCTCGAAACCGGCGCCGCGCCGCGCGGCGAATTTACCAGAGGACTTTTTTACAGAGGTGTGGAATAATGGAAACACTTAAAATCTGCAAGGTACGCGACGACGCAAAAATCCCCGTGCGCGCGACGGACGGCAGCGCAGGGCTTGATCTTTGCGCGTGCATCGACGAACCGTTGACCCTGCAAGGCGGCGAAACGGCGCTGATCCCGACAGGGCTTGCCATCCAACTGCCGAGCGCCGAGTATGCAGCGTTCGTTTTTGCACGCAGCGGGCTTGCCATCAAGCACGGCATCGGGCTTACGAATTCCGTAGGCGTTATCGACAGCGACTATCGGGGTGAAATTAAAGTCGGCGTCATCAACCAGGTCGCAGAAAGCTACACCATTTCCCCGGGCGAGCGCGTCGCACAGCTTGTGGTGATGCCCGTTTCCATGATGCCCGTGGAGGAGTGTGACAAACTCGACGACACCGCGCGCGGCGCGGGCGGCTTCGGCTCGACGGGAAAAAAATAAAGCCCGCGAAAGTGGGAGCTTCTGTTTGGCAAATCAAGCCTACTGCTCCTGCAAGCAGTCCTCGAAGAATTGCTCGACGGTCTGCATGACGGCGGGGTCTTCCTCGCAGAGCTTACGGAAATCCAAAGTCTTTGCATAGGCGGCAAGCGCATCGGCGCTGCCGTCTTTTTGTTTAGAAAGTACGCCAAAGCGTTCGAGCATTTCGGCGACGCCCGCCTCCGCTTCCTGTGTGTTGTATACGTTATGACGCTTTTCGGGGTAGATAACACGTTTTATATGCGGGTTTTCGGAAAGGTGCGGCGCATTTGCCGCCGCGTTGGAAAGCGGCACGACCGCATCCTTGCCGCCGTGGAGCAATAAGATGGGGACGTTTGCGGTTCGCAATACCTTGGAAGTCTGCGCGGCGGCCGTTTTGCCGAAGCGCAGCCGTTCCCAAAGGCGTAAAAACGGCTTTAACGCGCCAAACGGCGCGCCGGTCTGTGCGCTTGCCTGTGCGCACAGCAGTGTTGCGGCATCCTCCGGCGCGGAAAACGCGACCACACCGCGCACAGCGGGAGACTTTGCGCGGCACACGGCGTAAGCACCCCACGAATGCCCGCAGAGCACCACGGGGAGTGCTCTCGTTTTTTCGTCTTGTGCCGCAAACGCAAGCGCGCTTTGCAGGTCTGAAACACTCTGCCCGAAGCCGCGAAGCGATTTGCCGTCCGAGGCCATCGTTCCCGTCGCATCATAGGCAAGCACCAAAAAGCCCTGCTTTGCAAAGAAATCCAGCTCCGTGGTATAGCTCAAATGCCCGCCGCCCATGCCGTGGGCAAAGATCAACAGCGCGCGAAAATCCGTGCGCCCGCTTTCAAAATACAGATTGCCGCGCAGGGTCTCGCCGCGCCGGTTCGGGAACTCCACCGCTTCGGCTGCAAGGTTCTCGAAATCCGCTGCCGTAAAATAGTTAAGATACGCACTCCCCTCCTGCCGATTGCCGAACGCAGCGCGCAGCACCGCCCACGCGAAGATCAGGCAAAACAGCAAAACTAAAAATAAAATTGCCAAAACAAGATAGAGTAACAGCACCATATCGCCTCTTTGTCTATAACAGATGGTTTTACAGCACCCGCCGCGCTATTTCAGGGCGGCTTCTCGATCTCGTTTCCCGTAAAGCACCCTCGCAACCGTGACAACGCGGTTCGCCTCGTCCACCCAATAGAATAATACATAATGCCCCACAGCAAGCTTTCGATATTCGTTCAAAAGCGGCTTTTGCGGGATATAAACCGGGTCAGCGTACGGAAAATCCTCTAACTGCTGTGCTGCTTGTATGAGCTTTTCTGCCGTGTTTTCCGCCGCCTGTGGATTTTGCAGCTCATGCCCGATGTAGTGCACGATGTCCAAAAGATCCTGTCGTGCAGCAGGCAAAAACGCCAGCTTATACCGTCCCATTTTGGATTTCTTCTTTCATCGCCTGCAACACCGCTTTGGCGGAATAGCGGGTGTCGGTCAGGGCGGCTTCCCGCTCTGCCGCTTGTAATTTATGGTAAACTTCGCTTTCGAATTGCAGATTCTCGTAAGCGTCCATGCTCAACACGACCATATCGCCGTAGCCATTTTTGGTTAAAAACACGGGCTGCTCCGTTTCATGCACAGTTTTGGAAATCTCCGCAAAGTGATTGCGCAAATCAGAAACAGGACGAATCATTTTCATCGTTTTCACCTCGCCATTATTTTAGCATAATTATGATAACATATCAATATATATCTTAAAAATCGACCCCCGCAGTGCGGGGGCCGTGCTCATTTTATGCGGTTTGTTTACTTCTTGATCTGCAGCGTGGCGATGTCCGTTAAGGACATTTTATCGCTCGGCACGATATAGGCGCTTTGCATGATCGCCCGCGCCGCGTCAAGAGACGTTAAGCACGACGCGCCGCTTTCCACCGCGATGCGGCGCAGCTTAAAGCCGTCGCGGTCAGGCAGGCGCCCGTGGGTAGGCGTGTTGATGATAAGCGACACATCCCCCGCCGAAAGCATGTCGAGAATATTCGGGCTGTCGCCGGAAATCTTGTTGACAGGCTTGACGTTTTGGAAGCCCGCTTCCAGCAGCGCCTTGCGCGTGCCGGGCGTGGCGTAAAAGCGGAAGTCGGAATCCTTAAAGGCTTTGAGCATTTCGCAGATTTCGGGCTTGTCCTTATCACGCACCGTGACGATGATCTTGCCGTCCTTCGGCAGTGAGATACCGCCGCCCTCAAACGCCTTCAAAAGCGCCTCGTTATAATCCTGCGAAATACCGAGCACCTCACCCGTGGATTTCATTTCGGGGCCGAGCGCCGTATCTGCGCCGATGATCTTTTCAAAGGAGAACACGGGCAGCTTGATGGCATAGTAGCCGCTGTTCGGGTAAAGTCCCGTGCCGTAGCCCATATCCTGAATCTTCTCGCCGAGCATGGCGCGCGTCGCAAGGGAAATGGCGGGGATGCCCGTGACCTTGCTGATATACGGCACCGTGCGCGAGGAACGGGGGTTGACCTCGATGATATAGACCTCCTCGTGCAGGACGATGAACTGGATGTTCATCATGCCGATGACGTGCAGCGCGGAGGCAAGACGCTTGGTGTAATCGACGATCGTTTTCTGCACGCGCTCGGAAAGCGTGACCGCCGGGTACACGGAAATGGAGTCGCCGGAGTGGATGCCCGCGCGGTCGACGTGTTCCATGATACCGGGGATGAGGATATCGCGCCCGTCGCAGATGGCGTCCACCTCGACCTCCTGCCCCATCAAATACTTGTCCACAAGCACGGGGTGCTCGGAAAGGTCGGGGATGGTGCGGGTGATGATACCCATAAATTCATTGATGTCGTCGTCGTTGGCAGCGATCTGCATGCCCTGCCCGCCGAGGACGTAGCTCGGGCGCACCAGCACCGGATAGCCGAGTGCGTGCGCGGCGGCGAGCGCTTCTTCCGTCGTGAACACGGTCTGCCCTTTCGGGCGGGCGATGTCGCAATATTCAAGGATCTCGTCGAACCGCTCGCGGTCCTCGGCGGCATCCACGTGGTCGGCATCCGTGCCGAGAATGGTCACGCCGAGATCGTTGAGCGTTTTCGTCAGCTTGATGGCGGTCTGCCCGCCGAACTGGACGATCGCGCCGTCGGGCTGTTCCAATTCGACAATATTGGTAACGTATTCGGGCGTGAGCGGCTCGAAATACAGCTTGTCGGACACGTCGAAGTCGGTGGAAACGGTCTCGGGGTTGTTGTTGACGATGATCGCCTCACAGCCCGCTTTTTTCAGCGCCCATATGGAGTGTACCGAGCAGTAGTCGAACTCAATGCCCTGCCCGATGCGGATGGGGCCGGAGCCGAGCACCATGATCTTCTTTCGGGTCTTGGTGGTATCCACTTCGTTTTCGACGCAGTAGTCGGAATAGTAATAAGGCGTCTGCGCCGCAAATTCCGCCGCACAGGTATCGACCACCGAAAAGCTGGGGCGGATGTTCCACATTTTGCGCAGATTCTTGATCGCCGCTTCCGTCACGCCGACATTTTTCGCGATCACGTCGTCGGTAAAGCCAAGCCGTTTGGCTTCGAGCAGCGTATCGCGGTCGCAGCAGCCGGTGGAGAGAAGCTTTTCCATATCGACGATGACCTTGATCTTCTGCAAGAACCAGATGTCGATTTTGGTGATGTCATGGATCTTCTCAAGCGCCATACCGTTATAGATCGCCGCGGCGACAACGTAAATACGGGTGTTGTCGATGTTTTCCAACAGTTCTTCAAGCTCGGGCAGCGATTTTTCCAGCCACTCGGGATACAACAGGCTTTTGCGGTTTTCCTCAAGCGAGTGCATCGCCTTTTGCAGTGCCGCTTCAAACGAACGCGCGATCGCCATGACCTCGCCCGTCGCTTTCATCTGCGTGCCGAGCGTGCGTTTTGCCGTGACAAATTTATCAAACGGCCATTTCGGGAATTTGACGACGCAGTAGTCGAGCGCGGGTTCAAACGACGCAAAGGTCTTGCCCGTGACGGCGTTTGGGATCTCGTCAAGCCCTAACCCCAAAGCGATCTTCGCCGCAACGCGCGCGATGGGGTAGCCCGTCGCCTTAGACGCGAGCGCAGAAGAACGCGACACACGGGGGTTGACCTCGATGACGGCATATTGGAACGAATCGGGATGCAGGGCAAACTGCACGTTGCAGCCGCCCTCGATGCCGAGCTCCGTGATGATATTCAGCGCCGCCGAGCGCAGCATCTGATAGTCCTTATCCATCAGCGTCTGCGAAGGTGCCACAACGATGGAGTCGCCCGTATGTACGCCGACGGGGTCAAGGTTTTCCATATTGCAGACCGTGATGCAGTTCCCCTTGGAGTCGCGCATCACCTCGTACTCGATCTCTTTCCAGCCGGCAATGCACTTTTCGATGAGGACTTCCGTCACGCGCGAAAGCCGCAGGCCGTTCGCGCAGATCTCGCGCAGCTCTTCTTCATTGTCGGCAATGCCGCCGCCCGTGCCGCCCAAGGTATACGCGGGTCGCACGATAACGGGGTAACCGATCTTGGCGGAAAATTCCACGGCGGATTCCACATCATGCACGACAAGCGATTCAATGCAAGGCTCGCCGATCTTTTCCATGGTATCTTTAAATTCCTGGCGATCCTCCGCTTTTTTGATTGCCGTGGCGTTGATGCCGATGAGCCGCACGCCGTTCTCTTTCAGGACACCCTTTTCCTCAAGCTCCATCGCGAGGTTGAGCCCCGTCTGCCCGCCGAGGGTGGGCAAAAGGGAATCGGGCTTTTCCTTTTCAATGATCTTGGTCAGCGTCGGGATGGTGAGCGGCTCGATATAGACCTTGTCGGCGATGTCGCCGTCGGTCATGATCGTGGCGGGGTTGGAGTTGACGAGCACGACCTCGATCCCCTCCTCTTTCAAGGAGCGGCACGCCTGCGTACCCGCGTAGTCAAACTCCGCCGCCTGCCCGATGATGATGGGGCCGGAGCCTATGACCATAACCTTTTTAATGCTTTTGTCAATCATCGTATCTGCCCTCCGCCGCCATTTTCAGGAATTTATCAAACAGGAACGCCGTGTCGCGCGGACCTGCATTCGCCTCCGGGTGGAACTGCACCGTGAAAATCGGCTTGCCGTGGTAAAGGATGCCCTCCACCGTGCCGTCGTTGACGTTGACGCAGTGCACCTCGGCGTTTTGCGGCAGACCCTCGGCCTTTACCATATAACCGTGGTTCTGCGAGGAAAGGTAGGTGCGATCCTCATGCAGGAATTTGACCGGATGGTTCGCGCCGCGGTGACCGTATTTCATGCGCTCCGTCTCGCCGCCGACAGCAAGCGCGGTCAGCTGATGTCCGAGACAGATGGCAAAGGTCGGCACGCCGTAGTTGTAGATCTTACGGATCTCGCGGATGATGTTTACGCAAGCGGCGGGGTCGCCCGGGCCGTTGGAGAGCATCACGCCGTCGGGATGCGTAGAAAGCACGGTTTCGGCGCTTGTCCACGCAGGGTACACCGTAACCTCGCACCCGCGCGAAGCAAGACTTTCCACAATATTACGCTTTGTGCCGAAGTCGTAAAGTGCGATCTTCGCGCCTGTATTGCCTTTGCCTGCTACATACGGTGCCTTGCAGGAGACACTTTCCACAAGCCCTTCCTGCTTGTAGGCATAGATTTCCTGCATTAGGCGGTCTTTGTCGGAAATGTCGCCGGTCAGCACGCCGCGCATGGTACCCGATTCGCGCAGCTTTTTGACGACGGCGCGCGTGTCGAGCCCCGACATACAGGGGATGCCGAATTCTTTTAAAAGATTTTCGATCGTATCGGTGCAGCGGAAATTGGAAGGCGTGTCACACAGCTCGTGCACTAAAAAGGCGCTCGGCTGCAGCCGTTCGCTTTCAAAGTCCTCGCGGGAGATCCCGTAGTTGCCGATCATCGGGTAGGTCATCACAACGCCCTGCCCGGCATACGAAGGGTCGGTCAATATCTCCACATAGCCCGTCATGGAGGTGTTAAATACAACTTCACACACCGTCTCCCGAAAATCGCCGTGCGCCTGTCCTTCATAGACGGAGCCGTCCTCCAGCATTAAGTACGCCTTCAAAGCCTTCACCGATCCTTTCCGAATACACACATTTCAACAGTTTATTGTAGCATACAATCCATCGGATTTCAACCGAATTGCCGCTGTATTTTCGCCGCGCGCCAAAAAATAAGCGACGGTAAAACCGCCGCTTTAAAAACAAATGGGAAAAGGAAAAACGGAAACGGAAAAAGCGCCCTCCGATGCAAAGGGAAAGACGGACAAATTTTGCCGGGATTTTTGAAAAAAGCCGTGCATCGTTTCGATTCCTTTCCCGCGTGCCGCGCAAATTTTTTAAATTCTACCATGCGGCACGAATTTTGTCAATTCCGATTTTTTTAAATTTTATTTTTCCGCAGCATCGGCTTCCGCTTCGCGCACGGTGAATACAAAGCGCGCATTGTCCGAGTACCACAGCGGGAAATTCGTGCCCCAAACGTTATCTTGGAGAATGTAGGTGATCCCGTCGCGTTCGATATCCTCTGTTTTGTCGTCGAACTCCAAAATTTTACCTTTGCCAAGGCACAGCAGCGGCGCGTGACGGCTGCGAAGCTCGAACGTCCCGTCCTCGGTTTGTAAATTTGCGCACTCGACGGCGTGCAGGCTGCGCGAGCCCATGGACACCACATCGAACGGCGAAAGGTACGTGCCGAGCTTACGGACGGTAAAGCCCCCTTTTGCGGGGAACAGGTGCAGGTAAAACGCTTCCGTCAAGCGGTTCGCGTCCTTGCCGAACCACGACACCTCCATTTGAAGCCCCGCATCGGTCAGGCGGTAAACGACCTGCACGAGCCGCGGCGCGCCAAGCTGCTCGCACACCGCTTTATCGCAGGTCAAATGCAGGGTGATTTCCGCCATACTGTCCGTGACCTGCGGCGCGGACGCTGCCGTACAGGTATAAGGGAATCTGCCTGTCGGGTATTTCCCCGAAACATATTTAAGCAGCGGGCGGGCAAAATCCCCAACTGCCCAGGCGTAGGTTTCTTTGATGTTGCGGGTATAGTGCTGCAGCCAGTAGTCATAGTCCTCCGCACCGAACGAACGGTATTCACAAAGCGGGCTGTCGTTTTGGCGCAAAACTTCTTTCCCATTACAGGTCAGACTTTCGATGCCGCCGAGTTCGTTGAGCGTAAGCTGCCATTTGCCGCAGACAAGCGGCGCGTGCGCTTGCAGCGAGGCTGCGTCCGTTATCTCTTCGGGCTGCTCGGGACGAAGCGCAGCGAGCGCAGACAACGCCTCTTTTTTGTGCGCGGGCGAAAGGGCATCCAACGCCTTTTGCACATAGGCGCGCTGCTCCGCCCAGCTTTGCTCCATGGTGCTGTACGAGCAGAGCTTTTTTTCACGCGCAAGCCTTCCTATCACCACCAGAAAATTCTGCGGGAAGTCGCGGAACGGATGGTGCACATGCACACAGTCTTTTTTCCGCGCGGCTTCGAAATCCGGCTTTAAGTAGTGCTCATAGTCGGAAAAATATTTTTTCATATCCATGCCGCAGGTATGCTCCGCAATACACAACAGCGCGTCGCTAAACCCGGCATATTCTGCACTTTCCCGCGTCGTGGAGCCGTCGGCAAGCCACTTTCTTTTGCGTACCATAAGTTCGCGCAGAGCGGCGGATTTGTATGGATCGGCGGCACTGCCGTGGATCCAGGTATCGCCGATCTCCTCGGTGACAACGGGCAGGTCGTGCCGCTTTTCCCAAAGCACTTCCGCTATTTCGTCCATCGTACCCGCTTCGACCGTATAGCCGGGGAACTGTTGTTCGATCGCTTTCAGCTTTTTGAGGATATGGTCCGCGCTCGGCGTACCGTGATTGTCGAGCGTATGGTCAAAATACAAAACCTCTTCGACGCGCGGGTCTTGAAACGCGCCGCCGTAATCGCCAGAATAGATCACGACCACTTCGGCGCCACCGCATTTCCACAAAAAACACGGCGGGACTTTGGCGAGCGCGGACGCGCCGTTGACGCCGAGGTGCAAAAGCTTGATGCCGTGCTTCGCAAGCAGCGGCACGAGCGCTTTCGTGTGCCCGGGCACATCGGTCATTTTGGCGGCGATGGTCTTCTTTCCACGTAGCTTATCCAGTTTTTCCACGATGGACAAACCGTATTCAAGCGTATCCGCATCCAAAAGCTCGGTGTGCGTGGTAAACGGCAGAGCATGCGGCACGATGTCCCCGCGCTGAAGCGCGGCGGCCAACGCCTCTTTTTGCTTTTTCGTCCCGTTTTGCAGCGTGTCCTGTAAAATCCAGGAACCCGTTGTCCAAATAAACCGCTTATGCTGCGGCGTGTTGAGTTCCCGTGCAAGAGAAATCGCGTTTGGAATATAGGTGTTGCGATACGTTTCACAAACCACAGAGGCGAAATCCGTAAACCCAAGATCCAAATGGGTCTTGGAAACAACGATGATCTTTTTCATGCGGATGCTCCTTTTGGCGGCGCTTGCACAATAGCCGCACATAACTTTATGTTCAGTATAAAAGTGTACGTCTGCTTTGTCAATTTGAAAATCGAAAAGGAAATATGCGAAATCCGCCTGTGCGCAGCTTTCCCGAAGCCGAAAAGCACAAAAATACGGAAAAATGTAAAAATCCTCTTGCAAATTTCTGAATCTTGTGCTACTATATTCGAGCAGTTTGCCGATGCCTTCGGCAAATGCAGTATATCCGGGTGTGGCGCAGCTGGTAGCGCGCTTGACTGGGGGTCAAGAGGCCGTGAGTTCAAGTCTCGCCACTCGGACCAAATCGAATGACGCGCGCGTTTTGCCGCGTCATTCGCATATGCGGCTGTAGTTCATCGGTAGAATGCAAGCTTCCCAAGCTTGACAGGTGGGTTCGACTCCCATCAGCCGCTCCAAAGAACCAATACCCCGTCGTCCCCCGACGGGGTATTTGTTTTTTGGTTTGCGGATGTGTGGAGGAGAACAGGACGGCGCGCCGCAGCGCGCAAAAAACAGTCCGGGGGAGACTCCCATCAGCCGCTCCAAAGAAGCAATACCCCGTCGGAAGATGACGGGGTATTCTTTTTTTGTCTGCGGATGCCGGAAAGGAATTCAGCAGCGCGATGCATACAAAGCATTCAATTAAAATAAGAGCCGGCAAAACCAAATTATAGCTTTGTATTTTGCGGAACAAACAGGCTTGAAATAATCAGAGGTAAAGTCGTTACAAATTTTTGAAGAATCCGCCAAAAATGCGCTTTGCGGGAACCCGTATTTTACGCTTTGAATACCCTTGACTTCCAGCGATATGGGCGCTATGATGGGATCGGGTAATTTTGACACATTCTGTAAGGGAGCATAACGAGGGTACTATGAAAAAAAGTTTCGCTTTATTCATTGGCTTTGCTTTTCTGCTGTCGCTTGCGGGATGCGGCAATCAGCCGGAAACGGCTGTAACCACACCTGCTTCGCCCGGCACTACGGTTTCGGCAGCACTGTCAGAAACGCAACCGCAGGCGACCGCCTCTGCCGCACAAACAACAAAGCCCCAGACGTCTACGCCGAACCGGGAAGTAGGCATACCGTATGCTTATTCGGTACAGGAGCTTTGGTGCAAAAACGGGGAAAACGATATTTACGGCAAGCTGTATTTGCCAAAAAGCGCACCCACGCCTCTGCCTGTCGTCCTATTATCGCACAGCTTCTCACTGACGCATGCGTCGATGAACGCCTATTGCATCGACCTTGCGCAAAACGGCTATGCCGCATATTGCTTCGATTTCTGCGGCGGAAGCACAAACAGCAAAAGTGACGGCGAAACGACCGATATGACCGTATTCACGGAGGTTTCGGATTTGGAAGCCGTACTGCGCCGTTTTGAAGCGATGGACGGCATCGACAAAGACAATATCTTCCTGCTGGGTACAAGCCAGGGCGGACTTGTTTCCGCTTTGACCGCGGCACGCCATCCTTCGGAGATCCGCGGACTGATCCTCATGTACCCGGGGTTCAGCATGGCGGAGCAGATCACAAATTTTTTCCGGGACCCCGGTCAGATTTCAGACCTGCAGCTTAGCGCTTTTGCCATGTCGGGGATGCCCGTCGGGCGTGAATATGTGCGCGCGCTGCATGGGTTCGACGTATATGAAAATATCCGTGGCTATACCCGCGACGTTCTGATTTTACACGGCTCGGCAGACCCGGTAGTTCCGCTTTCGTATTCGCAGCGCGCGGCGGATACGTATGCGCACGCCGAGCTGCATGTGATCGAGGGGGCGGGACACGGCTTCAACCGTGAAAATATGAGTATCTTCGGCGAATACGACGAGGAAGTTCTGCCGTTGATTCATGCGTATTTACAGGCACATACGGTTTGACCGCGCCGCACAATGCATTGTCACAAAACAACGCCTTACACTTTTTAAGTGTAAGGCGTTGTTCGTAATCAATCCGAAATATCTAAACGCAAATACCGCGTTTTTCCCGTTCGTTCCGGAACCGCTCCAGCAGTTCCGCTTCCGTCAGGGAGGCACCCAAGCACCCGACGGCACTCACGCATTTGCCGCCCGTGATGTTCCCCAAAAGCAGGCAGTCCGCAAACGCATACCCGTGGAAAAGCCCATACGCAAATCCCGCCGAAAACGCATCCCCCGCGCCCGTAGCATCCACGGCTTTACCGAAAGAAACGGGCGGCACGGTGAACATTTCGCCGTTTTCATACCCTAAGCAGCCGTCGCGGTCCAGCTTGACGAGCACACGGTCTAAATACTGCGCAAGCACTTCTGCCGACGCCTGCGGGGTGCTTGTGTTCGTCAATTTACACGCTTCTTTTTGGTTCGGCGTGTAATAATCGGCAAGTTCCAAATAGGGGCGGTATTTTTCGAGAGAAAGATCCTCGCTCCAGCCGCAGTCGAATAGCAGCGTCGTCCCCTGCGCCTTGAGCTTTTCATAGACGGGAAGGAACCCGCCCGGCTGCATGAGCATCACCTTTGCACCCTGAGAAGCCTCCAGCGCTGCCGCCTGTGCCGCCTCGTCCGCACGCGGGTTTCCGGGACCGTAAGACACAAAGCTGCGGTCGCGCGCCGTAACAAGGCAGGACGAAATATTCAACGGCATGCCGGCATCTGTATACAGGTTGACAGGCTCTGCGCCATTGGCGGCAAACTGCGCACGGGCGAACTGTGAAAACAGGTCATCGCCCAGCTCCGTTATGATTTTTACGGGTACGCCGAGCTTAGAGAGCAGCAGCAGCGTGGCAGGCGCGCCGCCGCCGAGCTGCAGAGAAAAGCCGTCGGCATAAACCTCCTCACCCTCGGCGGGAAGGTTTTTCAGCCCCGTATACAATAAATCTATATTCGTGCTGCCGATGCCTGCGGCAAACGCTTTATTCCCAGCCATCGCAATAGTCCTTGTTGTGTTCGATATATTCCTGTGTCAGTTTTTTCCCAAGAGAATACGAATTGACCAGCGGATGCAGCGTCAACGCCTGCACCGCCGCTGCATGGCTTTTGGTGCGCAATGCAAGCGACGCGAGCCGCTCATAGTTTTTGACACGGCGGATCAGCTCCAAATTCTGCTCGTCCACCCTGCCCATTTTGTGCGGGGTGCAGCTGTCCGCTGTGACCGTGCAGGTGATCTCGACCACGTCGCTATCCAAAAGTCCGTCGATAGCACCTTCGTTCGGCACGCACAGGATCATGCTGTCGGGCTTACCGCTTTGTGCGATACGGATAAAGGAGAGCGCCACACCCGCGTAGCCGCCCTCGTCGGGCGTGTAAATGTCAAACGACCACGGCGTTTTACGGCGGATACCCGTTTCCTCCGCCATGTAGTTGTTTTCGCGCATCCCGTACCAATGATTGAATACGCATAAAGATTCGTCAAAATCCGTTTCCGGATCTAATGCCGACAATTCTGCGGTCATATGGCGGTTGATCTCGGCGATCTGTTCGCCGCGCGTTTGCTTGGCATGCAAAATATTCTGCACCGCCTGCTCACGGTAATAGAAATAATAAAGGTATTCGTTCAAAATGCAGCCGCGGTCGCGCAGCAGATCCTTTTCAAAATAGCGCAGATCCGTTTTTTCATAGGCTGCGTTGTTTTCGATCAGCTCCGGGAGGATCTCCCGTCCGTCAAGCGTGATGCTTTTGAAATAGGAAAGGTGGTTGAGCCCATAGACCTCGCCGCGGATCTTGGCAGGGTCGGCGCCGTAAAGCAGTGCAAATGAGCGCAGCATCCCGGAGGGCGCGTCACAGATGCCGTAAGTAAAATCATAGCCCATATCGCGCAGCGTCTGCGACACAACACCCGCAGGATTCGTGAAATTGAACACTATCACGCCGGGCTTTGCGTATTTGCGGATCAGCTCGCAATACGCTGCGAGCGCGGGCACACTGCGCATGGCAAACGAAAAACCGGCGGCGCCTGTGGTCTCCTGCCCGAGAATGCCGTGGCCGAGTGCAATGCGTTCATCACGCACACGCATATCATCGCCGCCCACACGGATGGTGGTGATGACATAATCCGCATCGCGAACGGCTTCTTCGGCGTTTTCCGTCAAGGTAAAGTCAAGCGCCGGGCAAAGGCGCGCCGCCACCTGCTTGGCCATGCCGCCGTAAATGCGCAGCTTTTGGGGATCGTTATCCATAAAGCAGAGATGGTCGATATGCAGTGTTTCCGCCTTTTGCGCAATGCTTTTTGCTAAGAACATAGAGCGCACGCCGCCCCCGCCGATCACTGTAAGTTTCACAGCTGCTTCCTCCCTGCATAAATAATGTATACGAATAAATACAATATACGAGATTCCGCCCGGCGTGTCAAGGGGCGAAAAAAGCCCCGCAGCGCCGAAACGCTGCGGGGTGTGCACACAGAAACCGCAAGAATAGTTACTTTCTGCCGTTGAAGATGTCCAGCACATCGATGTACCCATCGTTCGGGTCGAAGCCCGTGCTGGTGCTGGAAATATCGTCCAAAGGCTTGTCCGTTTCAAAGCCGAACGCATCGGTCGGCTTTTTGGGCATACCATTCGCATCGCTGCCGAAGCCCGTCGCAATGACGGTGATGGTCATGGTATCCTCCAGCTCCGGTTTGAGGTCGACGCCGAAGATGATGTTCGCATCGTCATCGGCAGCCGCGCGGACGATGCCTGCCGCCGTGTCGATGTCCTCAAGGCCGATATCCTCGGAAGCGGAAATGCTGATGATGATGCCCTTTGCGCCGTCGATGGTGGATTCGAGCAGCGGGCTGGAGATCGCCGCCTGCGCAGCCTGCTCCGCCTTGTCCTTGCCCGTGGCGGTGCCGACACCCATATGCGCGTGACCCGCGTCCTTCATAACGGCGGTCACATCGGCGAAGTCCAAATTGATAAGCGCGGGGTTGATGATCAGATCGGAAATGCTCTTCACGCCCGAGCGCAGCACATCGTCCGCGACCTCAAAGGCGTTTGCCAGCGTGATCTTCTGATCGGAGACCTGCTTTAAGCGCTCGTTCGGGATGACGACGAGCGAATCCACATGCCCGGCAAGTTCGGCGATACCCGCCTCCGCTTGATCCATGCGGTGCTTGCCCTCAAAGGCAAAGGGCTTTGTAACGATACCGACAGTGAGGATGCCCTTTTCTTTTGCAATCTCAGCGATCACAGGCGCTGCACCCGTGCCCGTGCCGCCGCCCATGCCAGCTGTGATAAAGACCATTTGGGTATCGTTGAGCGCGTCAATGATCGCGTCGCGGCTTTCCTCCGCCGCCTTTTTCCCGATCTCGGGCTTCGCACCGGCACCCTGCCCGTTCGTCAACTTTTCGCCGATTTGGATCTTTTGGGTTGCCTTGGAGAAATTGAGCATTTGGCGGTCGGTGTTCACGGCGATGAGCTCAATGCCGGAAAAGCCTGCCTGCGCCATGCGGTTGACGGCATTTCCGCCGCCGCCGCCGACACCGATGACCTTAATATGGGTTACGTTTTGCTGTTCATTATCAATTTCGTATGCCATGGTTGGAACATCCTCCTATGTATTTCTTTTGCTTTCACACAACATAATAAACCTATTTTGGGTATTGTAGCACAGTTCGTTTGAAATTTCAACCGCTTTTTTCAAATCTGCAAAGGAAAATCACCTGTCATGACAAGCAAACCATCTTTACGGGCTTTTTATTATGCGGCGGCCGCCGTAGTTGTTTCTGCCTGTGAAGCTGTCTGGCTTTCCGTTGTGCTTTCCGGCTGTGAAGCAGGCTGTGTCGCAGGGATTTCTGTCTCAGCGTTTTGGTATGCACGGTTTTCTATGGTAAAGTCGATCGTTCCGCGAAACTCCGGATTGTTTTGATCGCTGCGCGAAAGCGTTGCCAATACAAAATCCAATTTATCCGCAATCGTAGACGCCATACCGAGTTCCAGCGTTATTCTGCCCTGATAGACCGCTTTTATGTTGGTATGCTCCCGCACATCCAGCCTTGTAAGCCCGGTAAACGACGCATCCGCAAAAGCTTTCAGCGCGGTCGCCATATCGGTGACCGCATCTTCGGCGGCAAGCTCTATGATCTCGCCGGGCACACAGGACAGCACATCGCCTGTATCGAGCAGCAGCACATCCTCGCCGACGGACATCACACCGTCCTCAAGCACCTTACCGGAAGCGCTCAAAAGCGTATAGCTGTCGCCGTTGTCAATGGTCGCCGCCGCTTTTGCCGCCGTGATATGCACCGTCACCGTTCCCGAAAGGCTGCGCGAGATCTCGGCCGTTTCCACATACGGCAGCGTCGTTTCGATTTGTGTCTCAATATCGTTTACAGGCAGCAAAAACAGATTTTCCCCGAGCGTGATGCCCGATGCCTCTACCACCTGGTCGGCATTGTACACCTCGTCGCCCGTCACTTCGACGGCAGAAATTTTAAAAAACACCGTCAAGCACAGCGCGATCCCTACGGCAAGCAGTATGACCGACAAGACCACGCCGATGATGATCCGCCGACGTCTGCGCCGGCGGCGTGCGGCAAGTGCGCGGGCGCGTCTGCGCTCATCATTCGACATCACCGGACGGCTGCCCGTCTGCCGATTCGCCTGGCGCGGCGGTGTCCGTCTCGGAGATACCGCTTGCCGGGGCGCTGTTTGCCGGGGTGTTCGGCCCTGTGCCGTATTCGTTTTCCTTGTGTTTTCCGAAACCTTCTTCTTCATCATCCTGGATCCTTTGTATGTCCGCGCCGAGCGATCGCAGGATCTGCTCGGGCTTTTCGTACCCTCTGTCTATATGCTCCACACCGCGCACGACCGTTTCGCCGTGCGCCGCAAGCCCCGCCAAGATCAGGGCGAACCCGCCGCGAAGATCGGGGGCGACAACCTGCGCCCCCAAAAGGCGCGGCACGCCCTCAATGACCTCCATTCGACCCTCGACGCTGATCTTTGCGCCGAATCGCAGCAGCTCGGCGGCGTGCTTATAGCGGCTTTCGAAAATGTTTTCAATAATCACGGAAGTACCGTCCGCAACAGTCAGCATTGCGGAAAGCGGCGCCTGCACATCGGTCGGGAAACCGGGATACGGCATCGTGCGCGTCATTTTGACGCGGTGCAGGCGCGGCGGCGCACTCATACAGATCCACCTGCCGCTTGCGGTGATATCGCAGCCCGCTTCCTTCATCACGGGCAGCAGCGCACCGAGGTGCGCGGGTATGATATCCTTAACGCAAATGCGTCCCTGCGTCACGGCGCCCGCCAGCAGATATGTGGATGCGGCGATGCGATCCGGGATGACCGTGTGCCCCGTGCCGCTTAAACGCTTTACGCCGTCGATGATAATGGTGCTGTCGCCCGCGCCGTGGATATGCGCGCCGCAGCCGTTCAAAAAATCGGCAAGATCGCTGATCTCCGGCTCGCGTGCGGCGTTTTGCAGCACCGTTCTGCCCGTTGCCGTCGCGGCGGCGAGCAGGATGTTTTCCGTTGCACCGACACTGGGGAACGAAAGCGTGATTCGCGCGCCCACAAGCTCATTCGGCACGGTGAATTCCAGCCGGCCGCCCTCTTCTTGAAGCCGGGCACCGAGCTGCTCCATAGCGGAAATATGCAGGTCGATCGGGCGCAGCCCGATCTCGCATCCGCCCGGGGCGCAAAGACGCGCATGCTTTGCCCGCCCGAGGATCGCCCCGAGAAAGACGACCGACGAACGCATTTCGCGCATCAGACGGTCGGGGATCTCGTAGCCGTTCATGCCGGTGGAATCCACCGTAACGGTGTGCCCGTCGCGCACGACCTTACAGCCGAGATGCTGCAAAATGTGGATCGCCGCATCCACATCGGAAAGCTGCGGGCAGTTATGTATCTCCGATACCCCGTGCACGAGCGATGCGGCCGCTAAAATCGGCAGGGCGCTGTTTTTGGAGCCGTGAACTTCGATCTCCCCGCACAGCCGTTTTTGCCCGTGAATGATGATTTTTTCCATGACTTTGGCACCCCTATCGTAGGAAGGAGGAAAAATCCTCTGCGCTCCATACTATGCGGGATGCCTTTATTCGGTTCAGCCGCCGCTTTTTATGAGATCAACAATAATATCGCAAATCACCTTTGCAGAGTCAAGCACTGCCATTTTGTGCGCATTCGCCCCGATCGTTTTCAGCGCTTCGGGGTCTTGCAAAAGTTCATCCGCAAGCGCGGTCAGCGACTGCGCGGTAAGGTCTTTTTCTTCTAAAATACGCGCGGCGTTGTTGTTGACAAGCGCCATGGCGTTGTGATATTGGTGATTTTCCGCAACATTCGGGGACGGGATCAGGATAGATGCCTTGCCCGTTGCCTCGATCTCGGCAAGGGAGGAAGCCCCCGCCCTGCCGATGACGAGATCCGCCGCAGGCAGGCAGGTGTCCATGTCGTCGATATATTCGCGCACCGTTACGTTTTTGGCGTCCGCCGGCACGCCCATCTCTCGAAGTTTGTCGGGCACCCATTTGCCGTATTTGCCCGTCGCGTGCAGGAACATCAGATTTTTCTGCTGCCAGCGCGCGGCAATGAACCCCACGACCGCTTCGTTGATCGCCTTTGCGCCGAGACTGCCGCCCATTGACAGCACCAAAAGCGCATCGTCGGGCACGCCCAGTTTTGCGCGGGCAAAATCCCGGTCCGCCGCTAAAATTTCGCGGCGCACGGGCAACCCCGTCACCACGGGCGGATTTTTGCAGGTCAGGTGCGCCGAAGCCGCCTCGACTGTCAGCATAACGCGATCCACGGATTTTGCAAGCGCCTTGTTCGTCACACCGGGATAGGCGTTTTGCTCGTGGATGGCGGTCTTGATACCGAGCTTTGCCGCCGTGCGGATGACGGGCCCGCTGACATAGCCGCCGAAGCCCACCGCCGCATCCGGTGCAAAGTCACGCAAAATCTTTTTGACCGCTCCTGTAGAATGCAAAAGCAGATTTACCGTATGCAGGTTGCGTTTCAGGTTTTGCAGTGACAGTTTACGCTGGAAGCCCTCGATCGCGATGGTTTGAAAGGCAAAGCCCGCTGCGGGCACCAAACGCGCTTCCATGTGATCTTCTGTCCCGATAAACAGGATCTCTGCTTCCGGGAAGCGGGCGCGCAGTTCCCCTGCCGCCGCAAGCGCCGGATTGATATGTCCGCCGGTGCCCCCGGCGGCGAATACGACCTTCATGCTTTGAACACCCCACTTGTGTCCGCTTTTTCGAGTCTGGAATAGCGTGAGACCGAAAGCACGATCCCCATTTCAAACAGCAGCATCATCAAGGATGTGCCGCCGTAGCTGAAAAACGGCAGGCTGATGCCTGTATTCGGCAGCGCGTCGGTTACAACGGCAATGTTCAGCGCCGTTTGCAGCCCCACCTGGAACACAATACCCATTGAGAGCAGCGCCCCGAAGCGGTCCTTTGCGCGCAAACCGATCACTACGCCGCGCAGCACCAACAAAAGGAACAAAAGCAAAATGCCCGCCGCGCGGATAAAACCGAGCTCTTCGCAGACGATGGCGAAAATAAAATCGTTTTGCGGCTCGGATACATACAGGTGCTTCTGCTTGGAATTGCCGAGTCCTACGCCGAACAGTCCGCCGGAGCCGATGGCATACAGGGAGTTGTTCGTCTGCCAGCGCGCACCGAGCGGCTCATAGTCCTTGTCAAGCCACGCCGTGATGCGCTCACCTGCATATTTTTCAAGGATCTCGGGATTGAGCACAAAGAACACGACTGCGATCACCGCGACAATGCCGATAAGCACGAACCAATGGCGTTTGACCTCGCCCAAAAACATCATAACAACGCCGATGGCAAGCAGCAAAAGCGTGCCTGACAGGTGATTTTCAAGATAAACAAGCCCCGCGGTAAATACAATGATAAAAGCGTAAAAGCAAAGCATGACAAAGGATTCGTACACGACGATTTTGCCGTTTGAAAGCCCTTTCACGATCTGGCTGAGCTTTGCGTTGTTGACCTGCTTGCCGACGATCTTTTTATGATTTTTGTCCATGCTCCACGCACAGAACAGGATGATCGCAAATTTTGCGATCTCCGACGGCTGGAACGTGAATAATCCCAGATTGATCCAGCGATGGAAGCCGCGGTCGGCGGGCAGGAACAGCACGATAATGAGCAGCAGCCACGACACGAGCATCACGGGAATCGCAAACAGCTTAAAGTAATCATACCGCACTTTGGAGACAACGAGCATCGCCGTCACGCCGACGAGCGCAAACACGAGCTGGCGCTTGAAGTAATAGGCGCTGTCGCCGCCCTCATTGTAATAAGCATACGTATAACTCGCCGAAAACAGCATGACAAGGCCGATGGTCAAAACCGTGATGACCAACAGCAGAAACGGAATATCCAGTTGCCCGAGCGCAAAGAAATCCCACCGACGTTTCGCTTTCGGCGCATGCTTTGCGCCCGCCGGCGCCGCTTTGCGCCGCCTTGCCGCAGTGTCCGCCACTATGCCGCCTCCCAAATACAGTAAATCAATCCTATGTTCTGATTATTGCCCGATCACGCCGTAATAAAACAACGCAAGCCCGACTGCGCAGCCCAAAAGATTCACAAGTGTGAACACAGCCACGATCTTCTTTTCCTTCCAACCGCACATTTCAAAATGATGGTGGATCGGCGCCATTTTGAAGATCCGCTTGCCGTGCGTCGCTTTGAAGTAACCGATCTGCAAGATGTCGGACAAAAACTCCAGCACATACACGACGCCGAAGCACAGGATAATGAGCGGGCAGTCGATGGCATAGGCGAGGGCTACCACCATGCCGCCCAAAAACATCGAGCCCGTGTCGCCCATCATGACTTTTGCGGGATAATGGTTCCAGATAAGGTACCCCGCGCACCCGCCGAACAGTGCACAGGCCAGAATACTTGCGCCGAACATCCCGCGCAAGGCGGCTGCAACGGCAAAGGCGATCGCCGCCGTGGCCGTGACCGAGCCGCAAAGGCCGTCGACCCCATCTGTAAAGTTTACGGCATTTACAGTAGCGTATATGACCGCCATGCCGAAAAACCAGAAGAAAAAGCCGAGGTCTACGCTGCCGACAAACGGGATATACATATACGTATTGCCCGACATGAACAGCGCGGCGAGGTACGCGAGCATCAGTGCGATCTGCGCAACAGACTTTTGAAGAATGGTGAGTCCTAAGTTGCGCTTTTTAACGACCTTGATGTAATCATCCGCAAAGCCGATCAGCCCAAAGCCCACAGCCATGAGCACGCCTGCGACCAGCTTGACCTTCACGCCGTCGGTAACAACGCTGCCGCTTTCAAACAATTTGCCGCCAAGCAAATGATCCGTCACAAGCACGACGATGAAGCTGACCAGCGTGCCGACGATGAACAGGATACCGCCCATGGTGGGCGTGCCCTGCTTGGATTTATGCCACGCGGGGCCGATGTCCAAAATTGTCTGCCCGAATTTGAGCTTCCGCAGCCACGGAATGACAACAAAGCCCAGTAAAAATGAAAGCAAAAAGGCGATTGCGACCGCCAGCAGGATAGCTGCGAGTATCTTCATTTCTCGTCCCACTCCCCATAGAGTTTTTGTATAACTTCCTCGAACGCCATGCCGCGGCTTGCCTTGAACAGCACCGCATCCCCCGGACGCAGCGCCGCCGACAACGCGGCAAACAGATCGTCTTTATTGGTAAAATATGCGGTCGGCACGGTATGCTCTGCGGCTTTTGCCATAGCTTTTGCCGCCGTGCCGCAGCAGTACAGCGCGTCTATCCCGCTTTGCGCGGCGTATGCGCCCACCTGCCGATGCGCTTCCTCCGAATATGCGCCAAGCTCCAGCATATCACCGAGCACGGCGATATGCCGCGAAGCCCTGATTTGGGCAAGGACGTTCAGCGCCGCCTTTTGGGAATCGGGGCTTGCATTGTAACAGTCCTCAATGACGGTGATCCCGCTTATCTGCCGGATGCGCTGCCGCATGCCCGCAGGCGTGTAGGCAGCAAGCCCTTCGGCAATGTCGGCGGACGGTACATCGAACAACAGCCCCGCCCCGAACGCCGCAAGCGCATTGTACACCTGGTGACGTCCTATAAGCGGGATCTTTACGCTTTGCGCACTATTGTTAAAGCGCACGGTAAAGCGTGTAGCGCCGTTTTCCTCCGCGATGTCTTCCGCTCGGATATCCGCATGCCGTGCATCGATCCCAAAACGTACTACGCGGCAGCGCGAATCTGTAAAGTCTTTTAGCTTGTCGTTATCGCCATTCACAAACAGCGGCGCTCCGACGGGCATCCCGTTGATGACTTCGGTCTTTGCCTTTAATATCCCGTCACGCGAGCCGAGAAATTCAATATGCGACACACCGATATTTGTGATGATCGCCGCGTCCGGCTTTGCGGCGGCGGTCATTCGCGCAATCTCACCGAAGTGGTTCATGCCCATTTCAATGACGGCGGCCTGTGTTTCCGGCGTGATGCGAAACAGCGTTTTGGGCATACCGATCTCGTTATTGAGGTTCCCCTCGGTTTTGAGCGTATTGTATTTCCGCGCGAGCACGGCATGCGTCATTTCCTTGGTGGTCGTTTTGCCGACGCTTCCTGTAACGGCGATTAGCTTTACATCCTTGCGGGTGTCCCGATAGCAGCCCGCAATATCCAAAAGCGCCTGCCTTGTATCTTTGACCAATACATACGGGATATCCGGCTGCGGCGCTTTTTCACAAACAACTGCAGCCGCGCCGTTTTGCACGGCGGCTTCGCAGAAGTCGTGTCCGTCAAACCGCTCGCCGCGTATCGCGACATACAGCGCTCCCGCTTTTGCTTCGCGGCTGTCGATGACAACGCTCGAAAGCCGCACGTCCTTACCGTACAGCCTGCCGCCTGTCGCCTGTTCGATTTGCCGCAGCGTCAATTCCATTTTATTTCTTGCCTTTCAGGATGTCCGCGACGATCTCGCGCTCGTCATAGTGGATCTTTCCGGTTTTGAGGATCTGATAGGTCTCGTGGCCTTTGCCTGCCAGCAGCACTACATCATCCGGTTTTGCAAGGGAAAGTGCGCGACGGATCGCTTCGGTGCGGTCCGTTATGACAATGCATTTGGCTTTACAGCCCTGCATGCCCGCTAAAATATCCCGGATGATCGCATCGGGGTCTTCGGTGCGCGGGTTATCAGAGGTTACAACCGCCACGTCCGACAGCTCGCCGACGATCCTGCCCATTTTCGGGCGTTTGGTCTTGTCGCGGTCGCCGCCGCAGCCGAATACCGTGATGATGCGCTTGGGCGCGATCTCCCGCAAAGAGGTGATGACGTTTTCCAAGCCGTCCGGCGAATGGGCGTAGTCGATGATGACCGTGTACGGCGTATCGGTGTCCACAACCTCCACGCGCCCGGGCACGCCGCGTGCTTCGGCAAGCAGTGCGATGACCTGCTCAAAATCAAGCCCCGCTTCTATGGCGCAGATCGCCGCCCCCATGGAATTATAAACGGTAAAATGCCCGGGAATCTTAACATGGACGCGCGCAATGCGGCCGTGCCCGAGCAGCTCATACTGCACCGCGCCCGCCGTGCATTTGATGTTTTTCGCCGTATAGTCGCTGTCATCGCGATTGACGGAGAAGGTGACTACCTTTACAGGCAGCCCTTCCACCATTTGCATGGCGTGCGGGTCATCGGTGTTGAGAACGGCCGTATCCGCCATCTCGAACAGACGGCGCTTGGCAGCCAAATAGTTTTCAAGCGTCTTGTGATAGTCCAAATGATCCTGCGTTAAATTGGTGAACACCGCCAGATCGAACCGGCAGCCGTCTACGCGGCGCTGGTCGAGCGCTTGGGACGACACCTCCATGACGCAGTGCGTACAGCCCGCAGCCACCATATCCGCAAACAGGCGGTGAAGCTCTTTGCAGTCCGGCGTGGTCAGCGCGGCAGGGTAGCTTTGCGTACCCACCATGTTCTGCACCGTACCGATGAGCCCCGCACGGATCCCCGCGCGATCCAGAATGCCTTTGAGCAGCATGGTCGTGGTGGTTTTGCCGTTGGTGCCCGTCACGCCGATGAGGTGCAGCTTTTCCGCAGGATAGCCGTAAAACGCCGCGCAAAGGCGGGCATAGGCGCTGCGCGTATTTTCGACCAGCACTTGATTTTTCGCACCCGTATCGCGTTCTGCGACGATCAGCACGGCGCCGTTCTCCTCCGCCTGTAAAGCGGCCGAGTGCCCGTCGAAATGCGCCCCGCAAATGCACACGAACACCGTGCCCTTACGCACGCGGCGGGAGTCGTCCGTGACATCCATCGCCTGTGCGTCCGCATAAGTTCCGCGCACATCCATTCTTTCCAAAAGCTTTGAAACCAGCAATTCTGTTCCTCCTAAAAGACCTTCGTCTTTGCCGCATCCGTAAAGCTGATTTTCAAAAATCAGCCGTCTTGTACATCCACATTGGATTTGAAATACACCGTGATCACAGAGCCGAGCTCCGCTTCGCTGCCCGCGTCGAGGCTCTGCTTATAGGAAAGCACCTCGCCGGAATGCGTATTGCCTGCGATGCGGATGTTGAAGCCCGCATTTACGGCAGCGGAATTCGCCTGTGACATGGTCATGTTGGAAAGGTCGGGAACCGTTCCCGTTTCGCGCGGGGTGTCTGCATCGGTGTAAACCACGATCACACCGCCCGTGCGCATCTGCTGCCCTGCCGCCGGGATCTGCGAAACCACCGTATCGCCGTCGCCGATGACGCGCAGCTTGAATTTAGACGCCGTACTCTGCGCTTCGCTCACAGTCATATTCACAAGCGAGGGCGCAACGGAGGAGATGTTGGAGATCTCATCTTCCTCATACTGCGGTTCTACATTGAGATAGGTCAATATCTTTTCAAGCAGCTCGCCTGCGATGGGCGCCGCTACCGCGCCGCCGCCGTGTTCGCCGACGGGTTCGTCAATGGCGATCAAAATGGTGATCTGCGGATCATCCGCCGGCGCAAAGCCCGCAAACGATGCAATGTATGCGCCCTCAATGCCGATCTTTTCGCTCGTGCCGGTCTTGCCCGCCACATGGAAGCCCGCCACATAGGCGTTTTTACCTGTACCGATGGAAACGACCTGCTCCATCATGTTCGCGACGGTGTCGGCGGTCTTTTCGGAAATGACCTGCCGTTTTACGGTCGGCGTAGTCTTATAGACCACGTTGCCGTCGCCGTCGAGCTTCGAATCCACCAAATACGGCTGCATGAGCTTGCCGCCGTTGGCGATCGTATTGACCGCCGTGATCATCTGAACGGGGCTGACCTGGAAGGTCTGGCCGAAGGAACTGGACGAAAGCTCGGTAATCCCCATATCTTCAAGCGCGTGATAGGTCTGCCCGGCGACGGGGGTCGCCTCCGCAGGCAGGTCGATGCCTGTTTTTTCGGTAAATCCGAACGCTTCGAAATATTTATAGAACGTCTCCTGCCCCAAGCTCTGCCCGATGGTGATGAAGAACGGGTTGCAGGAGTTCATCAAGCCTTCGGTCAGCGTTTCCGTCCCGTGGCCGCCGCGTTTCCAGCAATGCTGGATGCGGTCGGCTACACGAATCGAGCCCGTGCAGGTATAGGTGGTGTCGAGATCCACCACGCCCTCTTCGAGTGCAGCGGAAACAACGACCGTCTTAAAAACAGAGCCGGGTTCATAGGTATCGCTGATGGTGCGGTTGCGCCATTGGGAATACAGCGCGTTGGTGGTCGCCGTAGAACGTTCTGCAGGGTCGGTCATGGCGGCGATCTCTTCCGCCTTTGTCGTATCGGAGATCACGCGCGGGTTATTCAAATCAAAATCCGGCTGGCTGGTCATCGCGAGGATCGCGCCGGTATCCGTGTCCATGACGATGCCGTAAGCATATTTCGCGCCGGTATCCGTGATTGCCTGCTCCAGGCTTTGCTCGAGGTAGTATTGGATGACCTCATCGATCGTCAGCACCAGGCTTTCGCCCGCTTCGGCGTCGTAGGTCGTCTCGTAGCTGCTGCCCATAGAGCCCTGCCGTGCGTTTTTCGCGGTGATGATCCTGCCCGAAACGCCGGTCAGATCATCGTTATACTGCATCTCCACCCCGGCAATGCCCTCGTCGTCGGCATTGGTGAAGCCGATGATGGTGGAGGCGAAGGAAGAATACGGGTAATACCGCTTGGTATCGGGATCGATGCCGATGACCTGCGAAAGCGAAGCGTTCTTATGCTCGGTCATATAAGCCTCCAACGCTTCCTTGACATCGGTCTCAATCTCGCCCGCGATCTTCTGATACCCGGTCTCGGTCTTGGAAAGTTTCGAGCGCACATCCTCCTCATCCGCACCGAGAATGTCCACAAGCCCGCGGACGATGAGTTCGTTTTGCTCGTCGCTTTTCACCTGCGAGGGGTTCACATACACAAGCCAAGCGGAGGCGCTTTGCGCAAGCACCTTCATGTTGGAATCATAGATCGTACCGCGCTCAGCGGCGATCTGCGTATCGGAAAGCTGGTTCTGCTCGGCTTTCAGGCGGTATTCATCGCCTTTGATCAAAGCGGCGTATGCCAGCGCGCCGATGCAGTACAAAAAGCCCAAAGAGAGCAGCACCAATGCAAACGTGGCACGCTGTGCCGTTTGCTTGGACGGTCGTGTTCGCACGGTACGCACTCCTTTCCTAAGAAAAACATTGTGCAAAAAAATGCACGTAACGGTTTGATGAACCAAACGAGAGTCAAGGCTGCCTTAGCCTCAACCCTCGTTTTCATACCTATTTTATTCCGATTTCAGATATTCCAAAACCCGTTCAACAAAAGACCCCTCGCTGCTTTCGGACAGGGTCTTGTCTCCGGAGATGACCACTGCATCCTCTCCGGACAGGTCGATATGCTCGATCTGATACCCCTCCGCCTTTGTCATACCCAGCACGTCCTGCGCATAGGTCTCGACGCGCTCAAGCGAAAACTCGGAATCCAGCTGCATGTTTAATCGCGTGTATTCATCCTGCGCTTCCTGCAGCTGCACAGCAGCCGCATCCACTTCGCGGGTGAGCTCGTCCACACGCAGCCTGCCGTACAAAAGCACAGCGAACATGGACAGCAGAAAAACGGATACAGCCAAAATCTTCGCCGCCTGCCGCGCGCCGATCTTCATTTCCCGCCGCGCTTGGGCGACCGTCTTTTTCTTGCGCTCCACCAGCCGCATCGGCGGCTTCGGCGACGCTTCGGGCTTCGGCGCGAGCTTGCGCGCCGCGTTTTGATTGTATGCGGGCGCAGACGTTTCAAACCTTGCGAAGTCCGCGTCACTGTATTTTTGGTATCTCGCCATGTCTGCCTTCCCTTTCCTGCCGCCCGCGTGTATTCCGCGTCAGCCCTCTTGTGTATCCCGCAGTTTGCGCACGGCGCGCAGTCTGGCACTTCGCGCACGGGGGTTTTGTTCGATCTCGCTTTCTGCCGGTGCCTTGCCTTTCAAAAGGACCTCCCCGCGCGGTTTTTTGCCGCACACGCAGACGGGGAATTCCTTCGGACAGGTGCAGCCTTCGGCAAAGGCGGCAAACCGCCGCTTGACCAATCTATCCTCTAAAGAATGAAACGTGATGACCGCCAAAACGCCGCCGACGCGAAGCGAATCGAACATCGCGTCCAGCGCGCCTTCGAGCATGGAAAGCTCGCCGTTGACTTCAATCCGGATCGCCTGGAACGTACGCCGCGCGGGATGCGCATCACGCATTGCCTTTTGCGGCAGTGCCTGTTTGATGGCGTCCACAAGGCGGAACGTCGTTTCGATCGGTTTTTCTTCCCGAGCGCGCACGATGCTGCGTGCAATGGAGGCTGCATATTTTTCTTCGCCGTAATCGCGCAGAATCTGCCGCAGTGCAGCTTCGGAATACGTATTCACCACGTCTGCCGCCGAAAGCCCTGTTTTGCTCATGCGCATATCCAGAGGCGCATCCTTGTGAAAAGAAAAGCCGCGTTCGGGCGTGTCCAACTGGTAAGAGCTCACACCGAGATCGGCAAGAACGCCGTCCGCCCGCTCGCCGCGCAAAATGTCTGTAATTCGATCAAACGTGCTGTGCACCACGCGCACACGCACGTCCTTTTCAAAACGGGCTTGCAGCACGGCGATCGCATCCGGATCGCGGTCAACGGCAATCAGCCTGCCGTGCTCGTTCAGGTGAGACAAAATTGCCGCTGCGTGTCCGCCGCCGCCCGCCGTACAATCACAGTACAACCCGTCCGGGCGGATATGCAGCGCGTCGATGGTTTCAGACAACAATACGGGATGATGCACAAAATCCATAGCGCCGCGCTCCCGTTAAAAGCGGATATCCGAATAGGTATCGGCAGATTCGGCAAGCCGCGCAAGCTCTTCGTTGCGCGTAGCGGTATCCCAGATCTCAAGACGTTCGCCCGTGCCCGCAATGGTCACGGACTTTTTCAGCCCGATACGTTTGCAGAAGTCCGCGCGGATGGTAATGCGCCCCTGCTTGTCCGTTTCCGCCGTGACGGCATTGCCGAAGATCAGGCGCTCATACCCACGGTCGTTTTTGGCAAGCACTTCCCGTGCGACCTCCTCCCAGCGCGCTTCGCTGTAAATATACAGGCATTTTTCGCGCGGGGGCAGGAACAAAATGAAGCTGTCGCCCACCTGTTCCCGGATCTTGACAGGGATGAACAGACGGTTTTTCGCATCCAGTGTATATTCCGCATTGCCTTGAAACATCATACCGCCGTTCACCTCCACTTACCTTGCAAAATGGTACTTCTATTTCCTCTGAGTGCCTTTCAACTTACTTCTATTTCCTATTAGTACCACCATTATAATCAATCCGCCCCGCTTTTGCAAGCGGTTTTCCGAAAATTTTGAACAAATATTTCGGACAGCTTTTAACCATAATCTACAAAGAATCGGCAAAATTCGCGGTTGTTTGTACGCACAAGCGTATATTTCGCCTGACCCACAGGGATATTTTGAGTCGGTGGGAATTTTTCCCACACCTCTTCCCGATTTTCGGTTCCAAGGCGGCGGACGGATATTTCGCACTCCCGCGCGCAGGATAAATACAGGAAGCAAAAGGAGTGTTTATGGCATGCAAACCCTGTTTTACGGCGGTGACATCGTGACCATGGATCGCGGCGCGGCAGCACAGGCACTGCTCACAGAGGACGGCAGGATCCTCGAGATCGGCGATCTGCGCACGGTATCGAAAAAGGCCGACGGCACATGCCGTCGGGTGGAACTCGGCGGTGCGGCGCTGCTGCCCGCGTTCATCGACGCGCACAGTCATTTCACGCAGGTCGCCTATTCGTTTTTGCAGGTTTCCTTAAACGGCGTGCGCTCCTTGCGGGAAATGCAGGCTCGTATTTCAAATTTTGCACAAGAAAGGGCGATCGCGCCCGGCGCTTGGGTCACAGCGTGGGATTTCGATCCCGCCGACATGGAAAGCGGTAAAACCCTAAGTCTTGCGGACTTGGATACGCTCGCACCGCAGCACAAGCTCGTGATCCGCCACAAATCCGGACACATGGGCTGGTTCAATTCGGCGGCGCTGGAAGCGCTCGGCGTAACGGCGCAGACAAAAGCCCCCGACGGTGGCAGGATCGAAATACAAGACGGCGCGCCAACCGGCTACATGGAGGAAAACGCCTTTTTTCATTATCTGAAGCAAATGCCGCCGCCCGACGATGCGGCGCTCCTGCAAGGCTACCGCAAGGCGCAGGATCTGTACGCTGCACACGGCATCGCCACCGTGCAGGAGGGCATGTGCACTTCGGAAATGCTGCCCGCATACAGGCACCTTTTGTCGAGTGACTGTTTGCGGCTGGATCTGGTCGTATACACGGATTTGCAGAGTTTTGACGCATTCCGCGCGCTTCTCGCTGATTCGCGCAATCCGCACTGCCGCGTGGGCGGCGTCAAAATATTCTTAGACGGCTCGCCGCAGGGGCGCACGGCATGGATGCGCGCACCATACCTCGGCGGCGGCGATCCCGACTATCGCGGCTACGGCGTGATGACGGACGAGCAGGTATATGAGGCGTTCTGCTTTGCCGCCGAAAGGCACACGCAGCTTTTGGCGCACTGCAACGGCGACGCGGCATGCGAACAGTTTTTACGGTGCCTTGCGCGCGCCGAGGAAAGGTTTCCTACGCTCAAAGCGCTGCGTCCCGTGATGATCCACGCGCAGTTTCTCGGCGAAGATCAGATCCGAAAAGCCGCCGCGCTCGGCGCTGTCGCGTCCTTTTTCATCGCACACGCCTACCACTGGGGCGATATGCACCTGCAAAATCTCGGTAAGACCCGTGCGGAGAATTTAAGTCCTGCCGCATCGGCGCTGCGCGCAGGACTGCCTTTTACTTTTCATCAGGATGCGCCCGTTATTGCACCCGACATGCTTGAAACGCTCTGGTGCGCGGTCTGCCGGCAGACCAAAAGCGGTGTTGCACTCGGTTTGCATCAGACGATCTCTGCAAAGGATGCGCTTGCCGCCGTCACGCGCACGGCAGCCTGGCAATACGGGGAAGAAGCGCAAAAAGGCACGCTTGCCCTAGGCTTGCGTGCGGATCTTGTAATTTTAGACCGCAACCCCCTGTGCGTGCCGCCGCAGACGCTTCGCACCTTGCAGGTGCTTGCGACTTACAAAGACGGAGAAGCGGTTTTTGCACAGGGTTCAGCCGCCTGCGTTCCGGCGTTTCGCCGTTAAGACAACTTGCAGGATTTTGAAATTTTCCTGCAAATTTTAACTTTCTGCGAAATTTCATCTTTGTAGTGCTTCTTGCTTTCTCAGCCGATATTTTTGTAGAAATTAACCGATTTTCTTTGTTATAGCATTATATTTTCGCGAGCTTAAGTAATTTTAAACGATTTTTTATTTGAAATTTATTGTAAGAAACAGAAAATATTGTCTTGACAGTCTGCAAGTTCTATGATATGATAATACAAAACAGAGGGCAGTGACGTCCCGTTCGGCGTCGCTGCCCTCTGTTTTTCTTTTTTATTTCGGAGGAGAGATGCATATGGAATTCAGTCTCATCGACACCCTGTGGGTATTCCTCGCGGCGATCTTAGTGTTCTTTATGAACCTTGGGTTTGCCTCGGTGGAAGCCGGCTTTGCGCGAGCAAAAAACACGGTCAACATTCTTTCCAAGAACTTTATCGTGTTTGCCGTTTCGTCCCTCGGCTTTTTACTGCTCGGCTGGGGTCTGATGTTCGGCGGCGACAACCCGTTTATCGGGACCGAACACCTGTTCATCTTAGGCGGCGGCGATCTCAGCTTTTATGACGAAACGCTGACCGCAAGCGTACCGTTCTGGGGCAAGGTCTTTTTCCAGCTCGTGTTCTGCGGCACGGCGGCGACCATCGTTTCCGGCGCGGTCGCCGAACGCATCAAGTACCTTTCGTTCATTATCTTCTCCTTTGTGCTCACGCTGGTCATTTACCCCATCATCGGGCACTGGGTATGGGGCGGCGGCTGGCTCGCCGACCTCGGCTTTATGGATTTTGCAGGCGACACGGTCGTGCACTCCGTCGGCGGTTGGGCGGCGCTTGCAGGCGCGATGATCTTAGGCCCGCGCATCGGAAAATACGGCAGCGACGGCAAGCCGCGCGCCATTCCCGGGCACAGCATGTCGCTGGCGGTCATCGGGCTTTTTGTCCTGTGGCTCGGCTGGTTCGGCTTTAACCCCGGTTCTACGATGAGCTTCCAGAACCCCTCGGATATCGTGCATATCCTCATGACCACCAACACCTCCGCCATCGTCGCGGTGCTGACTTCCACTATCGCTTCGTGGATCCTCATCGGCAAGCCCGACCTTGGCATGACGGTCAACGGATGCCTCGCAGGGCTCGTTGCCGTAACAGGCGGCTGCGCCTATGTGAGCGTGGGTGCTTCCATGATCATCGGCGCCGTGGCGGGCGTGCTGGTCGTCCTGTTCGTCAAATTCTTTGACCGTATCAAGATCGATGATCCCGTCGGCGCGACCTCGGTGCACCTCGGCTGCGGCGTATTCGGTACGATCTGTGTAGGGCTTTTCGCCAAAGAGGGCGTGACCTCGCTTTCTACCACGAACGGTCTGTTCTACGGCGGCGGGTTTCGTCTTTTGGGTGTGGAGCTGCTCGGCGTTCTTGCGGTCGGCGCATTCACCTTCGTTTCTTCCGCGCTCGTGTGGCTGGTGCTCAAAAAGACCTGCGGCATCCGCGTTTCGCCCGAAGAGGAGATCGAAGGCCTTGACATCGGCGAGCACGGTAACGTGGCATATCCGGACTTTGCGCCGGTCACCGCCGTGAGCGCGCCCGCAGCAGACGGCGCTGTTCCCGCAGCAGCAAAGGTTCCCGCGGCACCGGCGGCATCCGCTCCGGCAGAAGAAGCCGTACCCGTTGTCCATGCGCCGCGTGCGGCGGGTGGTGTAAAGATGACCAAGGTCACGATCATCACCAACCAGTCGCGCTTCGCCGAGTTGCAGGATGCGCTGGAAAAGCTCGGCGTAACAGGCATCACGATCACCAACGTGTTCGGCCACGGCATGCAGAAAGGTCACCAGACCTATTTCCGCGGCGCGCCTGTGGAAACGCGGCTGCTGCCCAAGGTCAAGATCGACGTGGTGATTTCCAAGATCCCGACCGACGTTTTGGTTGATACCGTGCAGAAAGTCCTGTATACGGGCAACATCGGCGACGGCAAGATCTTCGTCTACGATGTGGAGGACGTCATCAAGGTCAGCACCAACGAGCATGGCTACGACGCGCTGCAGGATGTAGAATAGTCCTTTTATATATAGGCAAAGCCGACGCAGGTTCGCGTCGGCTTTGCTTTTTGTCTTTTTGGTTTTATTCAGATTTTTCGTTCCGCACAAACGGTTCGTGCACTTTGGGGTCTAAAAGCGCGCCGTATGTCGGTACGCGGCGATAGGCGTTGCCCATGACTTCCTCTTTTCTGTACACGCGAAGCCGGGAAAGGTCGATGCTTGCTAAGTATATCCCCTCTGTTTCGGGTGCTTCCAAAATGCACATATCCCGCGAGCCCGGCTCGTCGGGGAGCCATGCCACGCCGTCAAACACCGTCGAGTGTCCGTTGCAGTCGGGCTGCCCCGCGGGGTAATTGCAGGTCGCGACGGCGAGCATATTTTCATAGGCACGGGTGCGCAGTGCCGAAAGACGATTGATCTCCATGGGGCAGGCGTTCGGCGCAAGGATCACCTCTGCGCCGCCGAGCATCAACAGCCGTGCGCTCTCGGGAAATTCGCGGTCGAAGCAAATCATCGTCCCGATCTTCACCGTGCCGCCCGCCGTTTCCAAGTCGGCAACGGAGAAGCCGTCGCCCGGTGTGAGCGGGCGTTCGAGGTCGAACGCGCAGGTATGCACCTTGGCATAGCGCAGCACCTCTTGCCCCTTATAGTCAAACACGCACACCGAATTGCGCGGCGCAGGGTCGAAAGATTCCAAGAAGGTAACCGCCACCGCCATTTGGAGCTCGCGCGCCGCATCCGAGAAGGCACGGACGAAGTCGCTGTCCGCCGAGACCGCAGCCGCGCGCAAAGCAGCCGCATCCTGCGGAATAAAATATCCTGTATTCCACATTTCGGGAAACAATGCGATGTCTGCACCCATCGCCTTTGCCTTGCGACAGGCGTCGAGCCCCTTTTGCAAATTTTCCGCCTGTGTTTGCCCCGGCAAAAGCTGTAACAACGCGACTTTTAAGCTGTGCATAGTCCGTCTCCTTATTCCGAAAGCTGCCCGGGCCGCTTTTCTCTGATTTTCGGCGGAAAGGCGCGGTCAAACGCCTCCACCTCGTCCGCCTGCACGAAATAGCAGGGCGGATCCTGATAAACGCCCTGAAACGTCTGCGCTTTTTGTGCATCCAAAACCTTGCACATGAAAAACGGCGATTCCTCCCCTTGCGGGAATTCCTTGTGGAATATACCATGTGCCGAAGCGCTTTCAAAACCGAAGCGATGATAATACGCGGGACTGCCCGTGATCACGACCGCCGCGTAGCCGAGCCGCTTCGCCTGTTCGAGCGTATTGCAGATCAGCGTGCCGCCGAAGCCGCGATTCTGAAATTTCGGCAGGACGCTGACGGGCCCGAACAGCAAAAGCGGCTGCGTGCAGCCCGCTTCATCCGTGAGCGTCCCCTCGGCGTAGGCGATATGCGCGACGAGCTTCCCCTCGTGCTCCAGCACGCAGTCAAGCTGCGGCACGTACTGCGGCGACTGCCGCAGCTTATGCAAAATCAGATGCTCGCTGCAGCCGGGGCTGTATACGTTCCAAAAGGCTTCGCGCGTCAAATTTTCCGTTTCGGCAAATTCAGAATTCCTGGTTTGTCGGATCAGCATAGTGCGCTCCCTTGTGTGTTATATCTTTAGTGTAGCATATTTTGCATACCGGCGCAACGCCGACAGCGGCATGTGTATAAAATCCCCCATTAAGCTATACAAATCCAACGTTTTTGCGCTTGTGTTCGTGTGCTTCGTATGCTAAAATGGAAAAAGCAGGAGGCGTGCTATGAACGAAGAAAAATTCAGCGGCAAGGCGCAGCTTTACAAGGCATACCGCCCCACCTACCCCGACGCTATGCTGGACTTTTTATATGATAAGATCGGCTTTTCTGCAAACAGCACCGTTGCCGACATCGGCGCGGGGACGGGCATCCTGACCGCGCTGCTGCTCGCACGCGGCGTTCGGAAAATCTATGCGGTCGAGCCGAACGCGGACATGCGTAAAGCAGCGGACGCCGAACTCGCAGACGACCCGCGCTATTTTGCCGTGGATGCTGCCGCCGAAGACACGGGGCTTGCCGATAGCAGTGTGGATTTCGTCACGGCGGCGCAGGCGTTCCACTGGTTTGACAAAGCGCGGTTTCAGGCAGAATGCCGCCGCATTTTGAAGCCCGACGGGAAAGTCATCATCCTATACAACAACCGCGTTGAAAGCCCGATCGTACTGGAAAACGCCGAGATCAACCGTACCTATTGCCCGAATTTCAAAGGGTTTTCGGGTGGGACAACCCAGACGCCGGAAGCGTTCGCCGACTTTTTCAAAGGCGGACACGTCGCCTATAAGACGTTCGAAAATCCGTTCTTTTTAGATGAGGACGGCTTCGTCGGGCGCAGTCTTTCTTCCTCCTACGCACCGAAAGCGGGCGACAAGGCGTATGGTGCCTACGTTGCGGCGCTGCACGCGCTTTTCCGAAAATATGCGGAAAACGGGCGTGTCCCGCTGCCATACGAAACGTGCATCTATTACGGCGAGGTGTAATTATGCTGCTGCCCTCCTTGCCCGCAGCGCTTCAAGCGCGGCTTTCGGGCAGACACTTTACAGTGGATACGCTCGGACAATCCGAATCCGAGATTTTCCTGTTTGATGACGCCGTGCTGAAAGTTGCCCCGCAAAGCAGAGAAGCAGAAAACGAGCTGCAAATGCTCCAATGGCTTTCGGGGAAGATCCCTGTGCCGCAGGTGCTTTTTCATGCGTGTGAAAGCGATACAAGCTTTTTGCTGATGTCGCGCCTTTCAGGCGTGCTTGCATGTGACAAGGCGTATATGCAAAAGCCCGAACAGCTCGTCCGGCTGCTGGCGCAGGGACTTAAAATGCTTTGGGCGGTGGATATTTCCGATTGCCCGTGCCAAAGCACGCTCGACCGAAAACTGCGTGCGGCGCAATACAACGTAGAGCATGGCTCGGTGGATGTAGGCGACGCCGAGCCCGACACCTTCGGTGCGGGCGGCTTTCGCGACCCGGAGCATCTGCTTTCTTGGCTTTGCGACAATCGCCCTGGGGAAGAGCTTGTGCTCTCGCACGGGGATTACTGCCTGCCGAACATCTTTTTGCAGGGCGGCAAAATCAGCGGATTCCTCGATTTAGGGCGCGCGGGCACGGCAGACAAATGGCAGGACATCGCGCTTTGCCTTCGCAGTCTGCGCCAAAATTTCGCGGGGAAATTCAGCGGTCAGCCGCAGCCGGGCTTTTCGGATGAGCTGTTATTTGATGCGCTTGCCATAAAGCCCGATTGGGAAAAGATCCGCTACTACACTTTACTGGATGAATTGTTCTAAACAAAAAACGGGGTGAAGCTATGGAAAACCAATGTGTACATCCGAATCCGCAGTTTGCGCGCACGACCTTTCAGCCTTTAAACGGCGAATGGGATTTCGGCTTCAAAAAAGCGGCGCGCGGCTTTCGGTTTTCAAAAGATTTTTCGCGTGCCGAAAAGCTCTGTGCAGCCGCTTCGTATCCGCAAAAAATACAAGTTCCGTTCTGTCCCGAAAGCGTGCTTTCCGGCATAGGTTATACGGATTTCATCAACCTTGCGTGGTACCGAAAGGCTGTAGAAATTCAAAAAGGCGCCGGGCGCGTATTTTTGCATATCGGCGCGGCGGATTACCTGACCACCGTGCTTGTAAACGGCAAGCCTGCGGGCAGGCATATGGGCGGGTACACGTCGTTTGCCTTTGAGATCACCGACCTTGTCCGGGAAGGCGAAAACGAATTGTTCATTCTCTGTGAGGACGACACACGCAACGGACTTGTCCCCTCCGGCAAACAGAGCGCGCGCAAAAAAAGCTACGGTTGCAGCTACACGCGCACCACAGGGATCTGGCAGAGCGTGTATCTCGAATACACACCGCAAAATTACATCAAAAGCATCCGTCTCTACCCCGATCCCTCTGCGGGGTGCGTGACCGTACACACCGTGCTTTGCGGCAAAGGCGATTTGCGCTGTGAGGCGTCTTACAAGGGGAAATCCGTCGGCGTGCAGGAGGTCAAAAACGCCTGCGGGGAGACGGTCGTGCAAATCCCGCTTGCGGAAACGCATTTGTGGGAGGTCGGGCACGGCAGGCTTTACGATTTGCGCCTGACTTTCTCCGGCGACACGGTCGAAAGCTATTTCGGACTTAGGACAGTGCGGCTGGACGGGATGCGTTTTCTTATCAACGAGAAGAGCGTATTTCAGCGGCTCGTGCTCGATCAAGGGTATTACCGCGACGGCATTTATACCGCGCCCGACGACGTGGCGCTGATCCGGGACATCGAGCTTGCGCAGTCCGTAGGCTTCAACGGCGCACGGCTGCACCAAAAGGTGTTCGACCCGCGGTTTTTGTATTTCTGCGACCGGTACGGGTATCTCGTTTGGGGCGAATTCGGCAGTTGGGGCTTAGACACATCCGCTCCCGCGGCGCTCGAAGTCTTTTTGCCGCAGTGGCTCGAAGCGCTCGCGCGCGACTGCAACCACCCGTGTATCGTGGGCTGGTGCCCGTTTAACGAAACGTGGGATACACACGGCAGAAAACAGCGCGACGGACTGATTGCCGCCGTCTATGACGCGACCAAGGCGTTTGACCCCACCCGCCCATGCATTGACACAAGCGGCAATTTCCACGTAAAAACCGATATTTACGATGTGCACGACTACCGCTACGATCCGGCGGAATTCAAGGCTTCCTTTGCCCGGCTTGAGACAGACGGCGAACTGTATGAGCACGTGCTGCAAGACCATCCCGGCAGGCAGCACTATAACGGCGAGCCGACCTTCGTAAGCGAATACGGCGGCATCAAGTGGGCGGCGGACGCGCAGTATAAGTCATGGGGCTACGGGGAGGACGTGCACAACGAGACCGATTTTGCCGCACGCTATGCGGGGCTGACAACAGCCCTTACCGGTAATCGCAAAATGTTCGGCTTTTGCTACACCCAGCTTTACGATGTGGAACAGGAGCAAAACGGGCTGTTCACCTATGACCGTGCGCCGAAGTTTTCAGACGAAACCTACCAAAAAATCAAAGCTGCAAATAAAGCAACAGCGGCGATCGAACAGAAATAAGCCATCCATAAAAAGGAGGAACTTCGAAATGAAAAAGGCTTTTGCGCGTATGTTCGCGTGCATTTTGGCGGTCTGCATTCTTTTAGCAAGCTGCCAAAGCGCGCCGCGTACTTTGGCGGAATACGGCAATGAAAATCCGAAAGATTTACAGCTTCTGACCGTGCAGAACGGAGGACTTGTAAACGAATCGGGCGAGACGGTGGTGCTCCACGGCGTCAACCTCGGCAACTGGATGCTCATGGAGACCTGGATGAGCTTTGTAGAGGAATACACGGAGGACTGGGGCTATTACGACACGCTGGAGGTCTTAACCGAGCGGTTCGGCGCAGAGCAGACCGCCGCGCTGGTGGCGGCGTATGAGGAAAACTTCATCACGGAAGCGGACATTGCGCAAATTGAGAAGCTCGGCTTCAACTGCGTGCGCGTGCCGTTCTGGTACCGCAATTTTATGAACGAGGACGGCAGTTGGCTTACACAGAATGCGGCTGACAATCCCGGCTTTCAGCGCCTCGATTGGCTGCTGGAAACATGCGCGGCACACGGCATTTACGTCATTTTAGACTTACACGGCGCGCCGGGCGGGCAGAGCATGAACCACTGCACCGGCAAGGCGGGGCGCAACGAGCTTTATGAAAGCGAAGAACGCATGGCGCAGACCGTCGCACTCTGGCAAGCGATCGCTGAACGGTACAAGGACAATAAAGCAGTCGCCGCCTATGACCTTTTAAACGAGCCGCAGAACAACAGCGGCTACACAGGGGAATACGCCTGGGAAGCGGAAAGCGAAGAGGCGACCCGCCGCACGAACGAGGCCTATGATACGCTCTATCACGCCGTGCGCGAAATAGACCCGAACCATGTGATCTCCTTTGAGGGCGTTTGGTCCACAACGGTGCTGCCCGATCCCGAAAGCCGAGGCTATGAAAATCTTATGTACCAGCTGCACCTGTACGACACCGAACGCGGCATGGTGCGCTACCGTGTCAACGAGCTCAAAACCGCGCGTGAGGACTGGGGAGTAGCCGTACTCGTCGGCGAATACAACAACGGCGAAAAAGAAAGCTATGCGCAGCGCAAGTACCGCCGCAACGACATCAACCGCATCAAATGGACATACAAGACCTTCAACGCGGGCGAGCAGTGGGGCATTTTCAATAAGGACGTCGAGCGCATCGACATCCGCACCGCTTCGTATGAAGAACTGCTCGCGTTCTGCGAAAACGAAGTAAAGACGGATTCATTTACATTCAATGCAGAGGAAATGGAGATCATCGCGTAGCGGGCTGATCAGGGAAGCACTATGTAGACAGGGGGCGGTTCTGTGTCTTAAAACGACATAGAACCGACCCCTGTCTTTCCGTTTGTCCCTCACTCCAGCGTAAACCCACCGTTCTCGCGATTATCAACGGCATATTCCAGCAGTGTCGCCTTACGCACGGCGGCGAAATATCCGCTTTGCTCGAACTGCTCTGCATACTGCTTTTCGATGATTTGAAGCAGCTCGCGAAGCTGCAGCAAGGCGGCGGCTTCGTGCCTGCAAGCGGACACCTCATAACAGGTACAAAGCAAGCCGCCGATCTCGCCGTTTTGATAGGTAAACTCTACCTCATAGGGCTTTCTCCCCTCCACAACAGCGCGTCCGCGCGCGCCTGCAAGTTCGAGATATACCACACGGTTTTCCGCATAATATGCCTCGCCGCGCTCGACAGCTTGCGGTTCTATCTTTTTCGGGAATCTCTCTAAAAGGAGCGTCTCCCCTGCCCCGCTGCCGCGCGCGTATGCTTCGTCGGGGTCTGCCGGCGGCAGGAACCATGCGGCCGCCTTTTTGTAGGGCAGTGTTTCGGGGGAAAACGTGATAAGCTGTTCCCCTGCCGTATAAAATTTGCCCTTGACCTCGGTGCTTGCCTGCGCGATCACGCGCTTGTATTCCGACAGCTTGATCTTGAAGTTGTAGGAAACCTCCGTCACAAAGCCGCGCAAGCCCTCTAACTTCCCGTCCACATACACGATGTCGCCGCGCCGCAGATCGAATTTGTCGTTGTAATACGTACAGGCAAAGCCCCGCGCAGGGAAATAGACCCGCACCACGGACGGCGCGACCGCTTTTCTGACGGCGGGAAGCTCCGCCGCATGTGCTCTTTTTTGCAACTTCTTTTTGGATAATCTGATTTTGATTCGCATACAGAACCTCCCTTTCGTTTCAGATTGCTTATAATATAGCATACCGTGTGTCCCAAAAAACGGACTTTGCCGCTAAATACCACGGGTTGTCTTTCTTTTTTACGGCTTGCCGCTTCGGCAGAAAACACAGAAGGCGGCTTTGTGCCTTCTGGGGACGTCGAACCATCTCCTTGGTTTACGCTGATTCGACACGAATTTTGCGATAAGTCTAAAGCCATCATCGTTATTTTGGTTTCTCCGAAGATTTGTATTGACATCCCACCCTGTTTTTGCTAAAATATTTGAGCAATAAGGCAAGGCGATTTTCGTCTTCCTTACTTACATTTTATACGGAGACGTATCGAAGTGGTCATAACGGGGCGCACTCGAAATCTTGCGGGGAGCTGTCCGTTTCGTCCACCAAAAACCTTGTAACCATGCGGGTTTTACCCGGTTCGAAAATTGAATAAGTTTGCTGTTCTTTCCGTCAGTTCTTTCCAAAGCCCTTTTTCATCGAAAAAAAGCGAGGAAAAACAGCGGTTGAGCATATAGGGAGCGGTATCGAAGTGGTCATAACGGGCCTGACTCGAAATCAGGTAGTCCTCACGGGCTCGTGGGTTCGAATCCCACCCGCTCCGCCATCGAAAAATCCAGTAACCATGCGGGTTTCTGGATTTTTTCTTTTTTGTGCCCGCTCCGAAAATCACCCGATTTTGGGCTGTTCTTTCCATAAATTTTGGAAAGAACAGCTTTTTGCTTTATTCCCCGCTTTTTTCTGCGTTTTGCTCCCATCTGCTGCCGAAATCTCCCGCTTCGGGAAGGGGCATACCGCTCACCATCGCCTGCGCCGAGGAGAGTTTCGAACTGTAATCCAGATGGGCGTAGATGTTTGCCGTGGTGGAAAAATCCGAGTGCCCCAGCCAGTCCTGAATCTGTTTGAGCGGCACACCGTTGGCGAGCAAGAGGGAGGCGCAGCTGTGCCATTACGGTATAATAACGACAAACGGAAAAAGCCTTGATTTTCAAGGGGTTTCAGCGTTTGTCGCCGTCTATTCAATTCCTTTTCCCAAGTTGAAATATGGCGAGAAAATTGACGAAAAAAGGAGGCTGTTACATTAACGACAAAACTGAATAGTGCCAGCGGTCCGGCATTTTGCCTGACCGCTGATTGCCGTGGGCGTTTCATCTTATTAGGTGGACGCCCTTTTTTCATGCAGATTTTTAGAAGAAAGGAGCCACACATGGAACTGAATGAAATGGAAAAAAAGATGCTCTTTCAGGTCGAAGGAGATTGCCAGGCAAAGGTCCTGAATGAGCTTTACATGACCGTGCGCTACTCAAACAATTCCGAGCTGCGGGAGACAGCGGAAAGCCTTATGGCAAAGGTGCGTGTCCTGTCGGATCGTGAGTGCATGGATTTGGTGCGGGATATTCAGGAAAATTACCGGCTGCCCCACCCGCCCCGGACCATTGGGGAAAGGATCGCCGAGGCCAGGCAGCAGTCTGGCGCGGAGAAACTTAAGGGGCATGACATCATGGGGCTGGAACGATTTGACCCAGAGGTAAAGCACATGATCGTCTTTGATGTGCTGTCCTATGATTCCCCTGTTGGGGACAAGGGCGATAAGATGCGCCTGTTTCTTACGGAGGCCGGCCATCAGAAATTCTTAGAGAGCCAGGAACGGGGCGAAGTCAAACTGAAAAACCATGCGAAGGTCTCAGGCGGCCATCTCCATTATGACCGCAGGGACCGCGCTTTGTAACGGAATAACCGAAGAAAGGAGGCTGTGAAATGGCTGTATTCCGTGTAGAGAAAACAAAGGACTTTACGGTTATGAGCAATCACCACCTGCGCAATACGGAACTGTCCTTAAAGGCGAAGGGGCTTCTTTCCCTTATGCTGTCGCTGCCGGAAGATTGGGATTATACCACAAAGGGGCTGGCCCATATTTGCAGGGATGGCGTGGATTCCATTACTACCGCCCTGAAGGAGCTGGAACGGCACGGGTATCTCACCAGGCAGCGCCTCCGCTATGAAAACGGACAGCTCGGCGATATTGAGTACACGATCCACGAAAAGCCTGTAACCGGCGTAAAACAAGGTGTTTCACCTAAACGGGAAAATCCAAGACAGGTAAATCCAAGACAGGCAAAACCTGAACAGGCGGAACCTGAACAGGAAAATCCCGCACAATTAAATACTAATCCACAAAGGACTAAAAAATCAAAAACGGATATATCAAGGACACATCAATCAATCTATCCGGCAGAGCCGGAAACGGCAGGCTGTCAGGATGGGATTGATCGGATGGATATGGCAGAGGCATACCGTGAAATTATCAAAGAGAATGTTGAGTATGACTTCCTGGTTCCACGGTACGGACAGGAACGCATGGACGAGACTGTGGAGCTTATGCTGGAAACGGTGCTGTCAAGACGGCCATATATCCGCATTGCCGGAGACGACTTCCCACGGGAGGTTGTCAGGAGCCGGTTCTTAAAGATCAATTCCGGCCACTTGGAGTATGTTTTTGACTGTATCGACAAGAATGTTACGAAAGTCAACAACATCAAGGCTTATCTGCTGGCGGCGCTGTATAACGCCCCGGCAACGATGGATAGCTATTACCGTGCGGAGGTCAACCATGACCTGTACGGCTGTTAGGCGCTTTCGGGCGTCTTTTTTCATATCATCACAGGAAGGAGGCGAAGCACGATGAAACGAAAATCTGTGCCCGCACCATGCCCGGCGTAACCAAAGAGCAGATTCAGGCGGCACGGGAGGCAGACCTGTTCGCCTATCTGCAATCCCATGAGCCCGGCGTACTCAAACGGGACGGCCCCAATTACCGCCACAAGGAGCATGACAGCCTGGTCTATGTGACCGGGAAACGGTACTGGTACTGGAACAGCCGGGGCCGGAGTATCAACGCCCTGGATTACCTGATCCAGATTCGGGGCTATGGTCTGGTGGATGCGGTGCAAACACTGGCAGGCGGAGAAATCCGGCAGGTGCCGGCTTACCAAAGCGCGGCAGCAAAGCAGGCGCGGAAAGAGCCGGAAAAGAAACCGTTTACGCTGCCCTGGGCCAGACGGTGCGCTACCGCCGCGGTCTCGTATATGCAGCGGCGCGGAATCAGCTCGGACGTGATTAGCCGGTGCTTTCGGAACGGGCTTTTCTATGAAGCCCGGTATCATGGAGAACCGGTCTGTGTGTTTGTCGGTAAGGACAACGCGGGGAAAGCGAAGTTTGCCTGTATGCGCAGTATCACCGGCAATCTCAGAAAGGATGTTTACGGCAGCGACAAGGAATTTAGCTTCTGCTACCCGCCGCGGAATCCGGGCAGCCGTCATGTGGCTGTTTTTGAGGCTCCCATTGACGCCCTTTCCCATGCCACGCTGCAGGAGCTTGAAGGCTGGAAATGGGATGGCTACCGCTTATCCCTGGGAGGCACTTCCCATGTGGCGCTGACGGCATTTCTGGAACGCCACCCGGAAATAAAGCGGGTCACGCTTTACATGGACAATGATTTTGGCGGCCTTACCAATGCCCGGAAAATCAAAGCCATGCTCCATAAGGATCAGCGTTTTAAGCACATACGGGTAGGCGTCAACCCACCCCGCGTCGGAAAGGACTATAACGAAAAGCTGCTATATACCAGGGAACAGATCAAGGACCGCCAACTACAATGCCGCCAGAAACAGGCGGCTATTTCAATTTAACAGGAGGATTTTAGCATGACGAAAACAGAAAATACCGCTTTGCAGATGATCGCCGAGGCCGCCCGGTGCCCGGAATATGGCCCCGATATGGTTAAGGCGCTTATGGAAAAATTGGATATGAACGAAAAGGGCTTTGCGCTTCTAATGAACGTTACGCCCTCCACTGTCCGTCTCTGGACCAGCGGCGCCGTTCAGCCCAGCGGCACGGCAAAACGCCTGATGCAGATTTATGAGACCGGGCCGGAAATTGTGAGCAAGATCGCCGGCGGGCAGCCCCCGGAGGACGGGAGGGATTCATAAATGGCAGGTGAAATCACACAACCTGTCGATGGGATGGAACAGCCCATTGCCGAAAATGAACAGGTGAAAGCGCTGCTTGCGCTCCTAAAGGAACACAACGCTGCGGGTTATGAGGACTTTGCGAAACTCATTGAATCTGTCACAACGATGGAAAGCCGTCTCTCTGTTGCGCTTGGAGAATTGGAAGCTATGCGGGAGGATTTGCTGAAAATGCAGGATCATTCCCTGAAAGCATCCCTCCAAAAGACCTGCAAGGCATTGGAGGCGAATGTCACTTCCATGCAGCAGAAATTATCGGAACTGAAAGGCCGGATCGTTGAGGGATGCAAGCATATCCTGGCGGATTTTAAGGAACGCGGTGTTGCTGCCCTGAATGGGATCACCCGTTTTCTTCACTTGAAACCGGCATTGGAAACGATTTGCCAGGGTGCGGAAAACCACCAACAGGCCAGTAACCGGGCAATGGCAAAGATTGACGCCTTTGTGTCCGAGTACCACGAGGCAGGGAAACACCTGAAAAATATGCGCTTGGCGTTGATGGGAAAGGAAGCGGTTCAGGAGGCAAAGACCGGTGGTGAGATTGCCCGGTATGTCAAGGCTCCTTACCGCGCCAGCCGTGCGTGCATGGGGACAGTGAAAAAGAGTGCGGAAAAAGCACTGGACATGTTGGAAAGATTGGAACAATCCGCAGAGCGCCGTCCCTCTGTTCTGAAAGCCATGAGGGAGCAGGCGGCAAAAGTGGAACCGGCGAAAAAGCAGCCGGCTCCTTCCCGCGACAAGGACAGCCGGTAGATTATCAGGTTCAGAGTGAAAGGAGGAATTTGATTGAACAATGAACCGCTTCCGCAGATTCATTTGATCCGCGACACGGACCTTATTACATTTGCTTATGAGCTCCATATCTTCGCGGGCGACTTCCTGCGGGAATTAGAATTTAATATACATTCCCTGGTGACGAATACCGGGGCGGATTCGGTTGCCATTATGGGGAAAAACCACATGTGGCTGTCGGATGCCCTGCACGCCTACTGCTCCACGGCAGACCTCCACCAGATGATCTTTACAACGGAATATATCGGGGCAAGGGCTTTCCTGTTTCACACGGACCGGAAAGAGGATGGCCGCCTGTACGGTGACGTTATGATGCTGGACTTAGATACGCTGCGCCAGGACGTGAAAAGAAATACCCTCTCCCCTTATGGTGTTGACATATATCGTCCAAATGGACGCATGGAAACAGTCAGCCTTGAAAAATGGCACTCTATGGAACTCTGCGAAAAAGACGCCTTGAAAAGCTGGGGGTTCTGCTACAGGCCGGAGCAGGTCACAGAATGGCAGCACCACTATTCCGGCATGTTCAGCCGGTGGAAAGAGCAGGCGTTTTCCTACATGGCCCAGGATTTGGAGGAACTTCTGAACATCAGCTATATGGAGGCGGCACAGAACCCCGATACAGACATGTACCGCATACCGCTGGGGACGGCCCGGCAGATGCTCCTTTATGATGAAGCGCCGGTTTACCGACTTCTCCCTTCCGGCCCGGAAAAGATACCCCCCATTGCGGCGGTCCGGGCAGGCTTGTGGTATGAGAACTACCGGGAATTTGCTGTTGCCCCGGAGGATTTGGGCGCGGTTGACGCCCTGGTACGCAGGGAAACGGACCGGCTCGCGGGGAACCGCCCGAAACTTCATCAATCAGAGAAAAACCGTTCCACGCCGGAGCGGTAAATTTTTGCACAGACTGGAGGTGATAATGTTTGGCAGAAAATTTACAGCATGAAGATTTTGGGGAAAAGATCGGAGGCGCGAAAAAAGACCTCTGGAAAGACCGCGGTCTATATGTAGACGACCTGGGCGCCATGAATGAGCGGGAGGCGAAGAAATTCGTCAAGAAGGATAATGTCTGGAAAAAGCCGGACTATCAGGCCATGCTTGACGGTGGTGTTTCCCTCGGTGTTGTCTATTTCATCAAAAAGGCGCGGGACAGCCTGGGGGCTTCTCCCCAATACCGGTACAGCGACAAGACCCCGGAGCTTAGGCGTGCCAGGCAGGAGGAATATATTGAGACCGTCCGGCAGCTACAGGCCGTGATCGAGGATGTGCGCACATTGGATGACGCCATGCAAGCCTATGACCGCTTTCTGATACAGAATGGATATGTGGAGCAGGTGCAGGGCTGGGCCAGCGGAACCCATTACCGCGCTACGAAGAAAGCCCTGGATAACCCGGTCATTACCAATAAGCTGGTGCAGACCTTACATATCCGCTCGGCTTCCCACTTTGACCGGGATTTCACGCAGAAGGCGCAGCAGGAACAGTTTGGCGTTTCCAAAGACCAGAAGGTGCCAAAGGGCTATGCGATCCACTTCAATGACGGAAAAAACACCTATTCCAGAAATAACGACTGGAAACCCGGCACTTATTATGTGACGAAGGGCTATTCTATTTTGCAGACAAACTTGGAATCCCGCGAGGCAGCCCTGAAATGGGTACAGGATTTTGCCCGGCAGCGGAGCAAAGGCGGAAAGGTCCGGTTTACCCCTCCGCAGCTTGCGCATGTGAGAAGGACTGGGCCGGACTACCGGCGCGGCCAGGAGATCACCGGGCAGCATTATCTTGATACTTTCGGCTTCCGTGGCGGCGAGTTTGGAAACTGGATGAACCAGAATGACCGGCAGGCGTCCCTGAACATGGGGTTTGAAGCATTGAAAGACCTGGCGGCTGCCTTGCAGATCAGCGATCAGGACATTGCCTTTGGCGGCACGCTTGCTATCGCTTTCGGTGCCAGAGGCAGCGGCAACGCCGCGGCCCATTATGAACCGCTCCGCAAGGTCATCAACCTTACGAAGATGCACGGGGCCGGTTCCCTGGCGCATGAATGGTGGCACGGCTTTGACGACTACCTGGGGGCAAAGATGGGCGCGAAAGGGATGCTCTCAGAACAGCCCCGCCTTTACCCATTGTTCCAAAAGCTCATTGATACCATGAAGTACAAACCGGAGATGCCGGAACAGGCGGCCAAACGCACCGAGGCACAGAACAGCCGGACAAAGAAAAACGCGGCAAGCTGGCTGGATTCGGCGGTGCTTGGCTCCTTGAAGCGGTATGGCAGTGAAAGTACGCTGGAACAGTACGCAGCATTAAAAGACGCTTTCCTTTCCGGGAAGGTCGGTTCCGTGGATAAGATCAGCACCTTAAAGAAATCCGTCAGCGGCCATGTGATCCCCAAAAGTGAACGTGACCGTCTGGAAATGTTCGAGCGGATGCTTCACGGGATTCAGGAGCAGGAAACCCCGCAGATCGGGCGGACAGAGACCAACTTCTACCGCAATTCCGTAAAAATGGGAAAGGAATGTGAAAAAGACGGCGGCTATTGGGACAGCAACACGGAAATGACAGCCAGGGCTTTTGCCTGTTATGTCAAGGATAAGCTGCCCTATGCTTCTGATTATCTGGCAGGCCATGCGGATTGCGCGGTAGCCCTCGTTATGGATAAATCCGGGGAGACAGAAGTTTTGAAAGCCTATCCCCAGGGTGAGGAACGCAGGGCGATCAATGCGGTGTTTGACGAGATCGTGGCAGATTTGAAATTGCAGCACACCCTTACCCACGCGGAAACAACGCTGCCTCTTGCGGTGCAGGCTGTACCGTTGGCTGAAAATGAGCAAATTTCCATATTTACGATGGAACGCCCTTCGGTGATCGGACAGCTTGCGGCGGCAAGGCCGACAGAAAAAAGTGCGCCGGCGCAAGCGGCTCCCAAGAAGTCCCACGCGCCGGAGATTTAAGGAGGTGGAACATTGGAAGAAAACAAGGATTACCAGGTTTACCGTTTTGATTATCTGACGGAAGGCAGCCAGCTTAAATTGGATCACAGCGTATATTGTGAGGATGTGGATATATCTTCCCTGATTACGCAGAGCGCGGATGTACTGGAGGCACTGCGTCAGGACAGCATGGACGGCGAGCAGAAAGCCCTTGCAATCGTGCAGGCGGCGGCAAAACAATGGGAACAACAGGCAGCAGTCACGCAGAAATTGAACCGTGCGCTGGCATATCTGCGGACACCGGAGGTTGTGCATACGGGAAATGAATGGCGCAAAACCGGTAACTGGCGGGATGCCGAGGAAATCAGCAACCGTGTCTATAAGATGACTTGCAGCGTTTGGGAAGATACCAAATATGACCGGGAAACGCAACAAAGCGTTCCGGTTGCCTGGTATGTGACCTGGGATGTGTATGTGAATTCCCCAAAGGAGGGATATGGGGAAAAGATCGCCGGACAGAACCAGAAGCGTTATACAGACAAAGCCGCCGCTATGAAATATCTGGATGGGCGCAAGAAAGCCTACTCCCACCTGTTTACTGAAATTTCCCCGCAGATTCCGAAAAAATATGAACGCCACTTTACCGTTCACGGTGCCCTCCTTCCCGGTTATACCGTAGAGGGCCAGGAGCCGGTCAAGGCAGAGCACACCGCCGCCGAGGTTTCGGAGGGCGGTATTTCTTTGCCCGAAAAGTCGGAAAAGCCTTCCGTGCTGGGGAAACTGGCGGCGGCGAAGCTGGGCGCAAAAGAGTCCGGGCAACCGATCCGACGGGGAGAAAAACATCAGTCAGAAGAAAGGAGCAGCTTATGAATGAGTGGGAAAAGAATCGGCGCATGGCAGAATCTTACCGGCAGTCATACCCTCCCGGTACAAGGCTGGAACTGATTGGGATGGATGATCCGTTTGCACCGGTTCCGGCAGGAATGAGGGGAACGGTTAACTATGTGGATGACCAGTCGCAGATTCATGTGAAATGGGACAATGGCAGCGGGCTTGCCCTTATCCCGGACATGGACAGTTTTCGCAGGCTATCCGCAAAAGAGATTGAGGCGGAGAATGCGGCGAAGGGTTCTGTCGTAAGCAGGCTTACCGCTTCCAAAACGCAACCAGGGAAAGAACGGGAAGAAGGCAGGCGGCAGGCAAAGCCGAATAAAAAGAAGGAGGATATGCAGTTATGAACGTGTTAATGGTAGAGCCTGGGGAAGTCCCCTATGCGGTGGATATTGGCGAAGGTCTGGAGGCATTGCAGACCGCTGTCGGCGGGGACATTCAGGCTGTTTACCCTTACGAGGACCCGGTTGCCCTGATCTGTAATGATGACGGCAAATATATGGGGCTTCCCCTGAACCGTGCTCTCCGTGATGACGAGGGCAATATCTATGATATTGTTGCCGGGAATTTCTTTCTCTGCGGGCTTGGCGAGGAAGATTTTACAGACCTTCCCGCAGACCTTATGGAGAAATACCGGCAGCAGTTTGAGCACCCGGAGCAGTTTGTCCGCATTGCCGGGAAAATCCTGGCGGTCAAGCAGCCGGTCCCTTCCCCTGAAGAACAGGAGGCACAGCGGGCGCAGATGGCCGCACAGGAGGCGCAGCGGGAAGAAATGCGGCTGGACGATTCCACGGACCTGGCCTTTGACCTGGATGTGTTCCTGCGGCAGTACAGTGACGCTTATGCGGATATGCACCCCGATTTCCATGAGGAAAAAGAACGCATGTCGGACGAACTGCTTTCCGGGCAGACCGGAAAGATACGCATGAGGATGGCAACTGTCATTCAGGAGGAACATTTGGACGGCGAGGCCAGACCGCTGCTGAATCGCATTGCCGCCTATGAAAAGGAATACGGGATCAGCGCCTACTCCATTTACCAGCTTGACTTATCGGACAGCACCGACGACCTGCGCTTTATGTCTCTTGACTGGCTGGAAAAGAAAGGGCTCCCGGTAGACAGGGACAATTACCAAATGGTCTATGCGGCGGAGCTTTCACCCGGCGAAACACTGGAAGATATTTATACCCGCTTTAACACCGACCACCCGGAGGATTTTAGAGGACACTCCCTTTCTGTCTCTGATGTGGTAGTGCTCCACGAAAAAGGCAGCGACACCGCCTACTATGTGGACAGCATTGGATTTAAGGAAGTGCCGGATTTTTTGGGCGGTGCCCGGCAGCCGGAGGCAAAGCGGGATGTGTCGCTACGGGAGCAGCTTGACGACGCAAAGAAGCAGGCGGCAAAAGCAGAACCTAAGACGCCGGAGAAAAAGAAAGAACCGGAAAGGAGCTGATGGCTTATGCTGATGGCAGAACAGGAACCCTATGCCTTAATGGTGCAGCCGGACGATATGCTGATCAGTCCCCGTGAGGTTAATGATAACTTCGGAACAATGGTATGCTTCTACCCCCGCTATGCCCTGGGCGATCACCACAACTATGTTGACAAGGACGATTTTCTTCGGGAAATGTACCTAAACACCGTTGGCAACAACGAGCGCGGCATGGAACGCTATGAGCGCATGGTAAATATGGTCTGGAGCCGGAAAATGACCGGCGACCACCCCGATCCCCGCGCCGTGGATGATACCATGCTCCGGGTGATCTCTGAAAAATACATTGTGATGCCCCTGTATCTTCTGGATCACAGCGGCCTTGCCATGCAGACCGAGAGCTTTCACGATCCCTGGGACAGCGGGCAGGTAGGTTGGGTATATGTTTCCAAAGAGGATGCGCTGAAAGAGTTCGGCGGGGAGAAAATGACCGGCACCCTCCGAAAGAAAGCCGAGGATTTGCTTCGGGGCGAGGTTGCCGAGTATGACGCCTATCTCCGGGGTGAGTGCTATGGTTTTGAGCTGTATAAAAACGGCGAGCTTTCGGATAGCTGCTGGGGCTTCATCGGAAGTTTGGAAGATGCCTGTAAAGCAATGGCGGATTATCTGCCGGACGAGTGCAAAGGCATGACGGAGCACCTTTCGGAAGTGAAAGAACCGGCTTCCATGATTAAGACGCTCCTTCGGCACGCCCGTATTCAGATCGAACAGGCGGCGAAAGCCCATGAACACGCCCCGCGCCAGCAGGTGCTAAGTGAGGTGCGGTAATGAACAGACTACATTTTTTCAGGAAGGAGGATGCAGGTGCAGGAAGATATTGAACAAAGAACCATGTCAGTCACGGTCCAGGCAACAAAGCTGTCCGGGCGGGTGCTGAAAGCAGCCATTGCCGCCGCGCTTCAAAAGATGGAGCAGAACCGCAATACCCCGAAAGTTGGCCGTAACAGCATGAAACGGCTGACCGCCAGGGACCCCGGCGCCAGTACCATTGAAGTGACCGGGCGGATTCGCTCTTTTGAACGGATTGCCAAAAAGCATGAGGTCCGTTATCACATTGAAAAGGATCCCGACACGGACCCGCCCAAATGGACGGTATATTTCAAGGCAAACCAGGCGGACGCACTGACCGCGGCATTTAAGGAATATACAAGAAAAGACCTTGCCCGCAGCACCAGGCCGTCGCTGCTTTCCCAGCTCGCCAAATTCAAAGAGCTGGCGCAGACGCTTGGCCGTGACAAGGTAAAGAATAAGGAGCATGGAGGGCCGGAGCGTTGAAGATAGATACCGACACCCTGAAAAAGCAGGTGATCCTCCACCTGCCTTACCTTCTGTTCCTTTTTGTATTCGCAAAGCTGGGCCAGGCGGTGCGGCTGGCTCCCGGAGCGGATGCTTCGCAAAAACTGCTGGGGCTAAGTGAAGGTTTCACTTTGGCCTTTCAGAGCATGTGGCCCGGTGCGGCGATGGACTGGCTGGTGGGTCTTGGCGGTGCGGTCATTGTGCGGCTGGCGGTGTATCTCAAAGGAAAGGACGCCAAAAAGTACCGCAAAAACGTGGAATACGGTTCTGCCCGCTGGGGCAGCAAAACGGATATTGCCCCATTTATGGACCCAAAGCCGGAAAATAACATCATTCTGACGCAGAGCGAGGGGCTTATGATGTCCGGCAGGCCGAAGAACCCGGCCAACGCCCGGAATAAAAATGTGCTGGTGGTCGGCGGTTCCGGCTCCGGCAAAACGAGGTTTTTTATCAAGCCCAATCTCATGCAGATGCACAGCTCTTATGTCGTTACCGATCCGAAAGGCACGGTCTTGATTGAGGTTGGAAAGCTGTTAAGCCGGGGCACACCGAAGCTGGATAAGGACGGAAAGCCGGTCCGGGGCAAGAATGGGAAGATCGTGTATGAGCCGTATAAAATCAAGGTATTCAACACCATCAATTTCTCAAAGAGTATGCACTATAACCCTTTTGCGTATATCCACAATGAGAAGGACATTCTCAAACTGGTAACGGTGCTGATCGCCAACACGAAAGGCGAAGGAAAATCCGGGGACGATTTTTGGGTCAAGGCCGAAACGCTGCTCTATACGGCTCTGATCGGCTACATCTATTATGAAGCTCCTTCCAATGAGCAGAACTTTTCTACGCTGGTGGAAATGATAAACGCTATGGAAGTCCGGGAGGATGACGAGACTTTCAAAAATGCGGTTGACCTGCTCTTTGATGCTCTGGAACAGAAAGACCCGGACCACTTCGCCCTCCGGCAGTATAAAAAATACAAGCTGGCTGCCGGCAAGACGGCTAAGTCGATCTTAATTAGCTGCGGCGCCAGACTTGCCCCGTTTGACATTAAGGAAGTCCGGGAGATTACCATGTATGACGAGCTGGAGCTTGATTTGGTGGGCGACAGAAAAACGGCACTGTTCTTTATCATCAGTGATACGGATGCGACCTTTAATTTCCTTGTCAGTATGGCTTATACCCAGCTATTCAACCTGCTCTGTGAGCGGGCGGATGATAAATTTGGGGGCAGGCTCCCGGTCCATGTGCGGTGCCTGATCGACGAGGCGGCCAATATCGGCCAAATCCCGAACCTGGAAAAGCTGATGGCAACGATCCGTTCAAGAGAAATATCCGCCTGCCTGGTATTGCAGGCACAGAGCCAGCTCAAAGCGCTTTATAAGGACAACATGGACACGATTATAGGCAACTGTGATTCTTCTCTTTTCCTGGGCGGTAAGGAGGAAACCACCTTGAAAAGCTGGAATTCCCTGCTGGGGAAAGAAACCATTGATATGTATAACACCAGCGTCACGAAGGGCACCCAGGAATCCCACGGACAGAATTTCCAAAAGCTGGGCAAAGATTTAATGTCCGTTGACGAGCTTGCGGTGATGGACGGCGGCAAATGCCTCCTGCAGATCAGAGGCGTACGTCCCTTCCTGTCCCGGAAGTACGATATTACCAAACACCCGAATTACAAATACCTTTCGGATTTTGACGAAAAGAATGCCTTTGACATAGAGAAATACCTGTCTACAAGGCTGCCTGTACGTCCCGGAGAGCTGTACCCCAACTATGAGATCACGCCGGAAGAACTGGCAGCACAGACAACCGCGTAAAATCCCGCTGTATTATTTTCTTATTATATGGCGGGCTTTTATATACCCTTTGGAAAGGAGGCGCCCATTGCGGATTCGTGATTCTCCCTGACAACTGAATATTCCCCGCAGGTCTTGTCCTGCCCCTTATGCTGCCGCCATGTTTTTGTAGGTTTTCTATTTGAGCATGGCGGCGGCTTTTTTTCGTTTCAGGCCCAATGCGGCCACAACAATAAATTTTATGAATTTTAAGGAGGACTAACTTTATGGCATTTTTCGCAAGCGCGATTGACACTTTGAAAATTCTCGTGATCGCCCTGGGCGCGGGTCTCGGCGCATGGGGTGTTATCAACCTCTTGGAAGGCTATGGCAATGACAATCCCGGTGCCAAGTCTCAGGGTATGAAACAGCTTATGGCGGGCGGCGGTATCGCCCTGGTGGGTGCCACGCTGATTCCGCTCCTGTCCGGCCTGTTCGGTTAATAGCCGATGGGCAGTCTGTTTGACTGGATAACAGACTGGATCAAAGAGGGCCTGATCGAAGCAATCACCGGGCAGTACACCAGTATTTTTGAATCGGTAAACAGCCAGGTCGCGGATGTGGCCGGGCAGGTCGGACAGACCCCGCAGGGCTGGAATGGCGGCGTGTTCAGTATGATCCAGAATCTTTCTGAAACCGTCGTCATTCCCATTGCGGGCATTATTCTGACCTTTGTGCTGGTATATGAGCTGATTCAGATGATTTTGGAAAAGAATAACATGCACGATTTTGATACGTTCAACATCTTCAAGTGGATCTTCAAGACCTTTGTAGCCACCTACCTGCTTACCAACTGCTTTACGATTGTCATGGCGGTGTTTGATGTCGCCCAAAATGTGGTATCGCAGAGCGCCGGCGTGATAAACGGAAATCTGGATGTCACGGCGGCGCTGGCTGACCTGGAAACGCAGCTTGAAGCAATGGGGATGTGGGAGCTGATCGGCCTGTGGCTGGAAACTAACATCATCAACCTGTGCATGTGGGTACTGTCTATTGTAATCTTTGTCATTGTCTATGGCCGCATGATTGAAATATATCTCACGGTCAGTCTGGCACCCATACCGTTTTCCACAATGGCAAACCGTGAATGGGGACAGATGGGGACGAACTATCTTCGTTCCCTGTTCGCCCTGGGATTCCAGGGGTTCTTGATCCTGGTATGCGTCGCGATCTACGCGGTGCTGGTCCAGTCGATCCCCTCGTCCGGCGATATTCACGGTGCGATCTGGGGCACGGCGGGATATACCGTCCTGCTGGCCTTCGCCCTCTTTAAGACAGGCTCGTTATCAAAGAGCATTTTTAACTCGCATTAGCGGGTAACAACTACATTCTAACAAGGAGGAACTTTCATTATGAGTAAAACCAATACCGAACCCATGCAGCCGGACACTCAGGCGTCCGAAGGCTTGAAGCTGGATGTGACCGTGCGCCCGATTGCCCCGATGGGAAATCTTATGGCCTTTGCCAACGTGACGATTGGAGACTGTATTAAAATCGACGGCTTCCGTATCTGCTCCGGCGAAAACGGCCTGTATGTCAACATGCCTTCCACCCAGGATAAACAGGGAAAATGGAGGGATGTGTGCTGGCCGGTGACGGCGGACTTCCGCAGGCAACTGGGTGACGCCCTGATCGAAGGGTACGGCCAGGCGATTGAAAATTTGCAGGCCACCCTTGAAGCGACCAGGGGTGCGGAAAAGCCTTCCCTGACCGGCGCCCTGAAAGAAAATGCCGGAAAGGTCAAGACGCAGCCGGCAAAGCCCGCACCTGCCAAGAGTGAGCAGGCCCGCTGATGGCGGAGGCCGGAAAATATGGCATTGTGTACGCGGACCCGCCCTGGCGCTATGACATGAAGCGCGGCAAAGGCGTGGCGGAAAACCATTACCCCACCATGAGCATAGATGAAATATGCGCACTGCCGGTTGCAAACCTTGCGGCCAAAGACAGTGCGCTTTTTCTATGGGCTACCTTCCCGCAGCTCAATGAGGCGTTCCGGGTAATCGAGGCATGGGGCTTCCACTATAAGACCCTGGCGTTTCTGTGGCTGAAGCAGAACCGGAAAGCCGATACATGGTTTTATGGGATGGGCTTCTGGACCCGCTCTAATGCGGAGGTGTGCCTGCTGGCAACACGCGGGCACCCGAAACGCCAGTGTGCGGGAATCCACCAATTTGTGATCTCCCATATCGAACAGCACAGCAAGAAGCCCGATGAAGTGCGGGACAAGATCGTAAAGCTCATGGGAGATCAGCCCAGGGTGGAGCTTTTCGCCAGGCAGCAGACGCCCGGCTGGGACGTGTGGGGCAACGAAGTGGATTGCAGTATCACAATGCCGCAGATTGGATAGAAAAGATTCTCGCAGATCGGAGGTGACAATGAAATGCCTTATGTACCCGTACCTAAAGACTTAACCAAAGTCAAGACCAAAGTAGCCGCTGGCCTGACAAAGCGCCAGCTTATTTGTTTCAGTCTGGCCGCGCTGGTGGGGTTGCCGGTATATTTCTTTACCCGCGGCGCCATTGGCAATTCGGCGGCGGTGCTCCTTATGATCGGCCTGATGATGCCCTTTTTCTTCTTTGCCATGTATGAGAAGGACGGGCAGCCTGCCGAGAAATTGCTGAGGAACCGGCTCCGCTATAAGCTCTGGCCGAAGAACCGTCCTTACCGGACGGAAAATCTCTATAAATCTATATCCAAAAAGGAGGTATCACAGATTGCCAAAAACCAAACAGCAGGAGGCGCAGGAAAAACGTCTGCAAAGAAACGTAAAGCAGGCAAAAAAGACCCGCGCCGAAGCAAGAAAGGCAGGAAGTAAAACTGCCTCTCCTGCCGGGCCGAAGAAAAGGCCCGGCTTTTTTTCCGGGCTGAAAGCGGACGCCCCGCAGACGGTCCAGCAGAGTATTCCCTATAAGGAAATGTACCGGGACGGTATCTGCCGTGTGAGCGGCAATTTTTACACCAAGACGGTACAGTTCTTTGATATTAACTACCAGCTCGCGCAGGCGGACGACAAAGCGCAGATTTTTGAGGGCTACTGCGATTTTCTCAATTACTTTGACGCCTCGATCCATGTGCAGCTCACTTTCATCAACCAGCGGGCCAATATGCAGGACTTTGTTCGGAGCATAGATATTCCTACCCGTGGCGACGAGTACGACGGAATCCGCAGGGAGTACGCGGATATGCTGAAGAACCAGCTCCAAAAGGGCAACAACGGTCTTACCAAGCGGAAATATATCACGTTTGGGATTGAGGCGGAGGACCTTCGCACGGCGAAAATGCGTCTGGAACGGATCGAAACGGATGTGCTGGGGAACTTCAAAGCCCTGGGCGCGCAGGCAAGGCCCCTGAACGGGCTGGAACGTCTGGAGCTTTTGCACAGCCAGCTCCACCCGGACGGCCAGGAGAAATTTCATTTTAACTGGTCGGATTTGCCGAAAACCGGGCTCTCCACAAAGGACTATATCGCCCCTTCCGGCCTCTCCTTCTCACAGGACGGTAAAACCTTCCGGGTGGGCGACCATTCCGGCGCGGTGTCCTTCTTGCAGATTTTGGCCCCGGAGCTGACGGACCGGCTGCTTGCCGACCTTTTGGACTTGAACGACGCCGTAACGGTGAACCTTCATATCCAGTCTATCGACCAGGCCCAGGCGATCAAGAACATCAAACGCAAGATGTCCGATTTGCAGAAAATGACGATTGAGGAACAGAAAAAAGCGGTCCGCTCCGGCTATGACATGGACATCATACCTACCGACCTTGCCACTTATGGCGAAGAAGCGAAAAATCTCTTGCAGGATTTGCAGAGCAGGAATGAAAGGATGTTCCTTGTGACGGTGCTGGTGGAAAATATCGCCCCGAAGCGCCAAAAGCTGTTTAACGATATTTTCGCCGCTTCCGGTGTGGCGCAGAAATACAACTGCGCCCTGAAACGTCTGGACTTCCAGCAGGAGCAGGGCCTTATGTCCTCTCTATGCCTGGGACAGAACCAGATCGAGATCGAGCGCGGGCTTACCACCAGCAGCACGGCTATTTTCGTACCGTTTACCACCTGCGAACTGTTCCAGGAGGGCGAAGCTTTGTATTACGGTCTCAATGCCCTTAGCAATAACCTGATTATGGCGAACCGCAAAAACCTGAAAAATCCCAACGGTCTGTTCCTGGGTACGCCCGGCAGTGGCAAATCTTTCTCTGCCAAGCGTGAGATCGTCAATGTGTTTCTTCTGACGGAGGACGACGTTATCATAGCAGACCCGGAAAATGAGTATGGACCTTTGGTAAAACAGTTTGGAGACCAGGGGCAGGTCATTGACATTTCCCCTAACTCCACCAACTACATCAATCCGATGGACATTAACCTGGACTATTCGGACGATGAAAACCCGATCACCCTGAAAAGTGATTTTATCCTGTCTCTGTGTGACCTTATCATCGGCGGCAAGGAGGGGCTTTCCCCCATTGAAAAGACGATCATTGACCGCTGCACAAGGCTTGTGTACCGGGACTATTTGCAGGACCCGCGCCCGGAAAACATGCCGATCCTGGGGGACCTGTACGACCTCCTTCGCAAACAGAGCGAGCCGGAGGCACAGAATATTGCCACGGCGCTGGAAATCTACGTCAACGGTTCATTGAATGTGTTTAACCACCGTTCCAATATCCAGATGGATCACCACCGGGTACTGTGCTTCCAGTTGAAGTCATTGGGAAAGGCCCTGAAAGAGATCGGCCTTCTTATCATGCAGGACGCGGTCTGGAACCGTGTTACGGCCAACCGCTCCAAGCATAAGACGACCTGGTTCTATATCGACGAATTCCACCTCCTGCTGAAAGGCCAGACAGGGAGTTTTAGCGTCGAAATTTGGAAAAGGTTTAGAAAATGGGGCGGTATTCCCAGTGGTTTAACTCAGAATGTGAAGGACCTGCTGGCTTCCAGGGAGATCGAGAACATTTTTGAAAACTCAGATTTTATCTACATGCTCAACCAGGCTCAGGGAGACCGGCAGATTTTGGCGAAGCAGTTAGGCATTTCGCCCCACCAGCTTTCCTATGTGACCCATTCCGGCCCCGGCGAGGGCCTTTTGTTCTTTGGCAACGTGATTATTCCCTTTGTGGATCATTTCCCGAAGGACACCCTTTTGTATTCGGTCCTTACCACAAGGCCGGATGAAGTGGCGGGGGCATGAGCGTCGGCAGACCAACAACGATAATTCAGACTGGAGGTGATGGATATGTCCCGTGATAAAGAGTTCAGACGACCCAAAGACGCGGTACGGCAGCCGGCAAGGAAAACAGAAACAGACGTCCGGGCTGGTGAGGTGCGCGGCCAGGATTTTGATCTGCGCCGGGCCCGTGATGCTCCTGTTCAGGAAGATAACCGACATAGAGGAAGGAACCTGTATCAAGGGGGTTCGGAGGACGGCACAGTTCCGGCAGCGGATTCCAGTGTGGATTATACTGCTTCCCGGCAGGCGTCCGGGGATTCTGTTCCGGACAGCCGCGGCGATTCACAGCAAAGCGGGCCGAATTTTTCCGGGCGTGACAGCTTCCGCGAAAGCAGGCAGCAGGATTCCGGCAGGTTTCGGCGCCAGGATGCAGACTTTTCCCGGCGCGGCGGCCAGGAGTTGTCCGGTTCCGGCAGTTCGGAGGCTTCCGCTGCTTCAGATGGCGGCAGTACAAATGCCGGGGAAACACCGGGCAGACGCCGGATGCACCAGCACGGCAACAAATACCAGCAGCGTTTCCAGGAGGCGGCAAAAGCCGAGGAACCCCAGGAGAAACAGCCGGGATCAGCCGAAGGAGAACCAAAACGGCCTTCCAAGCTGGAATTTACCGCTGACGAGCTGCCACCGGAGGCGGCGGATAAAAAGCTGACCCAGGCGAGGCGCAGGGCCGAGCGTATGGAAAAGAAGCTGGAGGACGCCGAGGCGCGTCTGCCTTCCCGGAAAAAACTGCGTATGGAGACGGCTTCCGACCCGGAGACCGGCAAAGCAAAAAAGCGGCTGAAATTTGAGCAGGAAGTAAAATCCCAGCGGGCCCATGTAAAGGGTTCCCTTCCCATGCGCCCGGTAAAGGCGGCTGCAAATACGGCTGTCGGTTACGCGCATAAGAAAATCTACCAGGCGGAGGAAGAAAATGTTGGCGTGAAAGCCGCCCACCGCACAGAGCTTGTGGGTGAGGCCGGGGTGCGCACCCTGTACCACCGCCATAAAACAGCGCCTTACCGCCGGGTGACAAAGCTGCAGCAGAAATCAGCGAGGGCTAACGCGCAGCTTGCCTACCGGCAGGCCCTTTCGGATCACCCGGAGTTAAAGAAAAATCTCCTTGCCCGGATGTGGCAGAAGCAAAAGCTGAAACGGCAGTATGCCAAAGCCGCAAGGGAGGCACAGAAAACCGGAAAGCGGGCAAAGGACGCAGCCGTTACAACGGAAAAGATCGCTGCCTCGGTGGTAAACACCGTCAAGCGCCACCCGGTTATCTGCGGCATTCTCGTCCTTCTGCTTCTGGTGGTATTTCTCATTTCTTCGCTGTTTTCCTCGTTTTCCAATATCGGGACCGGGGGCCTGGGAAGTATCGCCGCCTCTACCTATCTGGCGGAGGATCAGGACATCAACAACGCGGAGCTTATCTATACCGAGTGGGAAACAGACCTGCAAATGGAAATAGACCGTGTGGAAACAGACCGGCCCGGTTATGACGAGTACCGCTATAACATCGGCGCTATCGAGCATGACCCCTATATCCTGATGGGCTATCTCACTTCTGCCTATCAGAATTTTACCTATGAGCAGATCGAGGGCGTCCTGCGGCAGCTTTTCAATGAGCAGTATTCCCTTACCTTTACGGAGGAAACGGAAATCCGCTACCGGACAGAGACCCATGTTGACCCGGAGACCGGCGAGGAAACCGAGGAAGAAGTGCCCTATGAATGGCACATCTTGAATGTAAAGCTCACGGCCACGCATCTTGCAAACCTGGTGGTACAGCGCATGAGCTCCGAGCAGAAAGAAATCTGTGAGATTCTATTGCAGACCAAGGGCAACCGGCAGTATGTGAAAAATGTCTTTGGAATAAACTGGCTGCCCTATGTCACCAGCTACTACGGCTACCGGGTACACCCCATCAGCGGGGGAAAGGACTACCATACCGGTGTTGACATCGGCATGGCCCAGGGCACGGAAATCTTAGCCGGCCATGACGGAACAGTGACGCTGGCAGGAAACGCAGGCGGCTACGGCCTGTGTGTCGCCATTGAAGGCGAGGCTTACGAGGGGCATACCCTTACCACGAAATACGGCCACTGTTCGCAGCTTCTTGTGTCCGTGGGTCAGGAAGTAAAAGCCGGGGATGTGATCGCAAAGGTCGGCAGCACTGGCAATTCTACCGGGCCGCACCTGCACCTGGAGGTATTGGTGGACGGGCAGTATTTAAACCCGCTGTATTTTGCAGATACCGGCGATACCAACAGTATCGGCCTGCCAGACATTGGCGCGGGCGGAGGCGGCAGCTACTTTGATTACGATATTCCACCGGAGGCCCTTGCGGATGAACAGTTCGCGGCCATGATCGCGGAGGCGGAGAAATACTTAGGCTATCCGTATGTGTGGGGCGGTGCAAGCCCTTCCACTTCCTTTGACTGTTCGGGCTTCGTTTCCTGGGTAGTCAACCATACCGGCTGGAACTTCGGACGGCTTACCGCGGATGGGCTTCTAGGCGTGTGTACGCCTGTATCGAGCGCGGACGCAAGGCCCGGCGACCTGATTTTCTTCCAGGGGACCTATAACACCAGCGGCGCGAGCCATGTGGGAATCTATGTGGGTAACGGAATGATGATCCATTGTGGGGACCCGATCTCTTACGCAAATATCAATACAAGTTACTGGCAGAGCCACTTCTACACCTTTGGCCGTCTGCCTTAACAGAATGGAGGTAACAAATTGAACCCTAAAATTGAAAAACTGGCAAAAGACATTGAAAAGACCAAGGCGAAGATCGCGGAGCAGCAGGCCAGGCTCCGGGATTTGGAGAAACAGAAAACGGAGCTGGAGAACACCGATTTTGTGGCGGTGGCCCGCAGCTATCACCTGACGCCCCAGGAATTGGCCGAATTCTTAAAAACGCGGCAGATGGCGTCCGTACAGGAACCTTCGCCGCAGGAACAGGAGGAAGTGCATGAGGACTAAACGAATCTCTCTCCTTGTGGCGCTTGTCTTTCTCATAGGCGCCATGACCTTACCCATGACGGCTTTTGCCGCCGGTGACAAGGACACCACGCCGCCCACGCTTACGGCGGTGCTGGATGAGGAAACCGTAAAGATCGTAAGCAGCGACGACAATTCCGGCGTGGAGGCTGTCTATATCGACAAGACCCGTGTAAATTCCCTTGTAGACGGGAAAGCCTCTGTCTCGCTGAAGGATTATGCCGGCACGGATAAAAAAGTGAGCGTCTATGCGGTGGACTATGCCGGGAACCGTTCTGATACCGTGAAGTTTGACAACCCCTATTATAAGGAACCGGCGCCCACGGAAAAACCGGCTGCCCCCACGCAGGCGAGCCAGAGCAGCACACCGGCAACGAAACCGGCGCAGACCCCGGCAGCTTCTTCCGGCAGCACGGGCACCGGCACCCAAAGCGGCAATTCCGGCAGTTCCAATACGGGAACGGCTTCGGGCGGCACAAACTCCCAGGGCGGCAGCTCCGGCAGTACAGGAAATTCCGGCACACCGGAACCCACCACTTCCTCCGTCCCGGATGGTGCTTTCACCCCGGAGGGAACCGGGACCGTGCTGGACAGTGCAACCGGCGAGGATGGGGATAAACAGTTTTACACCATTACCACCGAGGCCGGGAATGTGTTCTATCTTATCATTGACGGCAAGCGTGACGACAACAACGTGTATTTCCTGAATGGCGTTACCGAGGCGGACCTGATGGCCCTTGCGGAAAAGAATGATGGCAGCGTGAGCGTGATCCCGGCTGCGGATGTCTGCACCTGTAAGGAAAAATGCGAGGCCGGAAAAGTCAATACCGGCTGCCCGGTCTGCAAAAATGACTTAAACGGCTGCATCGGGAAAGAAAAGCCGGCAGAGCCGGAGGAACCGGCTGAACCGGAACAGTCGAAGAAAGATACCGGCAGCGTCGGCACGATTATCTTTATCATTGTTGCCCTGCTTGCAGTCGGAGGCGTCGGTTACTATGTGAAGATCGTGCGCCCGAAGCAGCAAGCGGCGGACGAGGACGAATTTGACGAGGACGACGGCTACGGGGAGGGCTTTGACCCGGACGAGGCTTACGGCGAACCGGAATATCTCTCCGAGGATGACTTTGAGGATAGCACCCATGAGGACGGCGAGTAATGCGCCGTCCTTACCTATTTTATGAAAGTGAGGTCTTTCTATCGTGAATATGAAAACAAACACACACCGCCGCGGTCTGCACAGGATCGTGGCATTTTTACTCTGCGCGGTATGCGTCTTTAGTCTGCTCCCCGCCCAGGCGTTTGCGGCAGGCGTGGGCCAGAAAGCAAGCTCCTGGCTGGGCGACCAGTATGTAGGGTCTGACGGGCAGCATTATTACGCGCCTGCACCCTATACCTTTCTTGCCTATCATTCGGATGGCACAGTAGATGTCCGCACCAGTTCCGGCGGCAATGCCTACCGGCACTATATGCTGACGGATTCAGAAGGTATCAGCCATCATGTTTACTGTGTGGAGAGCGGGATTGCCTATAACACTTCCGAAAATACCTATACTTCGGAGAATGGGACCAACAGCGATTATCTGAATATGCTCCCTTCTGCTGCCAAGCGCGGCATTACCCTGACGGCGATCTATGGCTGGAAACCCGGCGCCTTCCTTCCTGTTTCCGGGATCAATGAGGACGATTATAAGATTGCGACGCAGATCATCCTCTGGGAATACCAGCAGCAGCTTCGGAGCGACCCCTACAGCAGACACAGCAACGGCCATGCTTCGGCGGACCAGTATTACAGCGTGGTTGCCGGGCGTCCTGCGGAAAAGGCATACAACTGGATTCTGGAACAGGTGGCGTCCCACTCCACCGTCCCTTCCTTTACTGCAGCGAATAAGGGGGATGCCCCTGTTCTGGAACTGAAATGGGACACCAGCAGAAAGGTCTATACCCTGACTGTTACCGACACCAACAACCTGAATATTGACCTGGAAATGCTTTCCGGCAGCGGCGTGACCGTGAGCAGGAACGGCAACCAGTACACCTTCACCAGCAAAAACATGATTATGGACCCGGTTTCTTTTAAGTTCAGAAAAGATATTCCGGTTGCCAATGATATGCTGATCTGGGGCAGGCCCGGCTACCAGACTATGATGACCGGCGCCAGCGACCCGGTTTCCTTCTTTATGAACATCAAAACGGAGACCTACGGAACCGCAAAGATCGTCAAGACCAGTGAGGACGGCATTGTGTCCGGCATTTCCTTCCGCATTTCCGGCACGGATATTTTGGGAAATGAAGTCAATGAGACTGTTACTACCAGGGATAACGGCCAGGTGGAAAAGAAATTCCTGCCCGGCACCTATCTGGTGACGGAAATCCCGGTTGACCGCTATGTGACCCCTTCCGCACAGTACATCACCATTGAGAGCGGCCAGACTTCTTCCGTCCATTTCAGCAATATCCTGAAGAAATTCCGTGTGCATGTGGTAAAGAGCGACGCGGACACCGGGACCGCCCAGGGCGACGCCACCCTTGCCGGGGCGACCTATGGGATTTATTGTGGTGGCGATCTGGTAGATACCTATACCACCGGGCCGGACGGCAGTTTTATGACCCGCTACTATGTCTGCGGCGATAGCTGGACGGTACGGGAGATCGAGCCCAGCACTGGCTACCTTTTGGATGATACGGTCTACGAGGTGGGCGCTTCCCCGACGCTGTACGAGGTGGAGCTGAACACCACGGAAAACCAGGTCACGGAAACCGTGATCTATGGCAATATCCAGCTTGTAAAGCATACGGACGACCCGGACCCGGATGTGTCCAAAGATGAAAATACGGAAGAACCGAATGAGGGAGTGATCGAGCGCCCGGAGGCCGGCGCTGTCTTTGAAATCTACCTGAAGGCGGCGGGCAGCTATGATGCGGCGAAGGAAAGCGAGCGCGACCTGCTCATCACGGACAGTGATGGCTTTGCTTCCTCCAAAATGCTCCCTTACGGCCATTATACGGTCCACCAGGTAGCCGGTGAGGATGGAAAGGCTTTTATCCCGGATTTTACGGTATTTATTTCCGCAAACGGCCAGACCTACAGCTATATCCTGAATAACCGCACCATTACCGCAAGGCTCAAAGTGGAGAAATGCGACGCCGAGACCGGGAACATTATTCCGATGACCGGCACCGGCTTCCAGATCAAGGACCTTTCCACCAGGGAATTTGTCACCCAGGAAATTTTCTACCCGAACCCGGAGACCCTTGATACCTTCTATGTTTCGGACGAAGGCTGGCTCATGCTGCCGGAACCTCTGCATACCGGGGATTATGAGCTTTATGAGGTGGCGGCGCCTTACGGTTATGTCCTTTCCAGTGAGCCCGTGCCGTTCACTATTGACGGCAGCGAGGCGGTTGTGACCGTCACACAGTACAACATGCCCCAGAAGGGCCAGCTCACCATTACAAAGACCGGCGAGGTGTTCGCTTCCGTCCAGGAAAACGGCGGCCTGTATCAGCCGGTGTATGAAGTGGCCGGGCTTCCCGGCGCGGTCTATGATGTGATCGCTGACGAGGATATTTATACCGGCGACGGGACCCTCCGAGTAGCAAAGGACACGGTTGTAGAGACTCTTACCACCGGGGAAGATGGAACCGCCACAAGCGGGCTTCTGTACCTGGGCCGTTACCGTCTGGAAGAACGGCAGGCGCCGGCTGGCATGGTCGTAAATGCGGCCCCGGAATATGCGGAGCTGACCTATGCAGGCGAGACCGTGGAGATCACGCAGACCGCCGCATCCCTGTATGACGAGCGCCAGAAGGTGGATGTGGCCCTGTTCAAAGCCCTGGAAACAGACGAGCTTTTCGGGCTTGGCATAAATGAGGAATACAAGGACATTTCCTTTGGCCTGTATGCTTCCGCTGACCTGACGGCGGCGGATGGCAGCGTGATCCCGGCAGGCGGGCTTCTGGAAGTGGTCTCCGTTTCCGCAAATGAGGCGGGCGGCTATGACGCTTGCTTTGATTCCGACCTTCCTTTTGGCAGCTATTATGTGCAGGAGCGCACCACCAACAGCGCCTATGTGCTTTCCGATACCAAATACCCGGTAGTCTTTGAATATGCGGGCCAGGAGGCGGCGCTGGTACAGATTCTTGTCAATGAGGGTGAGGCTGTTCCCAATGACCTGCTCCGCGGGCACATTGACGGCGTGAAATATGGCGAGAGCACAGACGGCAGCGAGGATGTGAAGCTGGCCGGCGCGGTGATGGGCCTGTTTACGCCTGATACCGAGGAATTTACCGAAGAAAACGCGCTGCTTACCGTAACCACCGGCGAGGACGGCAGCTTTGCCTTTGAAAATATCCCTTACGGCCACTGGATCGTAAAGGAAATCTCCGCTCCCGCGCTCTATACGGTGAGCCCGGAGGAACACCATATCTATATCGGTGTGGACGGACAGACAATCGAAATCCGTGTGGATGATACCCTGATCCGCGGACGGGTACAGCTCCATAAGACCGAGGCGGTGGATGAACCTTCCTCTGTGGAGAGCGACAAAGAAAATACTTTCCTGCGCTTCCTCTCCGGCGCGGTGTTTGAACTGTATGAGGACACCAACAGCAACAAGGAGCTGGATGCCGAAGATACGCTGGTCGGCACCCTGAAAGAGACAGACGGCGGATTCCACATGGCGGAGAATCTTCTGGCTAAGGGCTATTTCGTAAAGGAAAAGAAAGCGCCGGAGGGCTACCAGCCTGACGAAAAGGCGTATTACTTTGCGATCACCGAGGACGGCCAGACCGTTGTGATCGAAAACGGCGAGGCAGGCCGGGGCTTTACCAATGAGGCATACCGCGGAAACCTGAAAATCACCAAAGATTCCAGTGACGGACGCAAGGACGGCTTTGCCATTGAGGTCAAGAGCGCGGACGGTTCTTACTGCGAGACCTTCACCACACCGAAATCCGGCGTGATCGAGGTCAAGGGGCTGCGCGTTGGCATTTATACCGTAACCGAGCTTTCTAACCGAGCAAGCAAGGACTATATCATTCCTGACGCGGCCACGGTGGAGATCAAGGCGGACCAGACCGCAACGGTCCAGTTCTTTAATGAGAAACCGGAAGAACCGGAAACTCCTGATAATCCGAAAACACCGTCCAAGCCTTCCACACCGTCTAATCCTGATAAGGCAGTACCGCAGACCGGGGATGACAATTTTATTTTCCTGTACGGCGGCCTCCTGGCACTGGCCCTGATCGGCGGCGGGGTGTTTGCTGCCCTCTATTTCAAGAAAGGAAAATACAGCAGACAGACCTCCAGGACAAAGTCTGCGGGCATTGCAGTCCTCTCCCTCTGCGCGGCACTGGCGTTAGGCAGCGGCTTCCTGATGGTCCGTGACCTCTGCCAGTACAGCGAAAGCGCCGGGGCTTATGATGACCTTGCGGGGCTGGTGGAGCTGCCGGAACTGCCGGAGCAGACCGAAACGCCGGAGGATATGGAGACCGGGATGGCGCCCGCTGAAACGGAACCTGCTGGGTCAGCCCCTTCCGTGGTCCTTCCTGCGGTGGATTTTGAATCTTTGCGGGAAAGCGGGCCGGACATCATCGGCTGGCTGAACCTTCCCGATACGGTCATCAACTACCCGGTAACGCAGGCGGACGACAACGAGTATTACCTGCACCACCTGTATGACGGCACCTACAATAAGGTGGGATGCCTGTTCGCGGATTATGAGAACAAGGCGGATTTTTCTGACCGGAACACCATTATTTACGGCCATAACATGCGGGACGGCTCCATGTTCGCAGTCCTGAATGAGTATGACGAGCAGAGTTACTTTGATACCCATAAGCAGATGTACCTTGTGACCCCGGAGGGCGGTTATCTCTGTGAGATTTTCGCGGCGTTTGTGGCAAAGCCTTCCGAATCCGGCAGCGATACCTCTCCCTGGCGTCTTAGCTGGAAGGATGACGGCGCTTATACGACCTGGCTTACCGCTATGGCGGAGCGTTCCGTTGTGGAAACGGACGTCACGGTGACAAGCAGCGATAAGGTGCTGACCCTTTCCACCTGTACGCCCGGAGGCGCGAGCCGCTTCATCGTCATGGCAAAGCTGGTGGAAGTAAACAACTGAACAGACTGAAAACCGGTGCGGGGGCATGTGCTCCCGCACCAGTCATTTACAAGGAGGATTTTTCTATGGTGAATACCATTGTTTCAATACCCGGCTATGTGCATCTGTACCGCTCCCTTCTTAGGTTTTACGACATGCCGGAAAATGAGATCAGGGAAATGCTGTACCTGCTGAACACGGCCAACCTGGACTGCTACGAGTATTACCACCCGGAGCGGGAACTGGTTGAAAGCGGCCCGGTAGCCTTCTGCCACTGGCTGGAGACGATGGACTGCCGGCCCTACCGCACGGAGGTACAGCTTTACAAGTCGCTGCTGTTCCTACAGCGCAGCGTGGACCGTGACCTGATCGTGACCTCCCAGCGGGAGGCATTGCAGACGCTTAAATGTATTATCTCCAATATCGAATACCGCTTTTACAAGGCTTATGAAATGGAGATCGAGGACAAGCGGACCGTTTACGGGGAATGTACCTACCGGCTGGTCCCCAGGGAGGACGAGCCCAGCGTGTGCCTGATGCACGACTGGATTTATCTGCCGAGCGCGTAAATGGTCCCGGATTCTATACAGGATTCGGGACAAATCCATTTTCAAAGGAGGGATGCCTTATCACACAGAAAGAGGTCATTGCCGTTTTTGACGGGCAGGTGGCTCTATGCAGGGAAATCCTGCAAAAGAAAACAAAGGAATACACCGGGGACGATACGGACCGGCTGGGAGCTTTCAAGGCTGCCGCTGCATTGCAGCACACGACACCGGAGTGTGCCCTTGCCGGGATGCTGGCAAAACATATCGTTTCCCTGTATGACATGTGCTTTGCCGATGGCGTGAGTTTCGACGCCGGCACATGGGACGAAAAGATCACAGACAGTCTTAACTATCTGTTTTTACTGAAAGCGATTGTAAAGGAGGGACAGACCAATCAACAGAATTGAAGTAAAGGTTTTGAACTGCCAGGCGGTGGCGGAGGCCGAGAAAAACATGGTGTTTGCGGCCAGACTTACCCAGCGCGGGCATAAGATCAATACAATGGAGGACCTGACGGCGCTTTATGAAAAGTCGTTCAGCAATGATACCGTAACAGCGATCAGCAAGCTCCCGCACCCCACGGTCCAGAAATTCGCGGTCATTACCGTTGCCATTGTAGGCGCAAGCAGGCGTTTCCTGGCACAGATCACCAGGCACCAGAACGAAGTAAAGTTTATGAGCGCGTCCTTACAGTACAGCAACTATGCGGGGCAGGCAGACTTTGCCGTACCCTATGAGATTTTGACTGCGCCGAAGGCAATTCAGGAAATGTATCTGGAAAGCTGTAAATCCGATATGGATTGTTACGAAGAACTGTGCGCGGCAGGGATCGGGCACGATGCGGCGGGCTATGCCACGCCCCAGGGCCTTAGAAATGTGCTGATTATTAGTGCCACGCCTTACCAGTGGAAACATATCATCGGCCAGCGGGTATGCCGGCGCAATACGGACGAGACCCGGATCGTGCTCCTGAAAATCTGGCAGGAGCTTTTTTCGTTGAGCCCGGTACTCTTTGCTCCCGATCTTACCGGCCCTTTCTGCCAGAGGGATAAATGCCTGGAGGGGAAAATGAGCTGCGGAAGAAAGATCGCGGGCAGCATGACGCCCGGCGGGATTTTGGCAGCGGATTACCCGGTGCTTATGGAAGGCGGCGCCCATGAAGATTAAGCTGATCGATTTTGGTGTGCCGGAGGGCCAGAGACCCTACCGGCCACATGGGAACGATGCCGGTGCGGATGTGTATATGCCTTATGACTGCACCTTACAGCCCGGTGAGATCGCAAAAATCCCTCTGGGATTTGGGATCGAGGTGCCGGATGGGTTTGCCGGATATGTGTTCCCCCGCAGCAGCATGGCCGTCAAAGGGCTGGTCTGCGAGCTGCCGCCTGTAGATTCCGGCTACCGCGGGGAAATCCACGCGATCCTTAGCAATGTGAGCAGCCAGATGCGGCATGTTCCCAAAGGGTCAAGGATCGGCCAGCTCGTCATTACGCCGGTAGTAATCGCGGATTTTGTGACGGAACTTGGGGAGCAGCGTGGCACCGGAGCCTTTGGCAGCACCGGGAAATGATAAAAATGTAGCAGGAATTTGAACCGTCAGACAAAAGGCGGATCATTTTAGGACAAAACAGGGATTATCGCCGGTATAGGGATTGGACATTATCAGGAGATTACCGGGTACAATATTAAGAAAAGCGGCCAACTGCTGGCCGCTCTACCGTTTGCTATTGAGTTCTTTCATAATGCCGAGAATATATTCCATTGATTTTGAGTCCAGTTTTTTGGCCTCGGTTATAAATTCCTGTAGCGTCTGCGGGCAGGCATTTCCTTCATCAAAGAATTCCTGGGGTGTTACGCCGAGATATTCGCAGATGTAGAAAAAGGACTGCATGGCGGGAAGTGACTTCTTATTCTCAATATTATTGACGTAATTGTTCGCCTGACCCAGTGACAAAGACATGTCACGGGCAGATACACCCTTTAGCGCCCTTAGCTTTGCCAGCCGTTCCGGGACAAAATCTTCATACATCATAGTCACCTCCTTTTACATAATAGATTGTACCTTACAGGAGGCAAATATTCGGTAGATGAAAAAGGGTATTTGCGTTGACTTGCTAAAATAAACCTATTACAATATAGCAAGGCGGTAGTTTTAATCTATTATTGGAGGTGCCAGATGGAAAAGAAAACATGCTGTGTCACGGGACACAGGGATTTACCGCAGAATCAGATCAACTATGTAAAGGCTGCCCTGCTGCATGAAATTGAAAAAGCGGTTGCGGACGGCTTTACCTGCTTTATGAGTGGGTTCGCTGAAGGTGTGGACCAATATTTTGTGGAAATGGTTATAGAAAAACAGAAAGATGATCCGTCACTGGAACTGATTGCCGTAATCCCGTATCAGAAACGGCTGGACAGTCTCAGAGCAAAGGGGCGGACCTATGAAATGCTGGAGGCTTGTTGTGATGTCGTCGTGATACGGGAAGAATACCAGCCCAGCGTCTACTCCCACCGCAACCGCTATATGGTGGAACACTCTGACCGGGTAATCGCGGTGTATGACGGGCGGGAAAAAGGCGGAACCGTAAGGACGATCCGCTTCGCACACCAAATGAAAAAAGAACTGCGGGAAATACCCGTGGGAGAAATCTATCTCCCCAAAAAGTAAAACAGGATAGAAAAACTTGGCACAACGCTCACTTGAACAGTGGGCGTTTTCTTTTGCCCGAAAGGAGGCGTTTTTATGTGGAGCATGATAACACATTTTCTTGCATTTACAGCCGGTACAGTAGCCGGCGTTGTGCTGCTCTGTCTGATGCAGGCAGGAAAAATGGCGGATGAAGGTTACGAAAATTTGGAACGGAGGAATAATGGATGAATACTGAAATTGCGGAATATATCAAAAACCATATCCGGGAGTATTTACCGCCGGAGTATCAGGAGGCTCATATCACTCTGGAAGAAGTGACAAAAGGAAATGACCGGAGGCTTACCGGCCTTATGATCCGAAACGACGGAGAAATTACTGTCCCGACAATCTATTTGGAACCCTATGCCAAGCAGCTTGCGCAGGGGCGGCCAATGGATGAAATCATACGGGAAATCGTACAGATCAGGACGGAGCAAGATACCAGGATTCCCTTTGAAGTATCGGACTTAATGGATTACGGACAAGTAAAGCCCATGCTTGCTATCCGTCTATGCGACCCCGAACAAAACCGGGAGTATTTGAAAGATAAACCGTTTACCCCGTGCGGAGAGTTGGCGGCGGTCTACCGGATTCAGGTCATAGAGAGCAAAGAGGGTGTTGCCTCTGCTGTTGTTACAGATCGTATGATGGAATTGTGGGGTGTTACTAAAGAGCAGCTTCATCAGGACGCGGTTGCGGCAGAAACGGCAAGAAGCCCTGTCTGTTTTTACAGTATGGAAGATATGATGGACGAAATCATGTTCTCGTCAAAACCGGAAAATCTGTTTGAGCGCACAGAACCATTGGATGCAGCTACTATGCCAATGTATGTTTTGACAAATGCCAGTAAAGTAAACGGTTCCGGGATTCTCGCGCGGGACGGGGTTCTGGATAAAATCGGTGAGCTGCTTGGAAAGAATTTCTATGTTCTCCCCTCGTCTATACATGAGGTGCTGATCGTACCGGATAATGGCGATATGCAGGCAAAGGAACTGGAAAACATGGTTATGGAAGTTAATGCGACACAGGTCGCTCCGGCTGACCTTCTTTCCGATAAGGTGCAGTATTATGACCGGACGGCAAAAACTCTTGGCCGGAAACAGGAAAAGGGGCTCCTGGAACGGCTGGCAGAAAATAAGGTGCAGGTAAAAGAACAGGCAGAAAAAGCACCGAAGGCAAAAACAGCGGCAAAACAGGAACCGAGTTTATAAGGGCAGCTATCTGGCTGCCTTTTGTATTTCAAAGAAATGGAGGATGACAAGTGAAATTAGTGATTGCAGAAAAGCCCTCTGTCGCTATGGCGTTGGCGGCGGTATTGGGCGCAAATGAGAAGAAGGACGGCTATCTGGAAGGAGGCGGCTACCTGGTGAGTTGGTGCGTCGGCCACCTTCTGGAGCTGGCACAGCCTGAAGCCTACGGGGAACAGTATGCCAGATGGCGCTATGGTGATCTGCCGATTCTGCCGGACGAATGGAAATATGAGGTGCCGAAGGACAAGAAGAAACAGCTTGACCTCCTGTGTCGGCTGATGAAGGACAAACGGGTGGATTCCGTGGTGTGCGCCACTGACGCCGGACGCGAGGGTGAGCTGATCTTCCGTCTGGTCTATGAGTACGCCGGATGCAGAAAACCGATGGAACGCCTCTGGATTTCCAGTATGGAGGACGCGGCGATCCGGGACGGATTTGAACACCTGCGCCCCGGTAAGGATTATGACCGCCTCTATGATGCCGCGGTCTGCCGGGCCGGTGCGGACTGGCTGGTTGGGATCAACGCGACCAGGCTGTTTTCTGTCCTGTACGGTGTCACCCTGAATGTCGGGCGCGTCATGTCCCCAACGCTGGCGCTTTTGGTGCAGCGTGAGGCAGAGATTCAGGGATTTACCAGCAGGCCCTTCTATGTCCCGGAGATCACTTGCGGCGGTTTTACTGCTTCCGGTGATAAGCTAACGGAGAAACAGGCGGCAGAGGCGGTCCGCAGGGAATGTGACAGGCAGACGGCTTCTGTCCTTTCAGTGGAAAAACAGACAAAGAACGTACAGCCTCCCCGCCTCTATGATCTGACGACCTTGCAGCGGGAATGTAACCGTATCTACGGCTACACCGCCCAGCAGACCCTTGACTACCTGCAATCCCTCTATGAGAAAAAGCTGGCGACCTATCCCCGTACCGACAGCCAGTATTTGACCGAGGATATGCAGGCAACCGCTACCTCCCTGATCCTGTGGCTGCGGGACAACATGCCTTTCGGGAAAGGCTGCCTGGGCGAACCGGATATTGACCGGGTGACGGACGGCAGTAAAGTCACCGACCACCACGCCATTATTCCCACCGTGGAGATCGCCCGGACGGACCTGTCTGTCCTGCCTTCCGGGGAGCGGGATGTTCTGACGCTGATCGCCATGAGGCTCCTTTGCGCCACCGGCCAGACGCACCGCTTTGAGGCGGTCACGGCGGTACTGGATTGTGCGGGCCATCCCTTCACAGCGAAAGGAAAGACCGTCTTGCAGGCAGGTTGGAAGGAAATTGAACGGCTCTACCGCATGGGGCTGAAACACGCGGAACCGGAAAAGGCGGACCCCGCAGACGCGGCCTTGCCGGAGCTTACCCAGGGCCAGACCTTTGAACCGGTGGCAGCAGGCGTCCGGGAAGGCAAGACCTCCCCGCCAAAGCACTATACGGAGGATTCCCTGTTGGCAGCTATGGAAACGGCAGGCGCGGCAGACGCGCCGGAGGATGCAGAGCGCAAAGGCTTAGGCACCCCGGCTACCCGTGCCGCCACACTGGAAAAGCTGGTAGCAACCGGCTTTGTGCAGAGAAAGAAGAAACAGCTCATTCCCACGGAAAAGGGAACCAACCTGATTACGGTCCTGCCGGATAATATCAAATCCCCGCTGCTTACCGCGGAATGGGAATCCAGACTAAAACAGGTGGAGCGCGGCGAGATCAGCGCGGAGGCTTTCATGGAAGGAATCGCCGATATGAGCCGGGCGCTTGTCAAAGAACATACCGCACCGGAGGAACGGTTTGCCGGCCTGTTCCCCGATGCAAAAGGAACCCGGCGCGAGGCTGTCGGCACCTGTCCCCGCTGCGGCGGCACTGTGTATGAGGGCAAAAAGGGATTTTTCTGTGAAAATCAGGACTGCTCCTTTGCCCTCTGGAAAGACAATAAATTCTTTACCGGCAAGAAGAAAACCCTGACAAAAATCGTTGCGGCGGCCCTTCTGAAAGAGGGCCGCGTTTCCATGTCCGGGCTTTACAGTGAAAAAACAGGCCGGACCTATGACGCGGTTGTGGTGCTGGATGATACGGGCGGCAAGTATGTGAATTTCAAGCTGGAATTTCCGGCGAAGAAAGGCGGGCGCAAATGAGCGCCCTGCCGGAAAGAGAACTGACACGATCCGAGCGGGCGGCGATCCGAAGGCTGGTGACGAATTTGTGCGCCAATTATGACTGCCAGGATAAGCTCTGCCTCCCCCTGGACTGTCCCTGTTTCATGCTGAATAAATGGTGGACCGGCGCGTTCTGCCGTTATTTCCGGGCGGCGGTGCTGCCTACGGAGCCAAAGCTGGAATCTGCCCTGACCGGTGAAGATACTTCTCTCAGGCAGAAGATATGCCCGGTCTGCGGAAAGGCTTACCTTCCGGTCACAAGCCAGGTGTATTGCTCCGATTATTGCCGGACCTTTGCCAGACGGAAATCCGAGCGGGATCGGAAACGGCGCAGGCGGCAAAACAGGGGGTGATGTGTCCGCAACTTAGCTCAATCAGGCCAGTGTTTTCAAGGGTTTTAAGGCCCTGTTTACGGGGCACCTATATTAGAATACTCCCGGCCTCTGAAATGGGGCTAAGTTGCGGACAAAGGGCGCTTTTTGGCGCTCTATTTTTATGACAGTTTGGAGGGATGCCTATAGAAAAAATACCGATTGTGCCGGAGATCATGCGGATCGATACCGGGACGCAGGCCATTGACATGCAGCAGATCGACAACCGGCGCTTTCTGTTCAATCCAAAGACCGGTGTGCTGGTCCTGGGAAAACAGTTTGGAAAAACGAAGGGACTTCCAGGCAGCCATGCGGAAGAACTGGCGGCTGCTGGTATCATAAAGGATTTTGATAGCTTTGTACGGGGCTGGATCGGGACTGGCAGGAACTATCCCAAAGGGGTGATCCACTTTGCCCCATGTGTAGATTCCGGAAACATTTCTCTTTTTGACCGGGCTTTTGACACACTGAAAATGTTCAGGGAAAACGGCGCACTGGCCGGAACGATGGTACGGGGTTTCGGGAGCCGGTGGGAACAGCCCTTATCTGCGATCCTTACGGATTTACAGAAAGAGGAACAAAAGCCCTCCCTCCGGCAGCAGCTAAGAAAAACGCCGGAGGGCAAAGTCGTTCGGCACAGGAAAGAAAACCAACAACAACGATAGGAGGCGATTTTTTGAGTATCAACCATATTGAAACAGTGGACCTTCGCCGTATGGAGGGAAAAGACGGCCTGATCTTGCAGGGCTGCGGCGGCGAGCTGCAGGAATGGCTTGACGGGATCAATGAAATGTTCACCGAGGCCGGTATTCTGAAAAACGGCGCGAAGTTCCAGGATATTTCCGCTTTTGAGTATGACGGCCTTACCTGTCTGCTCTATCCCTTTGAGGGTGTGGACCTGGAGATTGGAAAACTTGCCGTGTGGCGTTTACAGACCCATGATACTTTCGGCGGCACATGGCTCTCTGATTTTGTTCCCAACCGCCTGGGCGGGTTTATCGGGGAACCGGCGCCGGAGCCGGAAAAGCCGGACTGTGCGCTGATCGGGCAGGATGGCAATATTTTTAATCTGGTGGGGATCGCTGCCCGCACTTTGCGGGAGCATGGGCTTACAGACCAGGCAAAGGAAATGAAGGACCGGGTATTTGCTTCCGGCAGCTATGGCGAGGCGCTTTGTATCATCGGCGAGTACGTCAATATCACAGATACGGAGCCGGAACGCAAGCCCTCCCTCCGGCAGCGGCTTAAAGAAACGAAAACAGCGGAACCGTCTGCCCGGCTAAAACCGGAAAAGCAGCAGGAACGATAACAGGAGGTGCCGATGGAAAAAGAAAAGACTTACGGTGTATGGGCGGTGCGCAGCGCCGCTTCAATTTTTGGACGGGCGGAAAGCTGGTGCAAGGAGGACGACAAGCCCCTTGAATTTGCTTCCCAGGAGGCAGCCGAGGCTTACGCGAAGGAATGTAACAGCCGCACGACTGCCAACGTCCACTATTTTGTAAAGGAAAAGGAACCGGGTGCTGTCCGAAGGGACGGAACACAGCCGGACAGAGCTGCCCGCGCCCATGAGGAACAGACGCCCCGAAACGCGGCGGTGGAAAAACTGAATGAGATTCCCGGCAGGCAGCTTTCTAAAGAGCCGGACCCTTTGGTGGAAATCCGTTCCGCGGTACACAGCAATTATGCCGGCATGGTCGCCATGCTTGCGGCAGACAACCGGGTCTATCTGGGCCGTGAGGAACGCTATCACTATCAGGACGGGCTTACCTCCTATTACGATAACGGCGACGGTTCCCTATGTTTTGTCACAGACCGGGCGGATATGTATTATTTCCTCTACGGTGAGGGCTGGGCCCATTCTCAGGCGGAAATGCTGGAGCGCGGGCTTACATCGGATCAGTATGCGGAGTTTGCCCGGCTGAAAAACGGCGTTCTCCGGCAGTTTGAAGCACAGCGGGAAATCCTGTTCGCCGGGCAGCCCTTCCAGCCGCCCGAAAGCTATCTACGGAACGCGGAGCTTTACGAGGAAGGACAGACCGGCAATTATAATATGCTGGACGGCAGGCTGAACAACGAGCCCCCGGTAAAACCGGACCTGACAGACGGCCAGACCCATGAGGAAATCCGGGAGCTTGCACCGGAAACCTTGCCGGAAGAAAAGCCCTCTGTCCTGGACCGCCTGAAATCCGAGCGCCCGGAGCATGAGGCGAGGCAGATCACACCGCCTGTCCCGGAAAGGGGACTTTGAGTATGGGGACAAAATTTGAAGGTGTTGACGTGCTGGACTTTCTGGGCCAAGTCGTAGAACTGCATACACAGCATTATAAAGAAGATTTTGACATGGATAAAGAACTGATCCAAAACCTTGCCAGAAATATGCAGCCGGAGAAGTGCAATCTCCTGTGGATGTCCCGGCCCTGCGGCACCTATTGTTTGAGCGAGCGGGAGGTGTATTTACAGGATAGCAACGAAAATAAAGTGTGGATGTTCTACCATGAGCAGGCGAATGACCCGATTTTAGCTTATGCCCTTACATTGGATGGTTTGCAGGATGGAAAAGTGACCGGCACCATCTACCCTCTGGATTACCCTTCCCATGTGGAGCGGGTGAAATCGTTGTCCTGTCCCATTGACCGGGTAACGGTGACATTCGAGGACGGCGTACAGTTTACTTTGCCGTACCAGTCACGGAGACGGCAGATCAATGAACTTATGCCGGAGCATGGCACCCCAAAATCCATACAGTACGCGCCGGAAAGCGAGCGGGAGCTGGCGGTGATCCTGCGCCGGGAACGACTGAAACGGGATTACCATGCAAAGCCGGGCAATGTTCAGGAATACATGGAAAAATTAAAAAAGGCGTCCATGCGCGGCAGGCTCAAAGAAGCGCGGACAGCCGCTGCAGCTTCCCCGAAGCCGCCTTCCCCGAACAAGGGGCCGGAACGATGAAGGGCGGGCGCAGCAAAAAATCTGTCCGGGTGGAATTCGTCATGTCCGAGCAAGAGGCAGAGCTGGTAAAAGAACACATGGCGGAGATGGGGATCACCAACCTTTCCGCTTATCTTCGCAAGATGGCGGTGGACGGTTATATCATTCACCTGGATATGAGCGACATTCAGGAAATGATACGCCTCCTTCGTATCTGCTCCAACAACCTGAACCAGTACACCCGGCGTGCCAATGAGACCGGCAGCGTTTATGCTGCGGATGTGGAAGATCTGCGTACCCGGCTGGATGACCTGTGGAATGGCATGGATAAGCTGCTCCGGGGATTTGCAAACATTTCATAAACGGAGAAAATAGCCGTTGCTTTTCGGGAACCGGCACGGTAGAATTTTGGCAGAGGGATATGATATTTTCCCGTGGAAGGAGGCTTGACCTATGCGTCTGATATTCAAACTGTTGGCGTTTCCCTTTGTCCTGGTTACGGGGCTTCTTTATCTGGTGTGCAAGTTCCTGGTGATTGCGTCCGGCGCGGTGCTGGGGATTTTATCAGGCATTGTATTTCTGGCGTCGCTGGTGCTGTTCTTTACTGCCGGAATGTGGGCCGGGCTTGCATGGCTGGTGATCGCGTTTCTGATAAGCCCCTACGGTCTGCCAATGGCGGCGGCCTGGCTGGTCGGGATGATCGGCGGCGCAAACCACGCACTCAGGGATTTTGTATTTGGATAAACTTATGGGCGGGGCATTTTCAGTGTCCCGCCCTCTTTTTCACTATTCGGGGCTGTCTCACAAGGCAGCTTTTTCTATTTGGAGGGATCACATGAAAGACACAACACAACTATATATCTATCCGGCTTCCTATGCGCGTGAGCATGGAGAGCTGGAACAATACCGCGCTTCCTATAAGGCAAATATCGCCTGTAAGGAGGCAATCGAACAGGCCATTGCCGATCACTACCGGGATAACCACCTCGGCACGGAGGCAGTACATCAGGTTTTGGAAGAGTTCGGCTATGACCGGATGTTTTATGTTCTTGCCAACACGGTCCGGCAAAAAGATTGGGATGGGCGTATTTCCCGTGATAATAAAGCCTGGGCGAAAACCATTCCGGTCTATGAGAACCCGGACGGCTTCGGCCAGGACCGGAATGTTTACTTTGTGGTGGACCGCAGCCACCCCGGACTTGTCGATCTCTTTCTTACACAGGCCCGGCTCGATTATACAAAGAAACATGGGAAAAAAGTCTCGATCCGCGAAAGTATGAAACAGAATACAGAGCAGACGGCAGCCGTACATACACCAACAAAACGGAAAGAGCCGGAACGGTAAAGAATTTTCAAATTCGCACAAAACAGATACTTTCCCTATTGTTTTGTGCGGTTTAAAAAACGATTATTTCTAAATCTGCTCAAAACCATTGTAATTTCTCTTGCTTTGCGTTATAATAAAAACAAAAAAGGAGGCTGTGCAATGGAACTATACAAAGAGCTTGCCGCTTTGCGCTGTTTTACACATGATGATATGGTGCAGCTCGCCGGATCAGAAAGCTCCGCTGTATGGCAGATAAAGAGTTATCTGCAAAAAGGATATATCGAGCGTGTGCGCCGCAATCTATATGCGGTCATCAGCATGGAAACCGGACAGGCGATCCCGAACCGCTACCAGATAGCTTCCCGCGTGACAGACGATGCCTGTGTGTCCCACCACAGCGCCTTTGAATACTACGGATATGCGAACCAGGTTTTTTATGATGTGTATTTCACCACCCAAAAGCGCGTCCGCCCGTTCTCTTATGACAGCGTAAATTACTGTCCGATGGTCTGCCGGGGAAATGCGGACATCATAAAAACAGACACCGGCATCCGCGTGACTTCTTTAGAGCGGACCGTGATAGACAGTATAGCGGATTTTGAAAAGATCGGAGGCCTGGAAGAATTGCTGCGCTGCATTCTCCTGATTCCTTCGCTTGATTACAACAAACTGCTTGACGCGCTGGAACTGTATGGCCGGGCGCAGCTATATCAAAAGGCCGGATATATTCTTGAAGCATGGAAAGAGGAACTGTCTTTACCGGAACCGTTTTTTGCGGAATGTGAAAAACGGTCTTCTGCCAGTAAAACCTATCTCTTTGAAAAGCAGGGCGATTTTGTTCTTCATAACAGATGGAAACTGTTTGCTCCAAAAGATTTGAAAACAATCATAAATAAGGGGGTAACTGATTATGATGCGCTTTGACCGTATTACGCTTGGCAGGCAGGCCAAAGAACTCGGCTTTGTCCGTGACACCTTTGAGAAGGTCTGCCGCCTCGCGGACGTTCTTTCTTTTATGGAAAGCGATGGGCTGCTTGCGGACAGCCTCGCCCTGAAAGGTGGCACGGCAATCAATTTGACGATTTTTGATCTGCCCCGCCTGTCGGTTGATATAGACCTCGATTTCTCAAAGGATGTATCAAGGGAACCCATGCTGGTGGAGCGGGCGCAGATCAATGAACACATACAAAAATACATGGCGGCTTCCGGCTATACGCTGAGTTTGAAATCAAAGCAATACCACGCGCTGGATTCCTTCGTGTACGAGTATGTGAATGCCGGAGGAATGAAAGACAACCTGAAAATAGAGATCAACTATATGCTCCGCTGTCATACGCTGCCTGTTTCCCGCAGACCGGTTTATTTGCCATGGAACGATCAGAAGCTTACAGTATTAAGCGTTGATCCTCTGGAAATCTTCTCCGCAAAGACGGTTGCCCTCTTAAACCGGGCGGCGCCGCGGGATTTATATGATATGTTCAATATGCAAAAGTATGGATTGTTTGACGAGACGCAGGAACCGCTTTTCAGAAAGTGTATTATGTTCTACGCGGCGATTGCTTCGGAAACCGTGCCGGAACACTTTGACCTCGATGGTATCGGCAGCATATCCGCACGGAAAATCAGGACGGACCTTACACCGGTGCTGCGCCGTGGAGAACGCTTTGACCTGGCCTCCGCGCAGAAACAGGTAAAGGATTATTTAGCCGCGATTCTAAAACCGGAAGATACGGAGCTGTCCTTCTGGCAGGCTTTTGCGGAGGGAAAATATCAGCCGGGTCTTTTGTTTGACGACGCTGATATTCTCCCGCGTATTGAACATCACCCGATGGCGCTATGGAAATGCGGCGGGCGGGCGCCAAAGCAAAAAGATACACCGGCGCTATAATGAATACATACTAAGGGCTGTCCTTCCGGGCAGCTCTTTCATTTTGACAAGGGGGTGATCCTGATAGCGACCACAAGACTAATGCCTCTGCATGTGGGAAAAGGACGGGATGTGTCTACGGCCATTGCGGACATCATTGACTATGTGGAGAATCCGCAGAAAACGGATTTTGGAAAATTCATTTATGGCTATGCGTGTGATACCCGGATTGCGGATGCGGAGTTCCTTCTTTCCAAGCGGCAGTATTTGAATCTGACCGGACGGGACCGGGGCGCAGATGATGTGATCGCCTACCACCTCCGGCAAGCCTTCAAGCCCGGCGAGGTCACGCCGGAAGAAGCGAACCAGATCGGGCGGGAGCTCGCACTGAAACTGACAAAGGGCAATCATGCTTTTGTGGTGTGTACCCATGTGGATAAGCACCATGTTCATGATCACATCATCATCAATTCCACTGCCCTTGACTGTACCCGGAAATTCCGCAACTTCTGGGGCTCTACCTGGGCGATCCGGCGCATGAATGACAAGCTGTGTCTGGAGCACGGTCTGTCTATCGTGGAAAATCCAAAACCCAGCAGGGACCACTATGGCACATGGCTGGGAAACGAAAAACAGCCCTCTTTTCAGGAGCAGCTACGCCGGGCAATCAACGCAGCTCTGGAAGAAAGGCCGAAAGACTTTGAGGAATTTCTGAAAAAGCTGGAGGCTGCCGGAATCGAAGTCAACCGGGAACGCAGGAACCTCCGGCTCCGGGTGCCGGGGCAGAAAAACTATACCCGGTGCAATACGCTGAAAGGCGACTATACCGAGCAGGCCATACGGGAACGGATCGAAGGCACCCGCACGGTAAAGCCCCGCCGTACTTTCTCACCAAAGGCAGCTCCGAAGGTTGGGCTTTTGGTGGATATTGAGGCAGCGGTCCGGGCCGGAAAGGGGCCGGGCTATGAACGCTGGGCGAAGGTGTTTAACTTAAAACAGCTCTCCCAGGCAGTGATCTACCTGAAAGAGCACGGGGATATGAGTTATGAAGATTTGCAGGAAAAAGCTGCGGCGGCTACCGTCAGCTTTAATGCACTGTCAGCACAGATCAAGGAACTGGAATCGCAGATGACCGCTAACGGAGAATTGCAGAAACAGATCGTCAACTATGCAAAAACGCGGGCGGTTTATATAGATTACCGCAAGGCCGGTTATAGTAAAAAGTTCCGGGCAGAGCATGAGGCGGATATTCTATTACACCAGGCGGCGAAGAAATATTTTGACAGCATAGGAATCACGAAACTGCCCTCCGTCAAATCGCTCCGGGAGGAATACGCCGGTCTGCTGGAACAGAAACGGAAAGCCTATGCCGCCTATAAGCAGGCCCGGTCTGATATGAAGGAGCTTCACAATATCAAGGCCAATGTAGACTATCTGCTGGACATTCCTGCTTCCCAGGAGCAGCAGAAAGACAAGCAAAAATCCCGACAATAGTTTTATGTTGCTTTGGGTTTTCAGCGTTCCGAAGGAACGCGCAGCCGTCACCGCAGGTGGCGATCTCAGGGGTTTGGGGACATGTCACCAACAAGCATTTTAGAGGGTTTCACGGCAACGGGAAATCCTCTAAAATACGCAATCTTACGGAAGATTGCATTGCTTGCCAGTAGTTATCAGGAATATTCTGCTTGCTTTTTTACTTGAATTATGGTAGAATACTTACCGACAGAATGTCGGTAAGTATTTGGCGGGAATGGTGGGATAAAATGCGAATTGTAAAAGAAGCAGAAGAACGCAAAAATGAAATTCTGGATGTAGCGGAACGGTTATTTGGAACAAAGGGCTTCGATAACACCAGTACAAATGACATATTGAATGAGATTGGCATTGCCAGAGGAACACTATACTATCATTTCAAGTCAAAAGAAGATATTCTGGATGCCATGATTGAGAGGATGTCGAGACAGCTCATAAAAAAGGCGACGGACATTTTCAATCAAAAAGGCATACCTGTATTGCAGCGGCTGACTATGATGATGATGGCCTTAAATGTAGATGGAAATCTCGGTCAGGAAGTTATGGAGCAGGTTCATAAACCGCAAAATGCGTTGCTCCACCAGAAAATGCAGGACGGGTTGCTGGTCGGGATCAACCCTCTCATCACCAGCCTGATTGAAGAAGGAATTGCACAGGGAATCTGCCATACAGACTATCCGGCAGAGGTGGCAGAAATGACGCTGTTGTATTCCAACACGGTATTCGATGCCTTGGTGCAGCATAGCGAGACCGAGCGTCAACAAAAGGTTGCGGCCTTTATTTATAATCTGGAACGGTTGTTGGGGATGGAACGGGGAAGTATGCAGGCTGCTATTCTCCCTATATTTCAAAACGGCCAAAAAGAATAACGAAAATAGAGGAACAGGATGGTTCCTTTATTTTCAGCCCTTACACTGACAGGCAGACGGTCTATAATCTATGGAGGATTGAGAGGATGAAATATAAGAAAAGCAATTTTTCAAAATTTTTGCTGTTATGGGCAGGCGAGTTCATTTCGGCCATTGGCGGAGGACTGACCAGCTTCGGGCTGGGCGTATATGTGTTTCAGCAGACGGGAAGCGCCGGGAGTATGGCGCTGGTTACGCTGCTGGCTTTCCTGCCCACTCTGCTGCTCAGTGTCCCGGCTGGCGTATTGGCAGACCGTCACGACAGGCGTTTACTCATGATGGTAGGTGACGGTTGCTCGGCGTTTGGCATCCTTTACATACTGCTGTGCATGATGAATGGCGAAGCGGCTCTCTGGCAGATATGTGTCGGTGTTTTCATCAGCTCTACATTCTCCGCCCTGCTGGAACCGTCCTATCGGGCAACTGTGACGGACCTCCTGACCAGTGAGGAATATTCCAAAGCCAGCGGCATGGTGAGCATTGCCGGGAGCGCAAGGTATTTGATCTCCCCTATCCTGGCCGGCGGGCTGCTGGCGGTCAGCGACATTAAGCTGCTGCTGGTGATTGACATTTGCACTTTTTTCCCTACCGTGATCGGTGCGGCAGTGATTCGGAAAGAGATCGCCAGAAAAACCGTCGAGAATAAGCCTTCCTTTGGAGAAAGTCTGCGTCAGGGCTGGAGTGCGATAGCGGGTAATCGGGGCATTTCCGTTTTGATTGCGGTTTCCGCGGTTATGACCTGTTTTATGGGAACATTCCAAACCCTAGCCCAGCCTATGATTCTGGATTTTGCGGACAGCGCCACACTTGGCGTTGGGGAAACTGTCTGTGCCTGTGGGATGCTGGTATCCAGCCTGTTTTTAGGTGCGAAAGGTATTAAGCGGGAATATGTTAAAATCTTGAGTGTGTCCTTGCTTCTGGCCGGGATCGGCATGATTGGGTTTGGAATCCGGGAAAATATTTACCTGATGTGCCTGTTTGGTTTTCTGTTCTTTGCCACTTTGCCGTTTGCCAACAACTGCCTGGATTATCTGGTCAGGATCAACATCCCGGACGAACTGCAAGGACGGGCCTGGGGTGTGATCGGTTTCCTATCGCAGATCGGGTATGTGGTGGCCTATGCGTTGGCAGGCACAGCGGCGGACGGGGCGGCGGCGCAGTTTCACATCAGCGTGGGACGGGGCGCTGCCAGCATCGTCATGGTGGCGGGCGGGTTGCTCGGCCTGACGGCTCTGCTGCTGGGTTCCATGAAAAGCGTCAAAGCATTGGAAAGGAATTTGCCATGTTAAAGAAACTAATTTGGAATGATGTCAAACAAAATAAGCTGATGTCTGCTGCTACGGTTTTCTTTATGGCGATTTCTGCTGCGCTGCTGGCGTTGACGGTGCTTCTTTGCAGTAATCTGTTGGGAGCCATCAGCACTTTGATGGACAGTGCCATTGTCCCCGACTTCATACAGATGCACACCGGAGCCGTAGATGATGCGGCGCTTACTCGTTTTTCTGAAAGTCGTGAAGAAGTACAGGATTGGCAAATATGCCACTTCTTGAATCTGGATAACAGCAATGTCGCACTGGACGGTCAAAGCCTGATCGACAGCGCCCAGGATAATGGGCTTTGTGTGCAGGGAAAACGGTTCGACTTTCTGCTGGGCATGGATGGCACATGTCCGGAGGTTTTGCCGGGAGAGGTCTATGTCCCCATCTGCTACCGTGACCGATATGGCTTGGCGGCAGGAAGTACCATGACGATTGAAGGCCAGACGCTTACGGTTGCGGGATTTATCCGGGACGCGCAGATGAACTCCATGATGGCTTCGTCAAAACGCTTTCTTGTCAGTGCGGCAGATTATGCGCTGCTGCGCGACCAGGGTGAGGAAGAATATCTGATTGAATTTCTGCTGCGGGATGGGGTTGATATGAATGTCTTTCAGACAGCCTATACCGCCAGCGGTCTTCCCGCTAATGGTCCGACCATCACCCGGCCTCTGGTTCGCATGATGAACGCGCTATCCGATGGAACAATGATTTTTGTGATCTTTCTTATGAGTATCATTATGCTGCTGATTTCCATGCTTTGTATCCATTTCATCCTGTCCTTGCAGATGGAGCGGGACAGAAAAGAAGTTGGTATGCTGAAAGCTCTTGGAATCGGGCGGAAGGAAATCAGACGGCTTTATTTTGCGAAATATCTTTTGTTCTCCCTCTGTGGCGCGTTCATTGGGCTGGGAATGGCGGCTATCCTTCAAAAGCCGCTTGCCAGGCAGCTTCAGGAGCTATACGGAACGGCAGATCAAGGAGGCCTAAAAATATTTGCCACCCTCTTGGCGGCGCTATTGGCCGAGGGTATCATTCTTCTCTCTATCCGCCATTCCTTAAAAAAGACAGACAAAATATCCGCGCTGGATGCAATGTTCCAGGCGCAGAAAGCCGGTAAAGGATATGGGAAGGTTCTTTTGATTGGATTTGTTACAGCAGCCTGTACCTTTTTGATGCTCGTTCCGCAAAACCTTTATAACACGGTTTCCTCCCCAAAGTTTGTAACCTATATGGGAATTGGCAGTGCGGAAATCCGTATTGACATTCGACAGATCAAAGACATTGACAGTATGACCGCTCAAATTGCTGCTGCGCTGGGGAAAGACCCACAGGTGAGAAAATACACAGTCCTCCAGACCTGTTCCTATCCGGCGGCTCTGCCGGATGGCGGGACGGTCAATCTGACGGTTGAAGCGGGCGACCATAGTATTTTTCCTGTCAGCTTTTCAGCCGGAACACTACCAATGAATGAAAACGAGATCGCGCTGTCCTCTTTGAACGCGGAAGAATTGAAGCTGTCTGTCGGTGATACGCTGGACTTAAATGTAAATGGGAAAAAGTCAAGCTACGCCGTCTGCGGTATTTATTCCGATATTACGAATGGCGGCAAAACGGCGAAAATCCACAATCGGCCTGATACTGCTCCCGTGATTTGGAACGTCCTGTACGCCTCTCTGGAAGAATCGACGGATAGGCAGCAGTGGATGGCAAGGTATCGTGGGATGGGTGTAGATGTGACGGACATTGAGGGCTATGTTCGGGACACTTATGCGCAGACATTGGCGCAGCTTCGGCTGGCATCGCGGGTAGCAGTGGGGATCGCCGTGCTGGTTACAGCCGTGGTGCTGACGCTGTTTCTGAAACTCATTGTGGAGCGGGAGCGTTACGCGATCTCTTTGCGTAAAGCCCTGGGATTTACAAGCGAAACAATAAAACGCACCTATTTTGTAAAAGGGCTTCTGCCTGCCGTATCAGGCATCGTGGTGGGGCTTACCCTAGGCAACCTGTGTGGGGAAAGTCTGTGCGGGATGGTTTTGAAGTCTTTTGGGGCGGACAGTTTTCGGTTTGTCATAAACTGGGGGCAAGTGATGGCTGGCATACCGATTGTCATTTTAGGGGTAGCGATTTTGGCGGTTTGGGCCGGCATCTCGCAAATCGGGCAAATCAAAGCCTATGAGTGCTGCAGGGGAAAGGAGTAACGCAAATGGACAAACTGCTTCGAGTAGAAAATTTGAATAAAGACAAGATATTGCATCAGGTTTCCTTTGAGATGAAACAGGGTGAAATGCTGGCGGTCATGGGGCCGTCCGGCTCCGGGAAGTCTACGCTGCTCTACAATGTATCGGGCATGGATCAGCCGACCGGCGGAAAAGTCTGGCTGGGTGACACGGAGATCACCGGGCTTTCCGAGGACGCAAAAGCTGATTTGCGTCTGCATCAGATGGGTTTTATTTTTCAGCAGATGAACATGATCGCCAATCTGAACATACTGGACAACATTTTACTGCCGGTGATGCAGGCCAATAAAGGCAAAGGCGGAAAGTCAAAGTCCGAGCTTATGGCAGAAGCGAAAAGGCGGATGCGGCAGCTTTCCATTTCCGAATTGGGGAGCCGTCAGATCACGCAGGTTTCCGGCGGACAGCTCCAACGGGCGTGTATCTGCCGGAGCATCATGAACGAGCCGGAAATCCTATTTGCCGATGAACCAACCGGCGCGCTGAATAAAAGCGCGGCAGAGGAAGTGGTGGCGGAACTGCTGAAGCTGAACCGGGAGGGAATGTCTATCCTGATCGTGACCCATGACAGCAAGGTAGCCAGTACCTGTGACCGGATCATGTATCTGCTGGATGGCCGTATTCGCGGGGAGCTGAAGCTCGGCAAGCCGGGAAACAGTATGGAAAAGCAGCGGGAGGAAAGGGTAAACAGATGGCTGATGGATATGGGGTGGTGAATTTAGATAAACGAAACATTGCTTAGCAAAGGAAGGGTATCTTAAAAATGAAAACAAATTATCTGAAGAAATACATGTAACAAGGAGGGTAACAGATTATGGTTTATATCGGTATTGGTTTGCTTGTAGTAGCAGTAGCTTTATGCGGAATCGCTGTATGGATAAATAGGAAAGGAAAATAAAAGAATGAGCAATTTAGAGAAAATCCAAAAAGGAATGAGGGTGTTGCAGATACTCTCAAAAATTATTTTGATATTTGCTGTCGTGGGAGTGGTATTGACATCAATCGGGGCAACTCTTGTGGCGACAGATGTGTTAAACATGGAAAATCAGTTCCTTCATTTCCTGTCAGTCACGGCTGAAATAAGCAAGGGACAGCTCGTAGGGACTTTGACCGCTGCGGCTATCTCTTTGCTGTTTGGAGGTATTATCACAGCATTTGCCTATCGCTATTTTACGGCGGAGCTGAAGGAAGGAACGCCCTTTACAAATGCAGGAGCAGAAAGGATAAAGCAGCTTGGAATTATGGAGATTGTTTTATCTGTCATATCTATGGGGATTATGGATGGTATCTATGAGAAAATTGGTTTGACAGAATGGAACAGATTTGATGATGCAGGCGGTATTACTATTGGTATCTGTTTGATTTTACTTGCTATAGTTATTCGTTACGGTGCGGAACTGGAACAAAAGTCGAGGACGAAATAAGGCGGGAGGTTTCTATGGAGAAAACAGAATGGATACGCTGCCCTGTCTGCGGGAACAAAACAAGGTTGCAGATACGGGAAGATACGGAACTGAAAAACTTTCCCCTCTACTGCCCGAAGTGCAAGCAGGAAAGTTTGATTGAAGCAAAGGATTTACAGGTAACAGTCGTTAAAAGACCTGAAACGAAAATGTCAAATTAATTGGCAAAGCGACAAATTTGAATTTATCGTGATAAATAGAAAACTGGAGGTAAAACATTGTGAAAAAATCATAGAACTTACTCATCGTATGGATGACTATGTGTGTATGTGGAATGGAGTCGAGGATTTATATATATGCGATACAGGGGAAAAATTACCGCCTAAATTTTTCTTTGTATTGAGCAGCTTTGGTTCGTTTTGCTATATGAAAACGCCAAAAGCGGAACTCAAACGCATGGTTGCGCTGGGTGATGGGAGAACACGGAAAATGTATGAGTTTCTCGCCCCTATTGTTGGATTTGATTATAAAGTATGTGAATACAAATCCTTTGAAAAGGCTCTTGCAAAAATCAAATCAGAGATTGATGCAGGCTATCCGTGTATGATAGGTGCGCTTGATATGTTTTATCTGCCGCATTTTGAAAAGCTATATCATAAAGAACATATCCCATTTCATTATGAATTGGCAATAGGTTATGACGATGAAGCTCAGATTTTGTATTTTCTTGATTGTGGCAGGACTGATATACAGACAATACCTTACGAGGAACTGCGGCTTGCATTTGATTGTTCCTATCCCGGATTATCCAAACCAAACACTGTATGGGCTGTTCGTATGCAGACAAATAAGGGCAAATATGAGATAAGGAGAGCAATAAAATAATAGCGTTTGTGTCAAATTTTCTGCTGTTCTTATGTCTGCTGTTTGCATTGGGATTGCTTATTCGAGAAAAGAACTATTGGCACAATTTTCTTGCGCTAACCGTAATCGGACAGGGATTGAATTTTTTTGACTTGCTTATCATTGACCTTTTATGGTGGAGAAACACAAAGCGAATCCGTTTTACGAAAATTCAAGAAAAGAAGTTGTATCAAAATCCCACAAAACATATTGAAGCATTTAGCAGAGCATTGATCATGTATTTGTTGATTGCTCTGATTGACGGATATTTATTGACGCTGTTTTAGAATATTACATATCATCATAGAGCCAGACGCAGAGCCGATAGAAAGGATATAGCGTAATGGATAGATACATACAGGAAACAAATATGCTTGATTACTCAAATGCAAATATTCAAAAGCTGATACAAGCAAGAGCGTGGCAAAAATTAGATACTTTTGGATGCATAAAAGCTGTTTATAACTTTGTGCGTGATGAAATCTTATTTGGATATAACATAGACGACGCTATCCCTGCGTCTAAGGTTCTGGCGGATGGTTACGGTCAATGTAATACCAAAGGAACCTTATTTATGGCATTGCTTAGAGCCTGCAATATCCCTTGCAGAATACATGGCTTTACGATTGATAAAAAACTGCAAAAGGGAGCGATGACGGGATTGGTTTATAAATCCGCTCCGAAAAATGTGCTGCACAGTTGGGTAGAGGTATTCTTTGACGATGCTTGGTATGAATTAGAAGCCTTTATTTTAGACAAGGAATATCTCTCCAAATTACAACAAATACACAGCGATTGCAGTGGTGCATTTTGTGGTTATGGTGTTGCTGTAAAGAATTTTCATCAACCTGTTATTGATTTTAATAGGAACAACACTTATATCCAAAGCGAGGGTATCAATCAGGATTTTGGTGTATATGACTGCCCAGACGACTTGCTGAAAGAACATCAACAAGAAATGTCATTTATCAAAGCATTTGCATATCGAAATCTGGGGCGGCATCTGATGAACAGAAATGTAAAAAAGATACGAAAAGCTGTAATAATAGAAAAAACGTAAAATCATCATAGAGCCAGACGCACAGACGCAGAGCCGACGAACTTATAAAATAACAAATTTGAAGGAGCTTCCTGTATAATTCAAATATAGGGAATTCCGAGAAAGGTGGTTGAGAAAAAAGGATACCTCAGAGTAAAATAAGATTTACTGACTTGGCAGGTTAGTACAAATCTTATAGAACAGAGAGGTATCTGAAATGAAGTATAACACACAAAACGCAAAAATTGCTTCCATTAATGAAAAAACTTTAATTGTTGGCATTGATATTGGAAGTGAAACCCATTTTGCCCGTGCTTTTGACTGGAGAAATTACGAATACACCAGGAAACCATTTGAGTTCAGCAATAACGAAGCTGGTTTCCAGACATTTAAGGCATGGATAGAGGAATTGCAGGATAAAAATGGAAAATCCGTTGTAATCCCCGGTATGGAGCCGACTGGTCATTACTGGTTTGCGCTTGGGAAATTCCTGCAGGACAGCGGAATGAAACCAGTGCATGTGAATCCCCATCATGTGAAGAAGTCAAAAGAACTGGATGACAACAATCCCAACAAGAATGACCGTAAAGATCCAAAAACCATTGCCGGTCTTGTGAATGAAGGGAGATTTTCTTATCCCTACATACCGACTGGGATCTATGCGGAGATCAGGAGTTTATCAAACCTGCGCTTCCAGGCACAGGAGGAGCTTACCAGGGCCAAAAACCGGATCGCCAGATGGTTTTCCATCTACTTCCCTGAATATAAGGACGTTTACAGGGATTTAAAAGCGGTCAGCGGAAGAATGGTGCTACAGGTGGCCCCGCTGCCGGAAGATATCCGAAAATTGGGTGTCGAGGGTGTAAACCGGATCTGGAGAGACGCAAAGCTGAGAGGCGCCGGAATGAAGAGGGCAAAGACCCTGGTATCGGCTGCAGAGCACAGCGTTGGCAGTAAGGAAGCACCGGAAGCAGCAAGGATGGAACTGCGGAACCTTCTGAATGATATGGATGTATACGCGTCAAGAGTGGAAGAACTGCTCGGGATGATCGGAGAAAAACTGAAAGAGATTCCCTATATCGATAAACTGATGGCAATCAAGGGAGTCGGAGTGATCACCGTCAGCGGATTTATTGCGGAGGTGGGGGACATTAAGCGTTTCGATGATCCCAAACAGCTGCAGAAGCTGGCAGGATATGCGATTGTGACAAATCAGTCCGGAAAGCACAAAGGGGAAAGCAGGATCAGCTACAGAGGGCGGAAACGCCTGAGATACGTACTGTATGAAGCGGCGTTGTCACTGGTTGGGAGGAATCCGGAGTTTAAGGCGATCCATGAGTATTATCGGACACGCAGGGAGAATCCCCTGAAAAAGATGCAGTCTGTAGTGGCGGTCGCATGTAAAGTAATCAGGATCTTTTATGTAATACTGACAAAGGGCGTGGATTATGATCCTGCAAAGATGCTGGGAGATATCCGAAGACCTCAGATACAGGCCGCATAAAGGAAGAAAGCATAAACAAAACCATGAATCATGCCTGCCACGGTTGGATTGAGCTCATCCGTCGAAATCAGTGAGTTGAATCCAGCTGTGACAGGACAGCTGTGAAGTATGTATCATCATTCACGGTGAAACGTCCACCGCAAGGTGCCGGGATGAAGAAACATACGGGAAGTCAGTAAATACAAGACAAAGAATGAGCCAGTAGTCGGCAGGAATAATCACCATAGGGCATGACCCTGTAAAGGAGCTAAGCTGACACCCTGGTTATGGGCAGACGGGACGAAGGAAGTGAGGGCCCTGCAAAGAAGCGGGAGATCCTGGTAGACACGGGAGGTGCGCCGCCATAGATGGATGGGTATATACAAGGCCATGTAAAGCGAAATATCAAGACGTTTTACTTCGTGTACCCAAAACCAGCTATTTTCGTATCAGATACAGAGAAATGTCCATCTCCATGGCTCATTCATCTGAGATAGTAACTTGAAAAATCCTTAATTTTAAAGGAAAAATCACTTGACAATATAGGGAGGTGGTGACATGGGAAATTAGCAGTATTGGATTTGTCTGAAAATGGTCAACAGATCGCGGAAAAGCTGTTGACCCTGCTTAATGACAGACAGCGGCAGGAATTATTAAAATATATTTGTCATAGTCTGGAACAGCCCGTTTCTGCTGTTAAGCATCCATGTGCCACTTCTAATTCCAAAGCTCCCGGATATATAGACAAGCCTTTAACGGAGATTCGAGAAGGCGAACTGTACTTTTGTCTGGAATTGCGCAAGGTCTGTGTTGGTGATATGGAGATCGAATTGACGGTAAAAGAATTTGATGCTCTGTACCTACTTATATCAAACAGAAACCGGATATTGACCTTTGAGACCCTTGCCTGTCAGATATGGGGTGAGGAATATATCGATATTACAGCAAAGACAATCCATAATTTAATGAGCCGTGTCCGTCATAAACTTCAAGTTTCCTCTGATACCCGCAACTATATTGTCTGTGTTCGAGGCGTTGGATATAAATTCAATGCCGAAAATCAAAAGACAAATTTAGGGGAACTTTAGGACAACATGATGATGAAATGTCGATAGAATGAGGAAGTGTCTCTGTATAATGTCCCCATAAACAGGGGGAAATCAACAAATAATATTCTAATCCGCTTGTTCTCCCCCGGATATGGGGGTAAACATGCACATTGGGTTAGTCCGATATTTCTACAGGAAACGACAACGATATAGCCTAATATCTTCTGGTGCCGTAGCTTACAAAGCTGCGGCGCTTTTTGTATCGACACATTTCTATCTTATCCCCCAATGTTCATCAAGATATGCCATTGAGCGCGCACCTGGAACCAAACAGGTATGCGCTCTTTTGCTATATACAAGCAGGACAAGCCTGGAGGACTACTCTGTAGCAGATGGTACTCCCGGCTGCCGCTCCCCGCCCTCTGGTTTCGATTTTGCCAGCTATCAACTTAAAAATCGAAATTGGAGGACACCCTAATGAAAGAGATCAATTTGAGGGATTACTACCCTTTTTATACAACAGATATGATCGTGGAAGTGCCGGACGAGGTTGCCGATTTGCTCTACGAATACAAATTGAGTGAGGCAGCTCATTTCCTGCGTACATACCGGCATAAGGCTTATTTTTCGCTGGACTATGATGCCAATGTTGAGCGTGACGCTCTGGTAATTGTCCTGACGCCTGCGGATATTTTGGAACGGAAAGAAGAAAATGCCAAGCTGTATCAGGCACTTGCCTCTTTGCCGGAGAAACAGCGGAATCGGATTTATGCGCATTATTTTCTTGGCATGAGCAAATCAGATATTGCAAAAGCGGAGGGCATCCATAAGAGCCGAATTACTCGTTCTATCAATGCCGGCTTGCGAAGTCTGGAAAAGTTTTTGAAAGAACTTTCCTGACAGACGGCAACTTTGCCCCCGAAAATGAAATGAATAATAGAGGGACATATTTTCGGCAGGACAAGCCTGGAGGGTGTGGCCGTGTGGCAGACGCCCCGGCACACAGCAGACGTGAATTGTCATAACTGCCCGCCCTCTCCTGTTCTTTGACAACTGAATATACGTTGCCATAGGTACGTCATTCTGTGTTCCGAGCGGCAAATGGGGCGGCGCAATGACAGACAGCTAAGGAGGTGATGCACCGGCTGTCCGAGCGATCCACGCAACCCATTGACCTGGCTGTGGCAGGCCGGGCGCGACAACGACGCAGATCACAATGGTACTTTTTCACAACCTCTCACGGACTTGAAGGGGAGTTCCTGCCCTGTGCGCTTGCTCTGGCAAAGCGGCGGCAATGGCGGGGCTATGATGCGGTAAAGCTGGCCGCAGCCTATGGCAGCCCCGCTCTGCTTGATGCAGGGCTGCCGGGGGGCGTGGCAAATACGGCATAACAAAATCGAAATCAGATACCATGAGCCGGGCCTGCTTCCTTATGGATGGGTCCGGCTTATTCATGTGGTTTTGATGTCACTATATTGCAGAACGGAAAGGAGCGTGTGCCATGCAGGAACCATATACTTTATCAGGACAGAAGGATATTTCTGCTGAACCGCTGGCGGATATTCGCCATGTGTCAGTAAATAAAGACTTATCCAGAGAAGAACGGATCGCCGAGTTTGTCCGGCAGATCAAAGACCCCTACTGCTTCAAGTGTGGCAAGTTTACTGTCCGGGCCAGCTTCGCCCAGGGCGGCGCTACACTGGAAGAATGTTTGCAGGGCGTCTTACGGTAAATTTTTTTGAATTGGGGGCTGCTTTTTCCCGCGGGGAGCGTTATAATATTCTTGGGAAAAGGAATTGAATAACGAATGTACGAACTGCACTCCTTGAATTGCGGGATTTTTCCGCGACGAAAGGAGTGTTTTTGTATGCAGGTTTACAGAGCGATCAAGTATATCCGTCTCTCTTATACGGATGACAAATCAACGGAAAGCGACAGTGTTGCGAACCAAAGAAAACTGATTGATAACTATATCGTCCAGCACCCGGAGATTGAGGTTGTGGACGAAAAGATTGACGACGGTTACAGCGGAGTCCTTTTTGACCGGCCAGCATTTCAGGAAATGATGGAACTTATCAAGGAAGGCAAAGCCAACTGTGTCATTGTCAAGGACCTGTCCCGGCTGGGACGTGAGTACATTGAAACAGGGCGCTATATGCGCCGGGTATTTCCTGCCTATGGGGTACGCTTTATTGCGATCAACGATAATGTGGACACCCTGAATGACACGGGCGACGATCTGACCGTTTCCGTAAAAAACATAATGAATGAGGCGTACAGCCGGGATATTTCCATTAAGACCCGGAGCGCCCTGGATGTGAAGCGGCGCAGCGGCGATTTTGTCGGGGCTTTCGCTGTCTATGGCTACATCAAGACCGGTGACAAGCACAAGCGCCTGGAGGTTGACGAGTATGCCGCCAATGTGGTACAGGACATTTTCAGGAAACGCCTGGAGGGGTTCAGTGCGGCACATATTGCAAATGAGCTGAACCGGCTGGGTATTCTCTCCCCGCTGGCATATAAAAGGAGCCAGGGGATGCCCCATGCAAAGGGAGGATATACAGATAAAAAGGACTGTCGCTGGTCGGCAACGACCATTATCCGTATTTTGCAGGACGAAACCTACACGGGTACGCTGGTGCAGGGCCGGCAGACCACACCCCACTTCAAATTAAAGGAGCGGGAAAACAAGCCGGAAGATGAATGGATTCGGGTGGAGGACACCCATGAAGCGATTGTGGAGCGGCACGACTTCGACCTGGTACAGAGGATCAAGCGGATCGATACCCGGACTTCCCCAAAGGAAAATAAGGTGTACCTGTTTTCCGGTATTCTGATCTGTGGGTGCTGCGGCTGCCGGATGACCCGGAAAACCAACCACTACAAAGGCAGGGAGTATCACTATTACTACTGCCCGACAGGAAAGAAAGGCGGCTGCAATGGTTCCGTCATGCTCAAAGAGGAAGATTTGATTGAGTGTGTCCGGGACAGTCTGAAAGGCCATATTGACAATGTGGCCTCCCTGGATGCCCTTCTCTCAGGTATCAGCCAGGAACGGATCAACCGGGAGCTGGCCCAGGAATATGCTGGGCAGATCGCCGCCAATGAAAAACGCATGGCAAAGATTGAGGGCTTCAAGACAAAGCTCTATGAGAACCTTGTCAGCGGCATTTTGACGAAAGAGGAATTTCTTTCTTATAAGCGCAAGTACAATGCGGATATTGACCTGCTGAAACAGGCCATTGCCGAGCTGAACGAAAAGCTGACCGATGTGCTGGAAAACCGGAGCGAGCGCAACCGCTGGATGGCCCATTTTATGAAGTTCTCCACTCTGGAGGATTTGGACCGCCGGGTGGTGGCACAGCTTATACGTAGCATTACAGTTTTGGGAAAGAATGACCTACATATTGAATTCAACTATCAGGATGAATACCAGAAGGCATTAAAGCTCGCAAAGCAGGCGGCGGAGACCGTTGTGCAGTTCAAGGAAAGGATGGTGGGATAAATGGCAAGAAAGAGCAGAAAGAATCAGACGGCAACGCCGGTGTGCGATACTTCCCTCTATATCCGCACCGCCCTTTATATCCGGCTGTCCGTGGAGGATAACAAAAAGCGCGGACATTCCATTGAGAACCAAAAGCTGGTGCTGGAAAACTTTCTGGCAGGAAGGCCGGAATTTGTTGTTTACAACACCTATGTGGACAACGGCGCTACAGGCACCAATTTCCACCGTCCGGGTTTCCAGCAGATGCTTTCTGATATTGAGGCCGGGCTGATCGACTGTGTGATCGTAAAGGATTTGTCCCGGCTGGGACGCAATTCCATTGATACCGGCTACTATATCGAGCAGTATTTCCGGGCGCATCAGATACGCTTTATCGCCCTAACAGACCAGTTTGACACAGCGGATGCCAGCAACCTTCACGGCGGTATTATGCTGCCCCTGAAAAACATGATAAATGAAGCCTATGCGCTGGACATTGGGCGCAAGATCAAAGCCCAGGCAAGGCAGGCCATGAAAGACGGTGAATACATTGGCGCACGGGCCCCTTATGGCTACCGGAAAGACCCGGAGAACTGCCATAAACTGCTCATTGACCCGGAGGCCGCCGAGGTTGTATTTCAGATTTTCCAGTGGGCTTATGAGCATGTAGGGCTGAATGATATTGCCCGCAGGCTGAACGAACAGGGCATACAGACGCCCAGCCACCGGAAACGTGCCACGGGCGAGATCACCCATGAAAACCTGGTCGGCTCCGGCAAATGGCAGACCCGCACGGTTGCAAAGATACTGGACAGTGAAGTTTATACCGGTGATCTGGTGCAGGGCAAGACAAAAATTGTGGACCACCAGCAGGTACAGGCAGACGAGGATAACCTGATTATCGCCACCAATACCCATGAGGCCATTATCAGCCATGAAGTTTTTGAGGCAGTAAAGGCATACCGCAGGCAGGTGTGCGAAGAAAGCAAGGCACATGAGGTTGACCCTTATACCCCGAACATCTTTAAGGGGAAAGTGTTCTGCGCCCACTGTGGCGGCAGCCTCCATCGGCAGCGCAATAAGCGGAAGAAAGGGTCGGATGTTTACCTGTTCCATTGTCTCACCAAAAGCCGTGTAGACAAGAACGGGTGCCTGGGTGTTTCCGTCACCGAAAAGGATCTGCTCGATGCTGTTGTTGCCATATTGCAGCAGGAATTGACGGTTGCTTTAGGTAATTATTCCTTTGTCTTAGAGGCAGAGGTAAAACGGAAGAAAGAGCGTGATGATCTGAAAGCGGGCATTTCCGCAAAGAAGCAGGAAATTGATAGGAACCGCCGTTTTGTCCGTGGTCTTTATGAGAACTTCGTGCAGAAAGTGCTTACCAGTGAAGAATACTTCACCATGAAAAAGGATTATGAAGCAGCCATTGCCAAACTCTCTGACGAGATCAGCACTTTGGAAAACGGGCTTGCCGTCATGGACGCTCAGCTTGCCAAATATAAGGAGCTGGAACAGGATGCAAAAGTCCTGGAAAAAGATCATACCCTGACCGCTGCCCTGATTGACAGGCTGATTGAGAGGATCGAGATTACCCATGACAAGGAAATCCGTGTGAGCTTCCGCTTCAAGAGTGAATTTGAGGAATATGGAAAGGCGGTGGAACAATGCAGAAATTTGTAATCGCATTTTATATCCGTCTTTCTTTGGAGGACACAAAAACCGAAAGCATGAGTATTCCCAACCAGCGGGCGATCCTGCGGGAACACGCCATGTCGCTGGCGGAATGGGACCGGGCCGAGGTTTTGGAGTTTGTAGACAACGGGCACAGCGGCGCAAATTTTGAGCGTCCTGCCGTTCAGGAGCTTTTGGAAATGGTTCAGGCCGGAAAGATCGACTGTATCATGGTGAAAGACCTTTCCCGCTTTGGCCGTAACAGCATTGAGACCGGATATTTCATTGAGCGGGTATTTCCCCTGTACCATACGCGGTTTATCTCTGTCAGTGATGATTTTGACACCATCAATTTCAAGGGAGATACCGGGGGCATTGATGTGGCCTTTAAGTATCTTATCAGTGAGTGCTACAGCCGGGATATGTCGGTCAAGACGAAAACCGCCAAATACGCAAAAATGCAGCGCGGCGAGTACCAGAGCAAGATTTGCCCCTATGGGTACCGGAAAAGCGCGGATGGACGTATGGAGATTGACGAGAATGTGGCTGAAATTGTCCGCCTGATCTTTCGGTGGGCTGCCGAGGGAACCACAGCGGCGGAGATTACCAGGAAGTTGTTCCGGCGGAATATCCCCACACCTGGAGAATACCGCAAGAGCAAGGGACAGAGCTTCTATGATGTATCGCGGACGCATGGAACATGGAGCAGTTCAACCGTCCTGCGTATGTTGGAGGATGAACGCTATATCGGCACCTATGTCATAGGCAAGCGGGCTGTTACCGAGATCGGCGGGCACCGCATAAGGCTGAAAGATGAAAGCGAATGGTACAAGATACCGGATCACCATCCGGCGATTGTCAGCAAAGAGTTATTCGAGCAGGCAAAAGCCGGCATACGCCGCTTTTCTATCCCAAACAAAAAGCAGCATGATTACCCTCTACGCGGGAAAGTGTTCTGCGGCTGCTGCGACCATGCACTGTCACGGACTACACAATATCCGAAGTTCTATTGTCGGCACTCCCAGGTAAACACGGATTTTGCTTGTCATGGTATGTCGGTCAAGGCGGAGGAATTGGAAACGGCTGTATTTCAGATCATCCGGGCACAGGTAGATACCGTGCTGGGGGTTGATGGAGACGGCAAAGACAACCTTGATTTGCAGGTTATTCAGCAAGCAGAATATGAGAAGAAAGTTCAGGTTTTGCAGGATGCCAAACGGCAGCTTTATGAGCAGTTTGCCCTTGGTGAGATCGCCCTGGGCACTTACAAAGAGCAGAAAGCCAGATATGACGCAGAGCTGGTCCGAGTGAAGAATGTCTGCACAATGGCAGCGGCACAGACCAAACAGGCCCAGGCAGACTATGAGGCCAAAGTCAAGCGGCGGGAAATCATAAGGGAAGTTTCCGGGGCCGACAGTCTGACACAATCACTGATTGATGCCTTAATTGACAAGGTGTATGTGTTTCCTGGAAACCGGATCGAGATAGTCTATAAAATGCAGGATGTCTTTAACATTTCAGCAAACAGGGGAACAGGCAATGAAAGCGGCGTTTTACTGTAGAATCGGCAACCAAGTGTTTGCATGTGTTTTACCGGATGAAAGGCACAAGTTGAGGGCCTTCCTTAATGCCGAGCAAAAGCGCGAAGCACAGGAAAGCCCTAAGAGAAATCGCCATTTCAAATTTGAAAAAAGATAGAAATTTTTTTGTCGTGGGCTTGACATACGGGTGCCTGAGATCGTGGAAGCGCATCTTTTTCAAGCCGTGCCGCTGAATGAATACGGGGAATTGCGAGGTCAGGTAATCGGGCCTCATCCGCTCGCCCAGCTCATCTACGAAGACGAAGCCGTCGTATTCGTAGTTATAGCAGTTGCCGCAGACCTGCTTGTTCAGCTCTTGCGCCGCCTTGACCTCCGCAAAGTATTCCTTGAATCTTCCCACCAACGGCAGGGTGCGCATACTGGATTTTGTTTTTGCCGACTCCTGCTCGATGATCTGCGTTTTCCCGCCCACATTGACGGAGGTCACCGTCCGTTTGATGGTCAGCGTTCCACGCTCAAAGTCGATGGCGTCCCACTTGAGCCCCAGCACCTCGCCACGGCGCAAACCGTAAAAGGCGGCGACCAGCACCGGCAGTTCCAGCTTTGTACCCTTGACCACTTCAAATAAGTGCTGTAGCTCCGCCGCATCCAGAAATACCGGCTGGAAATCGTTCTTCTTTGGGCGGTCTACCTTCATCGCCACGTTCTGCGCTACCAGATCGGTTTTCATGGCGTATTTTAACGCCTGATGGATCACAGCGTGGTAGTGAATCACGGAATTGGGCTTGACCGTCCGCAGCTTTTCCGAATAAAACTGCTGGATGTGCCTCGCTTCCAAGTCCTTTAAGGTAATCGGCTTGGGGCGGAAATACGGCTCGATGGTCTGCTTCACCATGCTCTCATAAGAGCCGAAGGTGGTGGGCTTCACCCTGACCTTGACGATTTCCAGCCAGCCGAGCA
>CAKMIX010000002.1 GCA_927362715.1 uncultured Clostridia bacterium | reverse complement strand
GGCTGCGCTGTTCGGAACTGTGCGCCCTGCGTTGGGAGGATTTTGATTTTGCCGCAAAGACGCTCCATGTGCAGCGGGCAAGTGTGATCGTGCATGGCGAGGTAACCGTCGGCGAGCCGAAAAGCAAAACCAGCAACCGCGTTCTCCCAATGCGCACGGGCACAGCGGAATATTTGGCAGCTCATGCCGGGAGCGGATATATATTTCCAAGCCGCAACGGCTTACCATACACCTCTAAGACCTTTGCGCACGTGCGGTATGACCCGCTCATGGAGGAAATTCGGCGAGACCACCCGAACATCCCGAAGCTGACCATGCACGAGCTGCGGCACACCTGTGGCACGCTACTGTATGACAGCACAAAAGACATCTATGCTGTGTCCAAATACATGGGGCATTCTTCCGTGCGCGTGACTGAGAAATACTATATGCACGAGGACACGGATATGCTCCGCAACCACCTGAAAATCGACTGAAAAAAGCGTACTTTTTTGACGACACTTTGACGACAAAAAGGTACGTTTTTTTAGAATTTATTGGTATTTGATTATTTTTCGTCTTTTCGTTTCAGATACAAAAAAGCCCCGAAAACGTTGATATATCAGCATTTTCGGGGTTGGTGGGAGAGAGTGGATTCGAACCACTGAAGTCGTAGACGGCAGATTTACAGTCTGCTCCCTTTGGCCGCTCGGGAACTCTCCCATATGAAATTGTACGTTGCGCCCACCGAATTGTTTTCTTTACGGCGCTCACCCTCCTGAGGGTAGAGTCCGTCCATGAAAATATTCGGCATAGCCGAGGGTGGAGCTGGTGGACGGACTCGAACCCCCGACCTGCTGATTACAAATCAGCTGCTCTACCAACTGAGCTACACCAGCATTTTCAACGCTCGAATATCATAGCATACAAAACCCGTTTCGTCAAGCAAAAATTTATATTTTCCCGACTTTTTTCGCTGTACGCTTTTCCGTAATATCTTGCGCGGTGTGCAGGGCTTTGCTATAATGCAGATAGAACAATTTCGGCTGCAAACGGAATCAAACAGAACTGCAATTTTGCGGCGCGGGCAGTAAAGCTTTTGTTTGTATGGCTGCACGGGCGCTTAACAAAAACAACAATATATCACAACGGCATTTCGGGGAGGTATATCGTGAACGCAAAATATGAGAATCGCTGCATTGCGAACGATGTGGAAGCGGTCGTTACAAGCTTCAACCAAGGCGCTATGCTTTTTGAAGCGGTTCGTTCCCTGTTCTGCCAAACCCTGCTTCCCGCAAAGATCATCCTTGTAGATGACGGTTCGACGGATGAAAAATCCATAGACATCTTGGATCAAATTGTATCGGACACAAACGCACCGGTTCCCCTAACGGTGATCAAACAGGCGAACAGCGGCGTCTCGTCTGCAAGGAACGTCGGTATTCAGCATGCACAAGCCCCGCTGGTCTTGATATTGGACGGCGACGATATGCTCGAGCCCACGTATATCGAACAGGTAAGCCGTCTGCTGCGCGAAGATGCGGCAATGGTTGCGGCGTCTTCATGGATGCGCACCTTCGGCGTGCTTGCGGCAACGGTTTGTCCGTGCGGCGGGGACATTGCCGCGTTTCTGCCGCGAAACGGCTGCCCTGCAACGCATATCCTCCGCCGCAATGCATGGGAACAATGCGGCGGCTATGACGAAGCCATGCGCACGGGCTTTGAGGATTGGGATTTCTTTTTGTCTTTGCTGGAAACCGACCAGAAAGCCAATATCGGTATTGTCCGGCAGCCACTGCTGCGGTACCGCACAGCGCCCGCCTCCTCCAATATAAAAAGCATGAACCGGCGGCTCGAGCTCATGCGTTATATCATGGAGAAGCACAGCGCCGCCTACCGCGCGCACATGATACAGGTACTTTTACAGATGGAAGCCACCTCCGCTGCAAGGCTGCGCGGCTGGGAATGTGAGATTCTGCATACCATAGCTGCAAGCGGGACATGCAGCAAAGCATCGGAGGACTTTCTGAACGCTCCGTCTTACGGAGACGGCGGGATGGCGGCGGCAGTACGCATTGCTTCGGCACGAAACGCCGTTACAAATCAACAAGGAGGATAAAACCGGCATGGATGTACGCAAAGAGCTGCTCATGCTCGCGGACACGCAGTACAGGGATTTCCATAAAAAGCTGATCCCGAATGTTCCGGAGGCGCGTATTCTCGGCGTGCGCATCCCGCAGCTTAGAAAGCTCGGAAAAAAGCTCGACAAGGATGATTTTGCGTGGGACTATTACGAAGAAGTCATGCTGCACGGGTTTTACATCGGGTACAAAAAGCTCGATTTTGAAGACAGGCTCACGCTTTTGGATGAATTCATCCCGAGGATCGATAACTGGGCGGTCTGCGACTGCGCAATAGCTTCTATGAAATTCATCGAAAAGTCTCGCAAGGCATTTTTAGACTATCTGCAAACCTATATGCGCTCACAAAAGGAATACGAGCTGCGCTTTGCTGTTGTCGTTCTGATGGATTACTACCTTACAGATGAATATATCGACATGTCGCTTGCGTATTTGCAGGGTCTGCAAAGCGATTTTTATTATGTCAACATGGCAGTTGCCTGGGCGCTGTCGGTCGCATTCGTGCGGTATCGGGATCGCGTACTGCCTATTTTGGAGAGCAGGCTTCTTTCGCGCGAGGTGCAGAATATGACGATCGGCAAGATCCGCGACAGCCTGCGGGTGGATAAAGAGACGAAGCAATATGTAAAGTCACTGCGGATATAAGGCGGCTGAAACACAGACAAGCGGACGGAAAGGAGCGCCGTCTGATAGGCAGCGGCGCGGCAAAGCGTCCACTGTTGTTGTGGCGTAACCAAACAGGAGTGCAAAAGGAGGCGCACCGCGCGGTGCGCCCCCTTTTTTGTATTATTCCTTTTTAGGATACCGTATCCAGCAGCTTCGGCAGGTTTTTCAGGGTTTTGGTCAAGCCCTTTAGGATACGAAGCAAGGGCTTTGCAACGCCTTTGCCGTCCAAAATATCCACCATGCTATCTGCGATCTCCGTCGAGATCACGCCCGACAAATACGGATCCTCGGAAAAGTATTCGAAATTCCTGCCGCACAACGGCGAATGCTTGATGTTCACGCCGGTGCCTAATGCCACGGATACATTTTGCTCCTTTCGGATTTCATTTGGCTTTTGGATGCTTAAGCTTCACATCCTGCGAAAACGCAAAAAACAGACAGCGGTAAGTGCGGCGGAAAGGAGGGCGGCGGCAAAGGGCGCGTACCAAACGCCGTCGAGCCCGCACACAAGCCATAAAGCCAAAAGCACGGGGAACAGACACAGTACGCTGCCCGACGATTGTAAAAACAGGGATGCTTTTACCCTGCCTTGTGATTGCAGCAGTGTCCCCGCCACCAGTGAAACAGGCACGAAAGGTAAGGAAAGCGCCGCTTTGCGCAATGCGGGTACGCCTTCCGTAAGCACCTGCCCATCGTCGGTCAAAAGCCGCAGGACGCTTTCGGGAAACACACACAGCAGTACACAAAGAAGAACGCCGCTGCCGACGGCCAGCGTCATGGCAATGCGTGTCGCCGCACGCACGCGGTCATGTTTTTCGGCGGCATAGCTGCTGCTTGCAACAGGGCTTAACGCCTGCGTCACCGCAAGGAACGGATAATAGGCAAACACTAAGATCCTATAAATAAAGCCGTATACCGTCACCGCCGCTTCCCCGCCCGCGCGGCCGAGCGCCATATTCATGACCGCAAGGGAGAGCGCCAGCCCCGACTGCTGGACGAGGGAGGGCAGACCGATCGCCAAGATCCGCAGTACGGTTTTTATGTGCAAACGCGCACCGCGAAAGCGCAAAACGGAAAACCGCGCAAAAAACAGCAGGCTCATGGAAAAGCTTACAAACTGTGCCAGCACCGTGGCGATCGCCGAGCCGCGCACGCCGAAGCCCCATTGCAGGAGGAAAAGGTAATCCAGCAGGATATTCAGCGTCACGGGGATGACCCAGATCAGAACGCCGTAGCGGATATTCCCCTCGGCGCGGATGACCGACGAAAAGCCCGTGGAAAACAGGTTGCCAAGGAGGATGATCTGCAAATATTCGCGCGCATAACTATAAAGGCTTCCCGAAAGCCCGGAATAGCGCAGAAAGCCATCCAGACTCAAAAGCCCGAGCACGGTGACAAGGAGCGCGGTGAGCCAAAAGGTCAGCATCGCGTTTAGGGCGATCTCCCCCGCTGCGGCGGGTTCGTTTTTTCCCATTTTTTGTGAAACGAGCGTCGCCGCGCCCCCGCCCAAAGCCGTGGAGACCGCCGACTGGAACATCACAAAAGGGAACGCGACGGAGACGCCGCCGACTGCTTGAGCGCCCACGGCGTAGCTTACAAACAGGGTGTCCGTCAGCGTGTAGAGCCCCGACAGCACAAGGGCGGCGAGTGTCCCGCCTGAAAAGGTGAGCATCAGCCGCAGAATCGGCGCGCTTTGCAGCGCTGCCGCCTTATCGCGTTTCATGCTCCATGGCGCGCAGTTCACGGAATGCGCTTTGATACAGATAAAAGGAAGCGGCAACATTGCGCCACCAGCCGAAGTGACGCGGGGTATAGCGATAGTACTTTTCGATCTCCATAATGAGCGCAGCGTAGCCCAACATCAGCGCATAGCGGATCTGCTCGTCGCGCGTGACCCGGATCGGCGTTTTTGCCGCAGCATTGTAGGCTTCTAAGGTCTTTGCCTTTTTCTTTAGCGGCGTACCGAACTCCAGACAGAAAAGGTCGGCGATACGGTCGCCCCAAAAGCAGCGTTCGGGATCGATCCACATACATTCCATGCCGTTTTCCGTGCGGCGGCAAAGGATATTCGGCGCCCAGATATCAAAATTGACCATGGCACATTCGACGCGGCTTAAGACGGTACGGTATTTTTCTTCCAAACACAGCAGCCGTTCGCCGCGCTTGGAGCGTTTCCCCTTTACGCGCGCGTCGTGTAAAAGGTTTTCCGTCATCGCGTGCAGTGCCGCATACCAATCGGCATACAGCTCATTTTGCACATAGCCGAAACGCTCACCGGAGATTTTGTGCATCGCCGCAACCATTTGTGCAAGCCGGCGATCCACCGCCGCCTTTTCCCCGGCAGACAGTTTGATCTGATCGAGCTGCTCGCCGGGCAGGCGCTCCATGATGAACCAATCCGCCGGGATCAGCTGATGTGAAAAATCCGTATAGTACACTTCCGGCACGCGGATGTCGGTATGCTCGCGCATTTGGCTGTACCAGAACACCTCGGCGCGCATCATACCCTGCTCATAGTGCAGCACGGGTATGTCGATGCCCGGCGCGACCTTGAGCACATACGCCTGCTTGTTCCCTTTCGCGGCATACACGGCGTTGAATTCCCCCGCGCCGAGTGCCGCAATGTCCGTGATTTCCGAAATCCCCGCCGCTGCAAACAAGCGGCGCACGGTGGATTCCGATAAAGCCAATTTTGTTCTGCTTTCCATACGATCGCCTCCCTTGGCTTGAATATAGCACGTAGGGAGGCGAAAATCTATCAAAAATCCGAATGAAACAGCAAAATTCCGTTCTAATATTTTGCGTATTCAAGAAATCGCACTACTGCGACGCACTGACGGCACCGTAATCGTTGATGATGCCGGCCGCATCCGAAAGCGGTGTTTCGATAACATTTGTAAAGGCGTCGGGCGTTACACCCACGATGACCGTCTCCGCCACAAGCGCCGTGGAATCTACGGTGATCCCATCCGTCGCGCCGCGCAAAACCAGCCGCCCCGTACTCTCGATCTGCAGCAGGATGCGATGCTTGACCTGATTTAAACCCGCTTCTTCAAATGCGCTTTCAATGTTGACGACCGTGTGCGCCGTCAGCTGCATGGAAAAAGTGATGCGCGGACCTAACCCTGCGGTGTATTCATTGCCCAGGAATGTGCCCAACGGAATAGAGAGCTGATAAGACTCCTGTGCGGCGACCGCCTCGGCAATGGCAAGGGAGATGCGGCTTTTTAAAACGTTGACTGTCACGGCATCGATCTGCAGGCTTGTGACGCGCCCTTCGCCGTCGGTGGCAAGCTCCACGATGTCTGTATAATCCGTTCCGAGCTCGGAGAGCACCTGCACCACCGCTTCGTTGGCGGCGTTGAGCAAAATCCGCTTGCCGACCGTCTGTGCATACCGCAGCACGACGGGACGCATTTGCACCAAGACGGCGACCGTCACGATGCACAATGCCAAAAGCACTGCAACAAAGCGTACTCTGCGGCGCCGTTTTTTGGACTTCTGCGTTCGCGCACTGTATTTCTGCCGCATCCTTGTCACCCGCTTTTCGGTTTCTTCTGTATTTTACGCCGATGTGCGGGATTTGGTTATTGGTGCAAAAGCAAAAAGCAGGGACGCATAGCGTCCCTGCCGTAAATAAAAGGATCAAAGATCGTTGTCTTTTTTTGTAAAGTCAACCAGCTTTACAGGCTTGCAAGCGCCTGTTCGATGTCCGCAAGGATGTCCTCGACGTTTTCAATCCCGACGGAGAAGCGGATCATATCGGGCGTGACGCCGCATTCCTCCAGTTCCTTATCGGAAAGCTGGCGGTGCGTGGTCGAGGCGGGGTGCAGCACGCAGGTGCGCGTGTCGGCAACGTGCGTGACGATGGCGGCGAGCTCCAAATGGTTCATAAACTTTTCCGCCGCTTCCCTGCCGCCCTTGACGCCGAACGAAATGACGCCGCAGGTGCCGTGCGGAAGATATTTTTCCACCAGCGCGCGGTCCGGGCTGCTTTTAAGCCCCGGGTAATTTACCCAGCTGATGCGCTCATCCTGCTCCAAGAACTCGGCAACGCGCTGCGCATTTTGGCAATGGCGCTCTACACGCAGTGCAAGCGTTTCCAGCCCCAGATTCAAATAAAAGCTGTTTTGCGGCGAGGGTGTGGAACCGTAATCGCGCAGAAGCTGGGCGACGATCTTGGTAATATAGCCCGCCTTGCCGAAATCGCGCGTATACACTGCGCCGTGATAGCTTTCGTCGGGCGTAGTAAGGCCGGGGAACTTGTCGTTCTGTTCCCAGTCAAAGTTGCCGCTGTCCACAACGGCGCCGCCCAAAGCGCAGGCGTGGCCGTCCATGTATTTCGTGGTGGAATGGGTCACGATATCCGCGCCGAATTCAAAGGGGCGGCAGTTGACGGGTGTGGGGAAGGTGTTATCTACGATGAACGGCACGCCGTGTGCATGCGCGACGCGGGCAAACTTTTCAATATCCAGCACCTCGAGCGAAGGGTTGGCGATCGTTTCGCCGAACACGGCCTTGGTATTCGGACGGAATGCGGCGTTGAGCGTCGCTTCGTCCGCACGCGGATCGACAAAGGTCACATCGATGCCGATCTTGCGCATGGTGACGTTCAGGAGGTTGAACGTGCCGCCGTAGATCGTCGCGGACGATACGATGTGATCGCCTGCACCGAGGATATTGATGAGGGCGAAGAAATTCGCCGACTGCCCGGAGGCCGTCAGCACCGCCGCTACGCCGCCTTCGAGTGACGCGATCTTTGCCGCCACCGCATCGTTGGTGGGGTTGGCAAGGCGGGTATACATATAGCCCGGTTCTAAGTCAAACAGCTTCGCCATGGCTGTGCCCGTATCGTATTTATAGGTCGTGGACTGGTAGATCGGCAGTACGCGCGGTTCGCCGTTTTTGGGCGTATAACCGTTCTGCACGCATTTGGTCTCGATTTTGTAATCCGGTTTCATTATGCTTCCTCCAGAAATTTTTTCATAATGTCAGGGCCGTGCTCCACAAACACGCCTGTCGCTTTGGCGGTCTGTTCGTTAATGGTCTCGACGCCCTGTTTTTCGCCGCCGCGATGATAAATGAGGTACGGCACGGGGTCGCTTGCATGCGTGCCCGTAACAATGGGGGTGGGGTGGTCGGGCAGGATCATGATCTTATAATCCTCACCGATCTCAGAAAGCCCGTCGAGCACGATGGGAAGCACACGGCTGTCGATGGCTTCAATGGACTTGACCTTGTTTTCGGGTTCGTTGCGGTGGCCGCATTCGTCGGGCGCTTCCAAGTGGATGTACGCAAGGTCACAGCCGTTTTTGAGTGCGTCCACGGCGGCGTTCGCCTTGCCCTCAAAGTTCGTATCGATATACCCCGTCGCGCCCTCGACTTCCGGCGCGAGCATCCCGGCGCATTTTGCGATGCCTTTGAGCAGGTCGACGGCGGAAATGACCGCGCCTTTCTTGCCATAGAGCGATTCGAACGACGGCAGCATGGGCTTCTTGCCCTCGCCCCACATCCAAATCGCATTGGCGGGACGCTTGCCCTCGCGGATGCGCTTTTGGTTGACGGGATGCTGCATCAAAAACGAGTAGCTGTCACGCATCATGGCGATAAGCGGCGCGGCGTTCGGGGAATCCGAAAGGTATTCGCCGATCACGCGCCCGGAAATATCGTGCGGCGGGGTCATGGCGCCGAGATCGGTCGTGCCGTTTGCCCAAACCAGGCAGTGACGGTAGCTCACGCCCGGATAAAAGGTGAATTCCGCATTGCCGAAGCGCGCCTGCACATCGCGCATGATCTCGGCAGCCTCGGGCGTGGAAATGTCGCCCGCGCAGTAGTCCACCATGGTCTTGTCCTCGAAGTTTTCTGCATCGGAAAGCGTTACGAGATTGGTGCGCAGCGTCACGTCGGTGTCGCGAAGTTCTACGCCGATGCTTGCCGCCTCTAAAGGGGAACGCCCCGTGTAATAAAGCTTCGGGTCAAAGCCCATCACGCTCATGTTCGCAACGTCGCTGCCGGGCTTTAAGCCTTCTGCGACCGTGCGCACGAGCCCGACCTCGGCGTGCTTTGCGAGCGCGTCGATATGCGGTTTCTTAGCGACCTCCATCGGTGTTTTGCCGCCGAGCGCGGGCACGGGGTAATCTGCCATGCCGTCGCACAAAACGATCACATATTTCATTCGTCCTGCTCCTTTTCTTCACGGTTTATAGTTTCGCCCGTCTGTGTGTCCACAGGCGGCGCGGATGTTTGCTGCGTCGGCTGCGCGGATCGCGCAGGCTGCGGCGGCGTTTGCCCCGTTCCGGGCGGAACGTCCCATGGGCGGAAGGTATCCTCCGGCGCGGGCGGTGTAAAGGTGTTCCCCGGTTCACCCTGCGGCGCAGCCGGCCGCTGCGTATACGGATTCGCCTGCTGCGGTGCTGTGTAAGGCGGCTGCTGCGGGCTTACATACGGGTTTTGCCCCTGTGCCCATGCGCCGCCCTGCGGTATGGGCGAGAACACCTCGGGCGCGACGCGCCCCGTGGAGATCGCATATGCCTTGAGGTTTTCGTAATACATCGCCTTGGTGGTCATTTGATACGGCACGACATAAATCGAAGCGATGCCGCCCGTCACGCCGACGAGCATATCCCACAAAATAAAGCTCAGATCCAAAACGAACAGATCGGATTTGAAGCCCTGCGTCAGACAGTCGCTGATCTCACGCGCATGCTTGGCGTCAAGCGTCGGATTGTCGTGGATGATATACGGCACCATATACCACGCATAGGATTTGACGATGCCCGGGATGATGAACAGCAAAGACCAAAGCCCGATAAACAATTCCCGCAAAAAGCCGACAACAAAGTATTTGCCGTAAAAATGCGCGCCCTCTTTGTAAAGGCTTTTCCATTCCGGTTGGAAACCGCGCAAATGATTTAGGAAATAGCCCGCTGCGGCACACACAAACGGGATGAGAAGGATATCCACAAGAGAAAAAAGGTTAAAGCTGATCTGAAATTCAAGCGCAGGGTCATAAGCGGCATACCCGCCCCCGAACAGCTCGGAAAACTGCCGCGCGACGGAAATCCCGGTGGTGATGGCGCTCACAGCCCCCGTCGCCAGCAGGATTGGGAGATACGCAAGGAACATTTTGCCCCAGCGGTTATTTTGCCCGATGAACAGGCGAGCTTCTTTTTTGATGGCAGCTCGATTTAAAACTTCCATACTCTGCCGGCCTTTCTATGGGAAAACCCCATTACACGCGGTGCCATTTGACACCCTGCGGGGTGTCTTCGAGCACGATGCCCTCGGCTTTCAGCTCGTCGCGGATGCGGTCGGCCTCCGCCCAGTTTTTCGCCGCTCTTGCCGCCTGCCGCGCTTCGATGCGCGCTGCGATGTCCGCTTCGAGCGTCTCCTTTTTGCGGTTATACACAAGCCCGAGCACATCGGTGGCAAGTGTGTCGAACAGCGCTGCCGCTTCTTCCAAAAGTGCCTTCGAACCGGAGGGCAGCACAGATACATTGATGTCGCGCACAAGCTCGAACACGGCGGCAAGGCCGTCGGCGGTGTTTAAGTCGTCGTCCATCGCCGCGATGAACTGTGCTTTGCGGCTTTCTAATTGACGGCGGATGTCGGCGGCATTTTCGGGTTCCGTATCGCCCGCGCTCTGCAAGGCGAAATCGATGCTGTCGCGGCAGGTATACAGCCGCTCAAGTGATGCGCGGCACTGCTCGATGATGTCCACGCTGTAATTGATGGGGCTGCGGTAGTGCGAGGACAGCATCAGATAACGGATCGGCTCGTAGCCGTATTTTTCCGCGACATCGCGCACGGTGAAGAAGTTGCCTAAGGACTTAGACATTTTGACGTTATCGACATTGATATAGCCGTTGTGCATCCAATAGTGCGCAAACGGCACGCCGTTGCAGCACTCGCTTTGGGCGATCTCGTTTTCGTGGTGGGGGAAAATGAGGTCCTGCCCGCCGCAGTGGATGTCGATGGTCTCGCCCAAATACCGGCGCGCCATCGCCGAGCACTCGATGTGCCAGCCCGGTCTGCCCTTGCCCCACGGCGCATCCCATGCAGGCTCGCCGGGCTTGGCGCCCTTCCAAAGCGCAAAATCCATCGGCTCCTTTTTCAGCTCGCCGATGTTGATGCGCGCGCCCGCTTCGAGGTCTTCGAGCGGCTGGTGCGACAGCTTGCCGTATTCCGTGAATTTCCCGGGGCTGAAGTAGACGTCGCCGTTTTCGACGGCATAGGCATAGCCTTTTTCAATAAGGGTCGAAATGATCGAGATGATCTCGTCAATGTTTTCCGTCGCCTTGGGGTGCACGGTCGCCTCGCGGAAATTAAGCCCCTTGGCGTCCGTCCAAAATTCGCGGATGTACGTCTCGGAAACGGTCTTGTAGTCCGTGCCCTCTTCATTCGCACGGCGGATGATCTTATCATCGATGTCCGTGAAATTCTGCACAAAGCGCACCTTGTAGCCGCGAAATTCGAGATAGCGGCGCAGGGTATCGAACACACACAGCGGACGTGCATTGCCGATGTGGATAAAGTTGTAGACCGTCGGACCGCAGGCGTAGATCTTCACTTCACCGGGCGTGACGGGCACGAGTTCCTCTTTTTTGCGGGTGAGCGTATTGTAAACGCGCATAATTCTTCTCCTTTACGATCCGATTTGTTCTGGATCGCTTTTATTTAGCTTGCCCGCTTTCGCGGCAGGTTTCCAATTCCTTTTCGAGCGTATGGATGCGCACCGACATGCGGCAAAGCTCCTGCGAAACCGGGTCGGGCACATGCACCTGATCGAGACAGTCCACGCGCACGCCGTTTCGCTTGACCACGCGCGCGGGCACGCCGACCGCCGTGCTTTCGGGCGGGATCTCCTCAAGCACCACCGCGCCTGCGGCGATGTTGGAGTTGTCGCCGACGCGGAAAGGCCCTAATACCTTTGCGCCCGCGCCGATCATCACGCCGTTGCCGATGGTCGGATGGCGCTTGCCCGTGTCCTTGCCTGTGCCGCCGAGCGTCACACCCTGATACAGCGTCACATCATCGCCGATCTCCGCCGTTTCGCCGATGACGACGCCCGTACCGTGGTCGATGAAAAAGCGTCTGCCGATCTTGGCGGCGGGATGGATCTCAATGCCTGTTTTACGCACGGCGCGCTGGGAGAGCCACCGCGCCAAAAATCTGTGATTATGCCGCCACAACCAGTTTGCGCGGCGATGCATCCGAACAGCCTTGAGCCCCGGATACAGCAGTAAAATTTGCAGGGTGGAAGTCGCCGCGGGGTCGCGTTCCTTGACGGCGGCGATATCCTCCTTCAGTCTTTCAAACATAGATTTCCTCCGAAAAAAACAAGCCTCCGCCGCCCCTTTCGGGCGCGACGAAGGCGACGAATATCGCGGTTCCACTTCGTTTCCCGCTCCCTTTTCGGGAACGGCTCGTTTGCCTTAACGCGGCCAAAACGGGCGGGGATACATTCTCTTCCCCCCGCCTGCTCGGGAGTGCATTTCGCAAAGGGACCCGCAAAAGCGCTCGCAGCCCGTGGCGCTTTCTCTCTGGGCGGGCAAAAGGCTTTGCTACTTCTCTCCGTCCTTGCAGTTAAAATATCCTGTCAAATACAGTATAGCACAAAACACAAAAATGTGCACCTGTCAAATTGCCAAAACACGTTTCGGATTTTAAACGGTCATTTGGTGTAATCGATCACACTTTTGCTGTCCTTGATATAGATCACGCCGGAGATCACGGTCAAGATCGCGGTGATCCACAACAGGAAATTGGAGATATTCCCGAGCGTGAGCCAATACGGCACCGTAACGCCGGGATAGATCTGCGGCACATATTGATACACCTCGCCGAGCAGCATAATGATGATGGTAAAGACCATTTGGCTGACGGTTTTCAGCTTGCCCCAAAAGTTTGCGGGGATCACAACGCCGCCCGCCGCCGCAATCATGCGGATGGAGGCAATGGTGAATTCGCGCGTTAAGACGATCATCACGATCCAAATATTGCAAAGCCCCATCTGCAAAAACGCAAGCAGCGCCGAAGTGGTGAGTACCTTGTCGGCTATGGGGTCCAAAAGCTTGCCGAAATTGGTGATCTGCCCGTTTTTGCGCGCCAGCTTGCCGTCAATGGCGTCCGTAGCGGAGGCGATGGCGTAAACGATCGTTGCGATCAGGAACCGATGCGGGAGCGACTCCCACAAAAGCAGTGCAAGAAACACCGGCGTCATGAGCATGCGCGCGATGGTGAGCTTGTTTGGCGTGTTTAATTTCATATGACTTCTCCGATCAAATCACAGTCGCGCACGTCGAAGACCTCGATCTCGACCATATCGCCCTCATGCAGCTCATACCCACAGGTGAAATGTGCCGCACCGTCGATTTCGGGTGCGTCGCGCCAGGTGCGGCCGAAATAGCTATCCGTATACGGGTCGTACCCCTCGACGACGGTCTTATAGACCTTGCCGATGCATTCGCGGCTTTTTTCATCAAAAATACGGCTTTGGATATCCATGATCGTCTCCCCGCGTTCGCGGCGGACATCCTCGTCTACCCGGTCGGGGAATTCGGCTGCGGGCGTACCCTCTTCAGCGGAAAAGGCGAAGCAGCCGAGCCGCTCAAAACGTGCTTCTTTTACAAATGCACAAAGCGTCTCGAACGCCGTTTCGTCCTCGCCGGGGAAGCCCGTGATGAGCGTAGTGCGAAGCACGACGTCGGGCATGTGCTTGCGGATGTTTTCGATGAGATTGAGCAGGCTTTCGCTGTCGCCTCTGCGGTTCATGGCACGCAGAATGCGTGCGTCGGCGTGCTGCAGGGGCAAATCAATATAGTGCAGGATCTTATCGCTTTTCGCCATGACGTCCAACAATTCGTCGGTGATGCGGTCGGGGTAACAGTACAGCACACGGATCCACTCGATACCCTCCACAGCGTCCAGCGCCTTTAAGAGTGCGGCGAGCGCGGGCTTGCCGTAAAGATCCTCGCCGTAGCGGGTGGTGTCCTGTGCGACGACGATCAGCTCTTTGACGCCCGAATCGGCGAGTTCCTTCGCTTCTTTCAGAATGTCCTCAGACGCACGGCTGCGGAATTCCCCACGGATGGCAGGGATCGCGCAGTACGTGCAGTGGTTCGAGCAGCCCTCGGCGATTTTCAGATACGCAAACCACGGCGGCGTGGTGAGCATGCGCTCGCCCGAAAGCGGCAGATCCGTTTTTTCGCCGAACTGTTCGACGGTTTCGCCGTCGAGCACGCGGCGGCAGATGTCGCAGATGTCGGCGTTTGAGCCGATCCCGGCAACGGCGTCCGCTTCGGGAATCTCACGAAGGATCTCGTCGCGGTAACGCTCCGCAAGGCAGCCCGTAACAACGATCTTGCCGATGACGCCCTCTTTTTTGAGTTCCGCCATATCCAGTATATTCTCGATCGCTTCCTGTTTTGCCTCTTCAATAAAACCGCAGGTATTGACGATGACAAGGTCGGCACCGTCCACCTCGTTGGTGATCTCAAACCCGCCTTCGGACAGGCGCGCGAGCATAAGTTCCGCATCCACCTGGTTTTTCGGGCAGCCAAGCGAGATCATCCCGATTTTTTCAGCCATCTGTATCCAGCTCCTCGAATTCCTGTTCCAATGTTTCCAGCGCGGCGCGAATCTCCGTGTACGCATAGCCCATGCGTAAAAGCGCGTTTACGGCGCGCCGCCTGCTCTTTTCGTCCGAAAAGGCGGCACGGTATTTGCCGCGCAACAGTTCTATAATACGGGTTTCGCCGACTTTGTCAAGCCCTTCCACCGCATTTTCCGCAATTTCACGGTCTATGCCCTTACGCCGCAGCTCCAGAAGGATGCGCCGGGAGGCAAAATGTTTTTTTTCATACAACTCCGCTGCATAGTTTGCAGCAAAGCGTTCGTCATCCAGCAGCCCTAAATCCTTTGCTTTCTCGATTGCGGTCTCGGCTGCCGCGGGCGGGTACTTGCGGCAGAGCTTTTCGTAAAGCTCCTTTTCGCTGTGGTCGCGGCGCGAAAGATAATCCTCCGCGCTGTTGAACGCACGGCGGGAGCCGACCGCCTCTTCCAAGGCGGCAAGCTCCCCGCTGTCGATCTGTGTTTGGTTGTGCCAGCGTTCGGAATACCAGAAGCGGCTGTCCACCGTCAGTCGGTATTCGTCATCCACAAAAATGTGGATCTTTTCCCCTTTGCCGGGCTTTGTGCTTAATTTCATTCGTCGTCCTCAACCGCCACGTCGATCTTGGCGCGCGCAGCGGCTTTGGTAGTTGCCACAGGCTTATAGGCGACAGGTTCATCCGCCGGGTCTTTTGCCCCTTTTTCGGTCTTCTGCGCGGCATTCGCCATCTGCTCGCGCACCTGCTTTTCGATCTCGCCGCACAGCTTTTCGTCGCGGGAAAGCAGGTTCTTTACGTTGTCGCGCCCCTGCCCGAGCCGCTCGCCGCCGTAGGAGAACCACGCACCGCTCTTTTTGACGATCCCAAGCTCCACCGCTGCATCAAGCACTTCGCCCACGCGGGAAATGCCCTCGCCGTACATGATGTCGAATTCCGCCGTCTTGAACGGCGGCGCGACCTTGTTTTTCACGATCTTGACCTTGGTGCGCGAACCGACAAATTCGCCGCCTGCGCCCTTGAGCCCCTCTACGCGGCGCACATCGATGCGCATGGTGGCATAGAATTTCAAGGCACGGCCGCCCGTCGTTACCTCCGGGTTGCCGTAGACCACGCCGACCTTTTCACGAAGCTGGTTGATGAAAATAACGACGGTGTTGGATTTCGCAATAACGCCCGTGAGCTTGCGCAGCGCCTGTGACATAAGTCTCGCGTGCAGCCCCACGTGGCTGTCGCCCATGTCGCCGTCGATCTCGGCACGCGGTACGAGCGCCGCGACGGAGTCCACAACGATGACATCCAAAGCGCCCGAACGCGCGAGCGCCTCGGTGATCTCAAGCGCCTGCTCGCCGTTGTCGGGCTGGGCAACCAAAAGCGAGTCCACATCTACGCCGAGGTTTGCGGCATAAACGGGGTCGAGCGCATGCTCGGCATCCACGAACGCCGCTTCGCCCCCCTGCTTTTGCGCTTCGGCGACCACATGCAGCGCAAGGGTGGTTTTACCGGAGGATTCGGGGCCGTAGATTTCCACGATCCTGCCGCGCGGCAAGCCCCCGATCCCTGTGGCGATGTCCAAAGAAAGCGAGCCTGTGGAGATCGCTTCGATCTGCAGCGCGCGCGTCTCACCCAAACGCATAACTGCGCCTGCGCCGTATTTCTTTTCGATTTGCACAAGCGCTGTTTCCAATGCCTTATTCTTTTCCGCCATAGGATCGATCCTCCAAATCGCACAAATGTTCGTTTTCTGCATTATATACCATTTTAATAAAAAAAGCAACCCTTTTTTTCCGATTTCTCGGTGCGGTGCGCGTTTTTCCCGCCCGCTTCGGCTTTTTTGCGTCTTTTGAAAAAAAGACTTGACATTTCCTATGTATTTCTGCTATTATTTTCTTTGCTTAAACGAGAAAAGGGAGGTGCCTTTGAAATGGCGAAATGTGAATTCTGCGGCAAAAGCGTCGCGTTCGGCATCAAGGTTTCGCACTCGCACAGACGTTCCAACAGAACCTGGAAGCCCAATGTCAAAAAAGTAAAAGCAATCGTAAACGGCTCTCCTAAACGGGTCTACGCCTGCACGCGCTGCCTGCGCTCCGGCAAGGTTACCCGCGCGGTTTGATTGTGTATTGCAATGATGAACGCCCGTCAAAAGACGGGCGTTTTTCTTATGCTCCTTTTTCGTTTTTGCCGCGCGCAGCGGATTGCAGCGCCAAGATCGCATCGCGCACCTCGGCGGTCAGCGCCTGCACATCCTTCCCCTCGCTCGCAATGGGCGCGCCGAAATAGACATCCAGCGGGAACTTGCGCATATGCCGCCAGTCAAACACGCGGAACCATTTCGCACCTTTCGGGAATATAGCATACGCACCGTTGACATAAACGGGTACGATCGGCACGCCTACGTCGACGGCGAGCACGGAGGCGCCGTTCTTCATATCGCGGAAAATGCCGTCCGCACTTCTTGTTCCCTCGGGATGGATGACGACGCCCCAGCCCGCCTGCAGTTTTTCCTTAAGCGCCGCCATGGTTTTCATGTTGACACCGCTGCGGTCCACGGGCACCATGCCCGCAATGCGGATCAGCTTTTTGCTGAACGGATCTGTGCGGAACAGCTCTTTTTTTGCCATGCAGCAAAGGTGCATGAAGCGGTCTTTCGGAAAAGCGGCGGAAATATAAAGGTAATCGAGCTTGGCGACATGATTGGCGCAAAGGATGAACCCGCCGCTTTGCGGGACGTTTTCCACACCGTGAAAACGCATGCGGTAGCATGTGCGCGCAAGATTGCGGAAGAAAGCATAAACAAGATAATCGCCGACCGTTTTTTCCTTGGGATAGGCCGTTCCCGTTTCTTCAGCAGCACCCGGTGCGGCAGCAGGGTCCTCCAGCGCCGCAACGAGATCGGCAACGGTCATGCTTGCCGTAAAACGGTTTTCCAAATTGACATGGTAGTGTTCCTCGATCGTCAGCGCCAGATCGATCGAGCTCAGCGAATCCACGGACAGTTCTTCAAAAATACGGGTCGTGGGCAGCACGGATTCGGGTTCGACATTCGCGACGCGCGCTACGGCGTTCCGCACAAAAAGCGCAGCGTTTGATGCCGCTTCGGGAACGGTGGCCTCGGGCGAAAGCATACCGGCTTGGCGCTCTTTCAGCGCCTGCTGCTGCAAAAGATAACGCTTCGGCTTTTGCAGGGATGTGCGCGGGATCTCGCGGACGAAATGCAGTTTTGCAACGCGCATATTGCGGTGCACGTCCGCACCCCGTGCGCGTACCTGTGCCGCAACGGCTTCGCGTGTTTCGGGCGTATCGTTTTCAAGCACCAAAAAGGCATGGATCTCGTCGCCGTCCGCGCTTTCCCGCGGGACGCCGCAGATCACGAATTCCGAAACGCCCTCAAGCGCGGCGTATTTCTCCTCCAGATCATCGGGCGTGACCTTTTTGCCGGAGGGCAGGACGATGTTTTCCTTGCTGCGCCCCGTGACGCGCACAAAGCCCGCCTCGTCGATCTCGCAAAGGTCGCCTGTTTTGAAGTAGCCGTCCTCCGTAAACGCCGCGCGCGTTGCCGCTTCGTCGCGGAAATACCCCTTCATGCGGTAAGGGGACTTCACCAAAAGCTCGCCGGACTCACTGCGCTTGAGCGTGACCGCAGGATAGGGCTTTCCGCAGGAGTCTGTACGGATGCTGCCGGGTATGTTGCCGACGGTGGGGATATTCGTCTCAGTCGCACCGTAGGTAATGAGGATGTCAAAGCCTGTTCCGTAATAGAAGTCCGCGACCTCTTTGGAGAGCGGCGCGCCCGCCGAGCATAAGTATTGCAGGCTGCCGCCGAAGCCTTCGTGGATGCTTTTGAACAGCCGCTTGCCCAGAAGGCTTCCGCTTTTGCGGCGTTTTTTCAGGCAGAGCGGGAAAAACGTCTTAAACAGCAGCTTGGTTGCAGGGTTCGCGTTGATCCGGCGCAGGATCTGCGTCATGAACAGCTCATAGACCTTCGGCACGGCGGGCAGGACAGTGGGGTGATAGGACGCGAACGCCCCAAGCACCGCCTCAGCGCTGACAGACTCGATATAATGCACCGCCGCGCCGGAAAGCGCCGGGCCGAGCACCAAACAGACAAGGCCGTAAATATGGGAATTCGGCAAAATGCCGAGATAGCGGTCATCGGCCTTGAGCCCCTGTACTTCGAGCGTCATGCGCGTGGTTTCGATGAGCGCGTCATGCGTATGCAGAATGCCCGCTGCCTTGCGCGTAGTCCCGGAAGAAAAGAGGATGCACGCAACTTCTTCATCCGGATCGGGCGTTTGCGGCATGGAATCCGGCACACATGCAGAGGAATCCGGGGAAACGGCGCCGTCGAGCACATGAAACACAGGGAACGAAAACGTATGCATCGACAGTTTTTGCCGCGCTTTTTCCGAGAAAAAAGCGGCGCGCACATCGGAAAATTGAAGGAAATTCGCAAGCTCTTCGCCGCCGAGAGACGCATCAAGCAGCACCGCTGTGCATCGCAGCCTGCACACAGCAAGAAATGCGATCGTCCACTCAGGGCTTGATTCGCAGACGAACGCCACACGGTCGCCCGCGCGCACGCCAAAGGAAGCCAGACGTTCGGCATACAGCTCGGTTTTTTGAAACACCTCGCCGTAGGTATAGACACGGTTTTCGCCGTTTTCCAAAGCGATGGACATGGCACGTTTTTCAGGGTGAGAACAATTGACCTGGTACACGGCATCATAAATATTCATTTTTTCGCACCTCCGAAACCCTATTCCCCCGCTGTATCTCTGTACGGCAGAACCATTGCAGTCTACCACAAAAAACATGCGGTTGTCAACATTCAGCCTGTTTTTGACAACATTTTAACAAAAAGCGGCTTTGTTTTCGAACAAAGCCGCTTTTTGTATTTGCACGTCTTGTATTCAGCGCATATCATCCAGCTCTGCAAGCATTTCCACACGTTTTGCGTGCCTGCCGCCTTCATATTCGCCCATAAGCCACGCATCCACGATCATCAGCGCCAAAGCGCGCCCAACCACGCGCGCGCCCAGCGCCAGCACGTTCGTGTCGTTGTGGCGGCGTGAGAGCAGTGCGGAATACGGCTCCGAGCAGACCACGGCGCGCACCCCGCGCACCTTGTTGGCGGCGATGGAAATCCCAACGCCCGTGCCGCAAAGGACGATGCCCTTTTCGCACACGCCGCTTGCCACCGCTTCGGCGACGGCCTTGCCGTAAATGGGATAGTCCGTGCGCTCGCCGCTGTTTGTACCGAAGTCCTGTACGGTATGCCCGTGCTTTTTCAAATGCTCTGCGATGCAGTCTTTCAGTTCGAGACCCACATGGTCGCAGCCGATCGCGATCTTCATCCTGCGCCTCCTAACTTACCCGACGGTATCCTGCTCAACAATATAGGCTTCCACGGGGATCGTTTCGGGCTGTGCCTCAGGGTCGATCGCCGCACCGCTTTGCACCGCCTCGATCATTTTGCGCAGCGAGGTCGCGCCGATCTCGGCGGAATCCTGGGCGATGGTGGCGGTCAGCTCCCCCGCGCGGATGCTTTCGATCGCCTCTGCAGCGCCATCCGTGCCGACCACCAGCACCTGACCGAGCTTTCCGGCATTCTTTACCGCCTGCAGCGCGCCGAGCGCCATGGTGTCGTTGCAGCAATAAAACGCACCGAGCTCCGGGTACTGCTGCAAAATGCTTGCGGCGGTGTCGAGCGCCTTCTGGCGATCCCAATCCGCCGGCTGCGACGCGACCAATTCCACGCCCGTCGCCGCGCGGAACGCATCAGTCGCGCCCTGCTTGCGCGCCTCGCCCGAGGCGTTGCCCGCTTTGCCTTCGATGATTGCGACCTGTCCGCCGGCAGTCAGCTTACCGACGATATAGTTTGCCGCCTGTTCCCCGACCGCGACATTGTCCGTCGTGGCAAAGGCGATGACACTGCCGCCGACGTTTTTCAGCGTTTCCATATCCATTTGCTCGTCGATATTCATCACATAAATGCCCTTTTGGTTTGCCTGCGCTACGCCATTCAACAGATTGGTGGGCGACAGCGGAGCAACGCCGATGGCTTTGTAGCCCTTTGCAATACAGTTTTCCAAAATGCGCAGCTGCCCCTCGGTGTCCTCTTCGCTGTTGGCGGCAAAAATATCCACCGTAACGCCCTGTTTTTCCGCCTCTTCCTCAATGCCCGTTTTCATGGTCGCCCAGAAATCGTTGGACAGTGTTTTTAAGATCACGGCGTATTCCGCCTGCGCGGTGTCCGTGCCGCCGCCCGGCGCATCGTCGCCGCAGCCTGCGAGCACGCCCGTCAGGAGCAATGCGGTCGTAAGCAGAATGGCACATATGCGTTTGCGTATACTTTTTTTCATAAAGATTCCCTCTTTCCAGAAGCCGCTTGCACCGGTCGTGCGGTGCGCGGCACAGCTTTATTGAGTTGTTCTGCGGCAAGCATCCCGCCGCCGCGCACGCCGTTTTGCGGGCTTTGCGCCGCAAAGCGCAGGTCAAGCCCCTCGGCGGGATACGGCTTGCGCACATGCGCATGGATCGCCTCGAGCAAGATCGCCCGCGGGAAGCCCGGCATACCGAGCACCCCGCCGGAAAGCACGGCGCAGTCGGGATCTAATATATTGATCTCTGCGGCGATAGGCACGGCAAGGTCGCGTACATACCGTTCGAGCGCCGGATGCCCGTGATGCCTTGCGAATACCTGCCGCACCGGCGTTTGGGGAAACATCCGCTTGGCGATCCATTCGAGATGTTTTCCGGAGCAGCGCACCTCACAGCAGCCGACGTTGCCGCAGGGGCACGTCTCGGTCAGGTCCAGCATCGGGATATGCCCAAGCTCACCCGCCGCGCCGTTTTTCCCCGCATAAAAGCCGCCGTCGAGGTAAATCGCATTGCCGAAGCCCGTGCCGACGTAGAAGCCTAAAACGGTCTTGTCCGGCTCTAATAGCAGCGTATGCATATCGCTGCGCAGCAGCAGGTTGACGTCGCGATCCAAAAATACGGGCAGACACATCTGTTCTTCCAAAAGCGCGGGAAGGGCAAGCGAGTCGAAGCCCGGCAGGTTCGGCGCAGAGCGCACCAGGCGTTTGTCCCGGCTGACGACGGCCGGAACGCCCACGCCCACGCCGCGAATACGCCCGCGCAGCGCATACCGCTCCATATACCCAAGGATCACATGCGCCAGCACCTCGGCTGCATCCTCTTTTCGGAACATGGCGCTCGAGTGGCTTTCGAAGTCCTCGACATTTCCCGCCGCATCCACCGTGCCGATCCGAAAATTCGTGCCGCCGATGTCAATGCCGATGGTCAACTGTTCCAACGCTTTTTCCCCTTCCTCAAACCGATTCTCCGGTCGCATTGCGGAAATCCGCCAGCATCTTTTCCCATGCAAGCTTCAAATCGCTGTCCTTCGAAAAAAGTCCCGACGTGCCGACGATGAAGACTTCTGCGCCCGCATCATACAAGGCCTTGAAGGTGCGTTCGTTGCACGAGCCGTCCACTTCGATAAGATACTTGCACCCGTGTTTTTCCTTGAATTCGCGCGCCTCGCGGATCTTTTCGAGCATTTCGGGGATAAACGGCTGCCCAGCAAAGCCGGGGTCTACGGTCATGATCGTTAAAATGTCGACGCGCTCCAGATAATGCCGTACAAATTCGAGCGGCGTGGCAGGATTGAGCACCACGCCCGCCTTACAGCCGAGGGCTTCGATCTTATTGAGGATACGGAACGCATCGCGGTTGACCGTCTCCGCCTGCACGCAAAGATATTCCGCGCCCGCCTCGGCAAGCGGCTCCAAAAACAGGTCGGGGTCTGTTACCATCAGGTGACAATCCATCGGCTTTTGCGCGACTGTGTGAAATGCGCGGATGAAGTCGGGTGAGAGCGTGATATTTTTGACGTAATGCCCGTCCATGACATCCGCGTGGTACATATCACAGCGGGTATTAAGGATCTCCGCCTGGTTTCGCATATCCAAAAAGTCCATACACATCAAGGATGGGTTAAACATAGGTTTCATAGCTTTGTCCTCTTCTTACTTCTTGTTCGCCACAAAACGGTCGAGCGCAACGGAGCCGATGATGAGCGCGCCCATGACGACCTGCTGCAGGGTGCTCGGCAGCGACAGCAGGTTCATACCGAAATTGATGACCCCGATGATAAAGCCGCCGATGACCACACCGAAAATTTTACCCTTGCCGCCGAAAAAGCTGGTGCCGCCGATGATCGCCGCCGCGATGGCATACGTTTCAAAGCCGGTCGCCGCCGCAGGCTCCGCGGAGCCGACGCGCCCGAGGAGCACCACGCCCGCAAGGCCCGCGCAAAGCCCCGAAATCATAAACACGATCAAGGTATGCAGCTTTACATTGATCCCCGCGTACCATGCCGCTTCGCGGTTGCCGCCGAGCGCGTAAATGTTTCTGCCGAGCTTCGTCTGCCGTGTCAAAAACGAGAGCACGACCGCCGTTAAAAGGGCGATGATCGCGACTAAGGGGACGAGCCCGAACACATTGACGGAAATGGTGCGTGTAAAGCTTGCGGGAAAACCGAACACAGCACTGGAATTTGAGATGATCAGCGTGACGCCGCGCAGGATCGCCTGTGTACCCAGCGTAATGATGAACGGGTGCAGCCCCGTGCGGTTGACAAGCACACCGTTGATAAGTCCCAGCACGCCGCCGAGCAGGACGCCGAGCACAAGGCTTAAGAGCGGGTGTACGCCCGCCACCATCAGCTGCGCGGTCACCATGCCCGTCAGCGCAACGACAGAGCCGACGGAAAGATCGATGCCCGCGATCAGGATCGCAAAAAATTCACCGAGCGCGATCAAAATATTTACGGAGCTTTGCGCCAAGATCTGCGTGACCGTCGAGACGGAGAAAAAGTGCCCGGGGCGTGCAACGGCAAGGATCGCAAGCAGCAGGATCAGGATACCGAAGGTGCCGAAGCGCTGCCAAAGCGTGTTAAAGGTCAGTTTTTCTTTCGCCCGTTCTTTGGAAGCCATGTTGCGTTCCCCTTTCATTCTGTGTCCCCGGCCGCAGCAGCCAGCACGATGTTTTCCTCTGTTGCCGCACTGTGCGGGAAGACGCGGACGATCTCCCCTTCGCGGTAAACGGCAATGGTATCACATACGGCAAGAAGCTCGGGGAGCTCTGATGAGACCACCAAAACGCCCTTGCCGCTGTCCGCAAGTTCCCGCATGAGCGCATAGATCTCCGCTTTGCTGCCGACGTCGATGCCCTTGGTCGGCTCGTCAAAGATCAAAATTTCGGACTGCGCCGCAAGCCATCTGCCCAAAATGACTTTTTGCTGGTTCCCGCCCGAGAGCTCCGTGACCGGTTGGTTTACGGAAGCGCACTTGATGCGCAAGGCCTTGCGCTGCTGCTCGGCACAACGCTTTTCAAAGCGGCGGTCGATGAGTCCCAGTGTTCCGCCGCCGCGCGCAGTCTTGACAAACGGCAGCAGGGAAATGTTCTGCTTGATGTCAAAATTATGGAAGAACCCTGTCTCTCGGCGGTTTTCCGTCACCATGGCAAGTCCGTTTCGAATCGCCTGATAGGGACTTTTCGTGCGAATCTCTTTTCCGTGCAAAAGGATCTGTCCGGACTGTTTCGGCGCTGCACCGAACACGGCATCCATCAGCTCGCTGCGTCCCGCGCCCACAAGCCCGGCAAAGCCTAAGATCTCGCCTTTGTGCAGGCGGAAAGAAACGTCGCGTGCCTTGCCGTCACGCCGCGAAAGCCCCTTCACCTCGAACAGCACCTCTTCCTGCTCGAAGCCGTCGGGTGCGCTTTCGTTTTGATAGTTCTTGCGGATCTGCCGCCCGACCATCATGGTCACAAGGTCGTCTGCCGTTACGTCGGCAATCTGCTTTGTGCCGACGTTCGCCCCGTCCTTGAGCACGGTCACGCGGTCGCCGATCTCCATGATCTCCGGCAGCTTATGGGAAATGAATACGATCCCCCTGCCCTGCGCTTTGAGCGCGCGAATGACGGCAAACAGGTGCCGCACCTCCTCGTGCGTCAGCGAAGCGGTCGGTTCGTCCATAATGATGACACGACTGTCCACAGCAAGAGCCTTTGCGATCTCGACCTGCTGTTTCTCCGAGATACTCAGATCCTCAACGGGCGTGCGCGCGTCACGGTGCAGCCCTACCTTTTCGAGCAAGCCCTCGGCGCGGCGCTGCATTTCGCCGTAATCCACCGTATGAAAAAAAGCACGCTTTTTCACGGGCAGCCTGCCGACAAACAGGTTTTCCCGAATGGAAAGCGTCGGGATCACACTCAGTTCCTGATAGATCACGCGGATGCCGAGCCGGTTCGCATCGTGCGGGGTGAGGCTTTTATATTCTTTTCCGTCGATCACAACGCTGCCGGAGGTCGGCTTGTGCACGCCGCTCAAAATTTTCATCAGCGTCGATTTACCCGCGCCGTTTTCGCCGAGCAGCACGTGCACCTCACCTGCGCGGATGTCAAAGGACATATCCGAAAGCGCCGTCACGCCCGGGAACTCCTTGCGCACATGTTTCATTTGCACAAGCGTTTGCGCCTGCATGTCGATCGTTCTCCTGTCTTTTTTGATTTGCTCGCGGCAAGTCTCCGCGTGCCGTTTTCTGTGATAGTATTTGAAAGTTTTTTGCCGTTATGCAGTATGCATGGCTGCTGCGCGCACGCAAAAATTTTCGTGAAAAAAAGCGTTTTTAGTTGACACCTTTCCTTCGGCATACTATAATGAAAAAGAAGTCGGGTCGTATTTCACATGCGCAAGGAAGGGCAAAGGAAAACGGCCTGGCTTTCTATTTTTCAATTTTTGTCAGGGGATGTTGCAGACATGGAAAACATCGGCTATTACAACGGAAAAACGGGGCTTATTGAGGAAATGACCATCCCGATGGGCGACCGCAGCGTCTACTTCGGGGACGGCGTATATGACGCAACCTATTCTGTGAACCATATCATTTTCGCGCTGGAGGAGCATCTGGACCGCTTTTATAACAGCTGCCGCCTGTTGGAGATCCCCGCGCCCATGGAGCGCGAGGCGCTCAAAGCCGCGCTTTACGATTGCGTGCAGAAGGTGGATAACCCGAACCAATTCGTCTATTGGCAGTGCACACGCGGCAGCGGGCTTCGCGAGCACATTTTCCCCGAGGGAAAAAGCAATCTGCTCATCTACTGCCTGCCGTGTGAGATGAAGGATATGGCGCAGAAATATAAGCTCATCACCATGGAAGATACGCGCTTTCTGCACTGCAACATAAAAACGCTCAATCTGATTCCAAGCGTCATGGCAAGCCAGCGCGCGCGGGAAAAGGGCTGTCAGGAGACGGTGTTCCACCGCGGCGACCTTGTGACGGAATGCGCGCACTCGAACGTTTCCATCTTAAAAGACGGCGTCTTCATCACACACCAGCTTGACAACCTTGTGCTGCCGGGCATTTCCAGAAAACACCTGCTTGAGATCTGCAAAGAAAAGGGCATTCCCGTTGAAGAGAGAGACTATACGCTCGGCGAGCTGTGGAACGCGGACGAGATCCTTGTTTCGTCCTCGGGCGCGCAGTGCATGGCTGCCTGTGAGCTCGACGGAAAACCCGTCGGCGGCAAAGATCCCGCAACGCTGAAGGTGCTGCAGGATGCCTGCCGTGCGAAGCTGCTGAAAGAAACGACCCCCAAAGCGTAACGGAGGCGCCTATGACACAGAAAGAACTGACCGCCTATAACATTGGGCAGAATTTGGATGATCTTGCGAATCTCGATCCGCGCGGGTACGGGGTGTGCCGTATTCTTTACGACGCGGCGCGGCGTTATACGGGCGAACCGCTTTCTATGCACGCGGCAAAGCTTTTGTGCGAGACGGTCAAAGAAAATGATCTCGTCTATCTGATGACCGGTTTTGTGCTCTTAGATAACAAAGCGGCGGAAACGGACGGCATCGTCAGCACCATGCTGCTTGCGCGCGCGCTCGTTCTCGCCTTCGGTGCAAAGCCCGTGGTCATCTGCCAGCATGAGAATCTGCCCGCCGTGGAAGCGCTCTCGCGCGTGGTAGGGCTGCACCTTTACACCTCGATCGAAGACCTGCGGGCAAACCCCGTTTCCATGGCGGTATTCCCTTTCACGAAGGATAAGGCAGAAGCAGAACCGCAGGCGGACGCGCTGCTCGAGCAAGGCTTGCCCGCGGCGGTCGTCGCCATTGAATGTCCCGGCGAGAACCGCATCGGCGAATACCACAATTCCGTAGGGAAACGCACCACGCCGCTGGAAGCGAAAAGCGACGTTTTGTTCCAAAAGCTGCAAAAGGCAGGCGTTTTGAACATCGCCATCGGGGATCTGGGCAACGAGCTGGGCATGGGCACGATCGCCGAGCATCTGGATCGGTATATCCCGCGGGCGGCAAAGGGCACCTGCGAATGCGGCTGCGGCGGCGGGCTCGCGGCGCGCGTAGGCGCCGAGCACATCATCACCGCCACGGTTTCGGACTGGGGATGCTATGCGCTGATCGCAGCACTTGCATTTTTGTGCGGCGATATGGACATTCTGCATGACGCAAGCTTAGAAGAAGACGCACTAAAAGCGGCGGCACGCAGCGGCATGGTCGATATGTACGGCTGGACGATCCCCGCGATTGACGGCTTTGACCTGCAAACCAACAAAGCCATTGTAACCATGATGCGCGAATGTATTCGCTATGCGCCGAAGCTTGAAGTCAAATGCAAGATCTGGTTTGACAAGACGCTGGAGCTCGGTTTTTTTGAGGAAAAATAAAACATAAATCCTGCTATGCAAAGGAGGCGGCGGTATGGAACAGCCTGAGATCTTGCGAAGCGGCGACTGCGCGCTGGTGGCGGAATTCGGGAAAGAGATCGACGAGCACACGAATGCTTTGGTGCATGCGCTTGACCGCGCCGTGCGCGATAAGGGTATTTTCGGCGTGCGCGAATGCGTGCCGACCTTCCGTTCCCTGACCGTGCTGTTCGACCCCATGTTGATTTCGGGAGATCGCCTTGAAAAAAAGCTTTTGCGCCTTTGCAAAACCCTTTCCGCAGAAGCGCAGACGCAAAAGACCGTAGTGGAAGTTCCGGTGCTGTATAACGGCGAGGATCTACAGGATGTCGCTGACTACGCAAAGCTTTCCGTCGAGGAGGTCGTGCGCCTGCACGCAGGGCGGGACTATCGCATTTACATGCTCGGCTTTTTGCCGGGCTTTGTGTATTTGGGCGGCATGGACGAGCGCATTTTCTGTCCGCGCCTTACGACCCCGCGCACGAGGATCCATGCGGGCGCGGTGGGCATCGGCGGTGAACAGACCGGCATCTATCCCCTCCCGTCGCCCGGCGGCTGGCGGCTCATCGGCACCACGCCCGTGCGTCCCTACGACGCGGCGCGCACGCCGCCTGTGCTGTTTTCGGCGGGCGAGTATATCCGATTCGTGCCCATTGACGAGCCGGCGTTTGACGAAATCCAAAAGCAGGTGGACGCGGGCGTTTACGTCTGCCGCAGAACGGAGGGAAGCGTATGAGCGTATGTGTGCTCAGCCCCGGCGCTTTGACCACCGTGCAGGACGGCGGGCGGAACGGCTACGGGTACCTTGGCTTTAACGCTTCGGGCGTGATGGATGAGCGCGCTTACCGCATAGCAAACGCGCTGGTGGGCAACTTCACCGACGAGGCGGTGCTCGAAATGGCGATGCTCGGCGGGCGGTTCGAATTTACCGCGCCGTGCCTGTTCGCCGTAACGGGCGCGGATATGGGTGCGACGCTTTCGGGCGAAGAGATCCGCATGTATCAAACGATTTTTGCGGATGAAGGAGATGTGCTCGCTTTTTCCGCTGCGAAAACGGGATTTTATACGTATATCGCCTTTGCGGGCGGCATCGACGTCGAGCCCGTGCTCGGCAGCCGTTCGACCAACCTGAAATGCGGCATTGGCGGCTTTCAAGGCCGCAAGCTGCAAAAGGGCGACGTACTCACGCTGCGCGAACCGGCTTTACCGCCGGAGCGCCTTCCGCGCGTGCGCGTTCCCGCAGAAAGCTATGCGGGCGACGCCGCCGAAGTGCGCGTCGTTTTGGGCCCGCAGAACGACTATTTTACAAAGGCGGGGCTTCAGACGTTTTTATCGGCGCCGTACCGTGTCACGGCAAACACAGACCGCATGGGCTGTAAATTGGACGGTGCGAAGATTGAATACAAGGACGGCGTGGACATCATCTCCGACGGCATCGTGTTCGGCAGCATCCAGGTGCCGCCCGCAGGCACACCGATGGTGATGCTCGCCGACCGGCAGACCACGGGCGGCTACGCCAAGATCGCCACGGTCGTAAGCGCCGATCTGCCCAAACTCGTGCAGCGCCGTCCCGGCGACACGGTGTATTTCCATGCGGTCTCTGCACATCAAGCCGAAAAGCTTTACAAAAAAGAGCAGCGCGCGCTTGACCGCCTGCTGCTTCGATACGGAAAGGATCTGGTTCGATGAACGCTTACGCACATACAAGTCCCCATGACGTGCGGCTGAAGATCCGCGCGGGCGAGATCGCAACGCAGACTTCGGGGATGTGCCTGGGATACGCGCAGGCAAACCTTGCTGTGCTGCCGAAAGATTTAGCCTATGACTTTTTGCTGTTTGCGCAGCGCAACCCGAAGCCCTGCCCGATCTTAGAGGTCACGGACGTAGGCAGCCCCTATCTCAAAAAAATCGCCAAGGACTGCAATATCGCGTCGGACATCCCGAAATACCGCGTATATCGTCATGGAGAGCTCATCGGCGAATACGAAAACGTGGAAAACCTTTGGCGCGACGACTTGGTGGCGTTTCTCATTGGCTGCTCATTTTCGTTTGAATCGGAGCTTTTGGAATCGGGCGTGCCGGTTCGCCATATCGAAGAGGGCAAAAACGTGCCGATGTACCTGACAAATATCCCCTGTGAACCGGCAGGCGTATTTTCAGGCAATATGGTCGTGAGCATGCGCCCCCTGCCCTATGACCAGATCGTAAAGGCGGTCAACATTACAGCTTCGATGCCCCGCGTGCATGGCACGCCTGTGCACATCGGCGATCCGGCGGCGATCGGTATCACGGATCTGTCGAAGCCCGACTTCGGCGACGCGGTCACGATTAACCCCGGCGAAACGCCCGTATTCTGGGCATGCGGCGTCACACCGCAATCCATTGTGATGCACTCGAAGCCGGACTTCTGCATCACGCACGCGCCGGGGCATATGCTGATCACGGACGTGAAAAACACAGATCTGAAATTTTAAGGAGGGCGGCATATGGCTAAAATCGATTTAAACTGCGATATGGGCGAGAGCTTCGGCGCATATACCATCGGCGCGGATGAAGCGGCCGCGCCGTATATCACCTCGGCAAACGTCGCGTGCGGCTTTCACGCGGGTGACCCGATGGTCATGGAACGCACCGTTGCGCTTTTAAAATCACACGGCGTTGCGATCGGCGCACATCCGGGATTTCCCGACCTTTTGGGCTTCGGGCGGCGCAATCTTGCCGCAAGCCCGAAAGAAGCAAAAGCATATGTGCAATACCAAATCGGCGCATTACAAGCATTCTGCAAGGCAAGCGGATCAACTTTACAGCATGTTAAGCCGCACGGTGCGCTTTACAACATGGCGGGCAAGGACGGTGCGCTCGCCAAAGCCGTCTGCGAAGCCGTTGCCGAAACGGATGACCGCCTTATCCTGCTGTGTCCCGCTTCGAGCCAAATGCACGCGGCGGCAAAGGCTTTAGGGCTTCGGACGGCATGCGAAGTATTTGCCGACCGCGCGTATGAGGAGGACGGCTCGCTGGTGCCGCGTACAAAGCCGGGCGCAATGATCACGGACGAGGACGAGGCGATCGCGCGCGTGATCGACATGGTAGAGAAGGGCAAGGTGCGCACGATCACGGGCAAGGAGATCGAAATCCGCGCTGATTCCGTGTGCGTACACGGCGACGGCGAAAAGGCGCTTTTGTTCGTGCAAAAGATCCGTTCCGCGCTTCAGGCGGCGGGCATCGAGCTTGCGCCGCTTGCGCAAATCATATAAAGAAGGTAATATCTATGGAGCTTCCCGCGCGCGTATATGCGCAGATCGACTTGGATGCGATCTGCCAAAACATACAAACCGCCATGCAAAAGGTCGGTGCGAACACCAAGGTCATGGCGATCATCAAAACCGACGCCTACGGACACGGCGCCGTGCCTGTTGCCAAGGCGTTAAAGCGCATCGGCACCTATGCGTTCGGCGTGGCGACTGCCGAGGAGGCAGTGCAGCTGCGGCAAAACGGGATCGACAACCCCATTTTGGTGCTTGGGTTTGTGTTCCCCGCAGATTTTGACCTGATGCTGGAGCATGACATTTGGCATACAGTATTTCAATATGACACGGCAAAAGCGTATGCTGCGCGCGCCGCTGAACTCGGGAAAACCGCGCGGGTGCACATCAAGGTGGACACGGGTATGGGCCGCATCGGTTTGCAGCCGGACACGGACGGTGTGGAGACCGTCAAGCGCATTGCAGCGCTCGACGATCTTGTGATCGACGGCATTTTCACGCATTTTGCCTGTGCGGACGCGGCGGACAAAACAAGCTGCAACCGCCAAAAGGAGCGGTTTTTGAGCTTTCTCGGCGCGCTTGAGGCGGCGGGCGTGCACATCCCGCTGCGGCACATGTGCAACAGTGCGGGCATCATAGATTTTGACGGCGGTTTTCTCGATATGGTGCGCAGCGGCATCATGACCTACGGGCTGTATCCGTCGGAAGAAGTCAACAAGGCGGATTTCCCGCTGTATCCTGCCATGTCGCTCAAAAGCCATGTTGCGTTCGTCAAAACGGTGGACGCGGGCTTTGCGGTCAGCTACGGCTCGACGTATGTGACGAAGGGAAAAACCGTGATCGCGACCATCCCCGTCGGCTACGGCGACGGCTACCCGCGCGCGCTCTCCAATCGCGGGCGTGTACTCATCCACGGGCAGTTTGCGTCCATTGTAGGCAGAGTTTGCATGGATCAGTTTATGGTGGACGTAACAAACATCCCGAATGTCCGTCAGGGTGACGAGGTGACGCTCATCGGCGCGGACGGTGAAAACCGCATTCCCGTTGAGGAGGCTGCCGACCTTTCCCACCGCTTCAACTATGAATTCTGCTGTGACATCAACAAGCGCGTGCCGCGTGTGTATATCGAAAACGGCGCTGTGTCCGAAATTGCGGACGCGCTGATTTGACAAAACCGTCTGTTTTCTCTACAATATAAGTTGCGATTTGTTTTCGCAATTCGGTTTATGTTGAGACGGAGTAGCAATTATGGATTTCAGTTCCTTTGACGCCTTTAACGCAGGCGTGAAAGAAGGCGGGCTGCGCAACCGCAGCGAGATACGGCTTTTGGTGTGTTATCTTTTGCGCGCCATAGACCGCCCAGTGCCGAAGAACCTGCTTGTGGACGCGGTGCTGCGCGAAGGGCTTGCCAATTATTTTGAATTAAATGAAGCGATCGACGAGCTTTTGAAGTCCGGCAATATTGACCGCGATATTCAGGATGAGGACGAAGTGCTCACCGACACCGCGCGCGGGCGCGAATCGGCGGAGCTTTTGGAGACCACACTGCCGCGTTCGGTGCGCGAGCAGGCAGTCAACTCGGCGATCAAGCTGATGACGCTGGCGCGCAATAAGCGGGAAAACAAGATCTTGACCGAGCAGCTCTCTGACGGCGGCTATAACGTCACGTTCATTTTGGGCGACGAGCAAAACGAGCTGATGCGCCTGACCGTCTATGTGGCAGACAGGCTCCAAGTCGAGGTCGTCAAAAATAATTTTCTGGAGGATCCCGTAAAGCTCTATTCGAGCATCATCGCGGCGCTGACGGCGTAAGCGCCAAGGCCGGCAGCTTAAGCTCCTAGCACCGAAAATGATGACGGCAGGGAGAGAATTTTCGTTTTGAGCACGCAGAGGGTTGTCGCCTGCCAAAGGTAAAAAAGGGAAAGACCACCGTGTCGGCGCAGGGCGCGGTGTAAAGCGCTGCTACTCCGCCGGGATCTTTCTGCCGGCTGCGATAGGCGCGCAAGAGTAAAACGGTATGCGAAAGGCGGGAGACTTTTTTGTCTCCCGCCTTTTGTATATATTGAGATGTATGTTCAGTCTTCCTTGAACACGCCGTCGAACAGCGGCAGCTTGGACATCTTCATCACGGCGCTGAACAGTCTGCCGCCCAGGACCGGCATCATGCGGCCGAAATAGTTCATAAACGCGGCGTCCTTGCCGAACACCATCAGCTCATGCTGCTGACCGATGCCGTTCATGATGAGCTTGACCATCTTGTCGCAGGAGGTGCTGACCATGTTGAGCATCTTCTGCGCCTTTTCGTCGGAAGAGCCCTGGTTGCGGAAGATATCGGTCTTTGTAAAGCCCGGGCAGACGATGCCGACATAGCACTTGCCGCGCAGCTCCTCGCGCATGGATTCGGTCAGCGCCTTGAGCGCCGATTTGCTGGCGGAATATACCGACGTGCCCGCAAGGGACATCAGTGCGGCGGAGGAGTCCACATTGATGATCGCCGCCGAGGGGGATTTTAACAGCAGCGGCAGCAGGGTGTGCATGGAATACACCGCCGAATAGAAGTTGATGTTCATGGCGCTTTCGATCTCTTCGATCGTGTAGTGCTGGAACTTATCGAATTTCGGCAAAATACCCGCGTTGTTGATAAGGATGTCGGGCTTGATATGGTTGTCCTCGAGATATTGGCGGAAATTCACCCAATTCTCAAGCGAAGAAACGTCAAATAGCTGATAGGAGAAGCGGTCGGCATATTCGCCGAGTTCCTCGACGAAGGTCTTCATCTTCTTTTCGCTTCTGGCAATGCCGATGACGTTGCAGCCGTGCACCTTGATGAGCTTTTCGGCAATGCCCTTGCCCATGCCGCTGGAAGCGCCCGTGACGATAACGGTTTTGAAATTCAGCCAATTCTTATCCATGGAACTCTCTCCTTATTTTTCCGATTTTCAATGCTTATTGTAGCGCAATTTCGGGGGTTTTTCAAGCCCTTTTTATGTTTGAAGCACAGCGGATTTTCTTTTTCGCAAATCCCTTGACAACTGCACGGTGCGGGTGCTATGCTCTTTCATGATATAAGGATACATTCGCAAGAACGGCACTCTGCCTTTTTCGGGAGATACCATGCAATATAAACTCCTTTACAGCCGGCGCAAAACGCTTTCCCTCTCCGTTGACGACGACGGCATACCGCTTGTAAAAGCGCCCATAGGATTGCCGAAAGCGGAGATCGAACGCTTTTTGGAACACCACAGGGCGTGGCTTTCCGCCGCCAAAGAACGGCAGGCAAAGCGGCGCGCACTGGATACAGCGCTGACTGAAGCGCGCATTGCGGAACTTCGTGCGCGCGCCAAGCGCGAGATCCCGCCGCGCGTGGCGCACTTTGCGGCGATCCTGGGCGTACAGCCTGCCGGGATACGCATTACCTCGGCAAAAAAGCGGTTCGGCTCATGCAGCGGGACAGACCATCTTTGCTTTTCGTGGCGGCTGATGCTCTATCCGAACGAAGCCGTGGACTATGTGGTGGTGCACGAGCTTGCGCACATCCGTGAAAAGAACCATTCCCCCGCCTTTTACAACGTTGTTGCCGCCGTGCTGCCCGATTATAAGCGGCGCGCGGCGCTGTTAAGAGATATACCTTTACAAGGAGGAAATCCCCATGACACCTGAAGAAGCACGCAGGCGGATGAACGAAGGCCGCATCTACCCGCCGGACGATGAGGCTTTGATGCGCGAACAGCTTGCCTGTCTGGAGCTTTTATACGATTACAACGCCACGCGCCCCAACGAACAGGAAAAACGGCAGGCGCTGCTGCAAAAGATGTTTGCCGAGATCGGTGAGGGCTGCTATTTTGAACCGCCGCTGCACTCAAATTGGGGCGGCAGGCACGTGCATGTCGGCAACGGCGTTTACGGCAACTTCAATTTGACGCTGGTGGATGACACCGATATCTACATCGGCGATCACTGCATGTTTGGGCCGAATGTTACTGTCGCTACGGCGGGGCACCCTGTGGAGCCGAATTTGCGCAGCCGCGGGATGCAGTTCAATGTTCCCGTTCACATCGGCAAAAACGTTTGGGTCGGCGCGGGCGCGGTGATCCTGCCCGGCGTGACGATCGGCAACAACAGCGTCATCGGCGCAGGCAGTGTGGTGACAAAGGACATCCCCGCAAACTGTGTGGCGGTCGGAAATCCCTGCCGCGTGCTGCGCGAGATCGGCGAGCACGACCGCATCTATTACTATAAGGATCGCAAGATCGATTTGGAGTGACCGCGTTTTTCACCGCAAGGGAGTCGTTACATGGAGCTTGCTGCATTTTTTCCGATGCTCGGGGAACTGCCCGAAGCCGAACGCGCAAAGCTTGCCGACGCAGCGGTATACCGCCGCGTACCGGCCGGGACGGTGCTGCATGACGGAGCCTCCGGCTGCACGGGGCTTCTGCTTGTAGCGTCGGGGCAGCTGCGCGCTTATATCTTCTCCCCGGAGGGACGCGAGATCACGCTGTATCGCCTGTTCGAGCGGGATGTATGCCTGCTTTCCGCGTCATGTATGATCCAAAGCCTGCAATTTGATATTACGGTGGAGGCGGAAAAGGCATCGGAGGTGTGGGTCATCCCTGCAAAGGTCTATCAGAAAGCTGCCGAAAGCTGCGCCGCGCTTGCCAATTACACCAACCAGATCATGGCAAGCCGCTTTTCCGAGGTCATGTGGCGGGTAGAACAGCTTTTGTGGAAGAGCATGGACAAACGCCTGGCGGGCTTTTTGCTGGAGGAAGCCGCGCTTGAGGGCGGCGGCACGCTGCATATCACACACGAGAAGATCGCCAACCATCTGGGGACCGCACGCGAGGTCGTGACGCGCGTTTTGCGGGATATGCAAAACGAGGGGCTGATCCGCCTGTCACGCGGGACAGTGGAACTCACAGATGAAAAGCGGCTGCGGAAGCTTAGCGCACAGTAGACAAAACCAAAGAAACGGCGCGGGAAGTCAAATGCTTCCCGCGCCGTTTCTATACGGTTTAATAAAACCGCTGTTTACTTCTCCATACCGCAAAGCGTCGCTTCGGCGGCGGCTTCGCGTTCGGCCATGGCAGCCGCATACTGCCGGTACCCGCCGGAAAGATTGAAGCAATCAAAGCCGTTTTGCGACAGGATGCGGCAGGCGACGTAGCTGCGCAACCCGCTTTGGCAATGGACATAGATCGGTTTTCCTTTGGGCAGTTCCGCAAGTCGATCCCGCAGTGTGTCAAGCTCGATATTTCGGAAACCCTCGATATGCCCGCGGGCATATTCGCCCGGTGTGCGCACATCCAAAAGCGTCACGCTGCCGTCACGCGGCAGGGCTTCGACCTCATCCCAGAAAAACTGTTGCAGCTTACCCGAAGCTATATTGTCCGCGATATAGCCGACTAAGTTTACAGGGTCTTTCGCCGAAGCATACGGCGGCGCATAAGCGAGATCCAAATCTTTAAGCTGCCGCACGGTCAGCCCCGCCTGCATGGCGGTCGCGAGTACGTCGATGCGCTTATCCACGCCGTCAAAGCCTACGATCTGCGCGCCAAGCAGACGGTAGGTCCCTTTTTCAAACAAGACCTTCATACTCATGACCTTGCCGCCGGGATAATAAGAGGCATGGTTCATAGGCGCGAGATACATGCGGTCATAGTTAATACCCGCAGCCTTTGCTGCGCGGGCATTGAGCCCCGTAGACGCGGCGGTCATATCAAAAACCTGCACCACGCTGGAACCGAACGAACCGCGATACACGCTGTTCCCGCCGCAGATGTTGTCCGCCGCGATGCGCCCCTGCCGGTTGGCAGGTCCCGCCAGCGGGATACACGCCGCTTCGCCGGTCACGCCGTTTTTCACCTGCACCGCGTCACCGACGGCGTAAATATCCGGCTCGCTTGTACGCATATGCGCATCTACAACGATGCTCCCCTTTTCGCCGAGCGCAAGTCCCGCTTCGGCGGCAAGCTTTGTATCCGGCTCAACGCCGACGGCGATCACCGCCATATCCGCCGAAAGCGGCGGCGCGTTATCCGACAGCACGCGAACGCCGTTTGCATCTGCGGACACATCCTGCACGGCATGCCCGAAGAGCAGGCGCACGCCTGCGCGGCGCATATGCGCGTGCACAAACGCCGCCATGTCCGCGTCCAGCGGCGTCAAAAGCTGATGCCCGCGCTGCACGAGCGTCACTTGAAGCCCTTGCCGCAACAAGTTCTCCGCAAGCTCCAGGCCGATATATCCGCCGCCCGCAATCACCACGGAACCCGGATCATTTTTTCGTACATACTCGTAGATACGCAGTGTATCCTCTACGGTGCGAAGCGTAAATACCCGCTCGGGCAACGGATCCGGTAGCCCCAGCCGTACGGGCCTCGCCCCGGGGGAAAGCACCAGCTTATCGTAGGTTTCCGTAAACGTTTTTCCCGTTTCCAAGTTACGCACGGTCACAGACTTGCCCTTCGGGTCGATTGCCGTCACCTCGTGGTGCACACGCACATCCACATTGAAACGTGCCCGGAAGCTCTCCGGCGTTTGCAGCGTCAATTCCGCTTCATCCTCGATCACGCCGCCGACATAATAGGGCAGTCCGCAGTTCGCATACGAAACAAAGCCCGTGCGCTCAAACACAATGATCTGTGCCGCTTCATCCAAGCGCCGCAGCCGCGCGGCGGCGGTCGCGCCGCCTGCAACGCCGCCGACAATAACAACCTTCATACGTTCACCTCTCCGAATTTCCCGAAAGCCGAGCCCGGCGGAATAAACGTTTCGCTTATTCCATCATTTCCAAAATCTGCGCTTTGGGCAGTGCGCCCACCGATTGCCGGACGATCTTGCCGTCTTTCACGACCATCAGCGTCGGGATGCTCATGATACCGAATGCGGATGCAAGCTCGGCCTGCTCGTCGACATTGACCTTGCAGACCTTGATTTCGGGCCGTTCTTCGGCGATCTCGTCCAGCACGGGCGCCACCATGCGGCAAGGGCCGCACCAAGACGCCCAGAAATCCAACAGCACGGGTTTTTCGCTGTGCAAAACCTCTGTTTCAAAATTCTCTGCTTCGATATGCAAAACTGACATTTTTGTTTCCTCCTGTACGGTAAAAGAATAACAAAAGCGAAATTCCGCTTTCGATATTCACAGTATACCGCAAAGCCGCCGAAATTTCCGTGACAAAATCACAGTTGTGCATATCTTGTGAAAAATACAGGCACCCGCAGGGTATGCGGATGCCTGATGCACGGCGGAAAGCCCGCCTTATTCGCCTTTCATTTCCAAAAGCTTGACCTTGCCGTTGTAGGCGTCCTCGCTTACCTTGATCGAATCGAAGATCGCCGCACGGATATCGTCCTCGGTCGCGCCGAGCTCGATCGCGTCCTTCTGCTCGGTGAACAGGTTGACATCCATGATATAGGGCAGGTACAACGGATCCATACCGCTGTCAATGCCGCGTTCCTTGTAGTCCTTGACGACCTTGCCCATGCCCATCTTCATCATCCAGGGCGCAACGCCGATGACCTTTCTGCCCTTCATGCCGCGGGCTTCATAGACGATAGCAAGGAACTCCTGCCAGGTAAGGTTGTACATACCGATCTTCCAAGCGCGGAAGCCGCCGACATGCTTTTCGGCAGCGCCTGCGATGACCTGACCGACCTGATGGACGGTGAGCATCGTCGTGCCGCCCTTCGGGTACAGGGTAAAGGGCCACTTATCCATAAAGGCAATCTGCTCGATGAGGATGACCCACACGGGGCGTCTGCCGGGCTGCGTGCCGAATATGTAGGGAAGCTCCAGGACAGACACATCAAAGTTCTCATCCGCAAAGCTCTCGCAGACCTTTTCCTGCTCGATACGGCTGCGGATATAGGGGTTCTTTTCGCAGATCGGCATATCCGGGCGCTCTTTGGCAAGCCAGCTGAAATACGAGCCGAGCACGACCGCGCGCTTGAGGCCCATTTCCTTGCACAGCGGCAGGATGCGCTCTAAGGGCGCGATGTTGAATTTGTAATACGCATCGTAAACAGGTGCGGGGAATTCCACGCGCTCGTCCACGCCGGCGGCGAAAATGAAGGTGTCGCAGCCTTTCAGCATCTCCTTGATCTCGTCATCGGACTTTTTGTTGATGTCGCCGAAAATGATCTCCATCTCCTGCGGGATGGGCGCCCCTTCGGGCAGCGGCGGCAGAGCGACGCTCTTGACTTCATGCCCCTTTTCGATCAGGATCTTGGCAGCTTCGCAGCCCAAAAGCCCCGTGCCGCCGATCATAAAGACTTTCATACACATACCTCCGAATTTTGGCAGAAAAAACGGTACGGTAATGCCGAATCGCTTCTGCGGGATTGTGAATAGTATAGCACACCTTTATGGGAATTTCAACCGAAAATGTTACACTTTGTTCACAGTTTGTCAAATCGTTTCTCCGCCGCGCGAACAACGGCAGTGCCTGCGCGCGCCGCTTGACATTTTGCCGCAGGGCGGGTACTATGTAAACAGAACCCCTTTCGGAGATGAGCGTTTGAAGGTCAATTATCAAAAGGAAATGGAAGCGGTGATCGCGGCGCTGCCCGAAGAAGCACGGCCTTCGCTGCTGCTGCAATGCTGCTGCGCACCGTGCTCGAGCGCGGTGCTCGAAGTCTTATGCGCGCATTTTGACGTTTCCATATATTTTTACAACCCGAACATCCACCCGCGCGCGGAATACGAAAAACGCCTACGCCAATTCGACAAGCTGCTGCCCGCCGCGCCGTTTGCAAAAGGCGTGCGGCAGATCCGCACCGACTACGACCCTGCCGAATTCTTTGACGCGGTCAAGGGCTTGGAAGCAGAGCCTGAGGGCGGCGCGCGCTGTGCGGAATGCTTTCGGCTGCGCCTGCGCGCCACTGCCGAAAAAGCGCGCGCTCTCGGATTTGACTTTTTTACGACGACCTTGACCGTCAGCCCCCACAAGGATGCGGCGATCCTCAACGAATTGGGGAAAGAGATCGGTGAAGAAATCGGCGTGCGCTTTCTGCCCTCGGATTTCAAGAAAAAAGAGGGCTACAAGCGTTCCATTGCACTGTCCAAAGCCTACGATCTGTATCGGCAGACGGACTGCGGGTGCATTTTCTCGAAGCGGGAGGAGAGCGGGGATGAGAATTTTCCCGCATCCGCTGATATTGGGGCGTCGATCTAACCGTTACGTACCCAACCGCAAACAAATCCTGCGTAAAATGATTTGCTTTTAAAAAAATCGTGCAAAAATTTGTTGACATTTGTTTCGTTCGGTGGTATTATATTCGGGCGGTTAAAAGCAATAGCTTGAACCCGCATTTGCGCTGCTAGCTCAGTTGGATAGAGTGTTTGGCTACGAACCAAAAGGTCGGGGGTTCGAATCCCTCGCAGCGCGCCAAGCAAAAAGCCTTGATTTTCCTTGATTTATAAGGAATTCAGGGCTTTTTGTTTTGTCTCGCATGTTTGGGACATTTTCAGTGTTTCCAAAACAAAAATCTCTCCGTCGCGCGCAGGGCTCCTGCGCTTTTTCTTTTTGATTTGTATTTGTAAATTTTTTCGGCAAAGCACTAAGTGAAAAGCCGTTTGTGCATCCAGCGCCCAAGCCGTTTGTTACAAAAATTTTTCCAAAGCAATCCATAAATCGCAACGCTGCAAAGCGCTGCAAATGAATCCCTTAAATTTCGTGTTATTTCTGCAAAAAAATATGTTGTTTTGTAAATTTGGATGGAAGTTTGCAAAAATAGTGATATATTATCACATAATGTTAGAATGGGTGATCTTATGGCTGTTGTAATCGAATGGGAATTTTTACGGCTTGTGGAAGAACAGCGCCAAGCGCTGCGATTGACGATTGAGGAGTTAGCAGCGCGCGCGGATCTTTCGCCAAGGCAATATCAAAATTACCTAAGTGGGAAAATGCAGCCGCTATTTGGCACCGCTATGCGGTTGGCTGCGGCGGTGGACATTGATTTGAACGCGCTGCAAAAATTGCTCGTACCCGATTTAAACGGATATTATCTTAAACCCAGCAAAGCGGAAAAAGAGAAACTGCGGCTTGCTTTACGGAAATAAAGTATTTCCAGCTTGACGTTCCGTGAAATGCGGGAGATGGATTATATGGGCATTGGTATGCCTGCATGCCGTGGACGACACTTCTGCCTTTTTTCGGTCGTCTTTGTGCTTATGTTTTGCTTTTGAACGCCCGCCTGCGTTGCATCTGCCGTAGTTTTTTCCTTTTCGGCACATGCCGCACATTGGGCAGATTTGACGAAAATGCAAAAATGCGGCGGGCAGGCGAATGCCGATTCCCGCCGCAATATGTTGTTTTGATCTACGCCGCCTGTGCTTCAAAAGACACGGTCGCATCACCGTTTTCATCTGTACCGAAGGTGAACGTCACAAGGAGCTGCGAACCGCCGGACCCCGTGCACTGCACAGAAAAGCCGTTCTCGGTCGGTTCGGGCTGCAAGCCGAAGTCCGTATAGAAGCTTTGGAAATCCTCTTGCGTTCCGACCGCAAGATACGTAGAGCCCGGCTGCGCGTCGCCGAACGCGATATGCTGGATCAGCCCAAGCTCTTCGGCCGTGAACAGGTGCAGCGGGCAGAGGAAATTCTCCGAGACGTCGCCGACCCTGCAGCCGCTTTTCAGCTGATAAAATCGGATACTTTTGCTGCCGTCCGTTTCGCATTCTCCCTCTGTGAGTCCATTCGGGAATGCATAATCGGGAATTTCCTCACCGGGTCCCGCCGTTTCGCCGATCATCTCCACCTTCAGCATACACATGCTGCCCGCCGTATCGGTCAGCAAACAGCGGTCGTCGAGGATCTTTTGGAACGTGACGTCGGGATTTTCGGCTTTCAGCGCCGCAACGATCTCGGAAAAAGGCTCCGTAGATATAAACTCGCCGTTCCTGCCGTATTGCTCGGAATACGACGGCGACCGATCGGTGCGGACATCCCATGGCACCGAAACGCTGATAAAGGCTTTTGTGTTTTCGGAATACGTCAGAAAGATCTGCATATCATACGGCCGCACACAGCCGGCAAGCAGTAAAATTGTGCAGACAGCCAAAAGAACAACAGCCGCAAAAATTCGCTTTTTACCCATAGTCTTCTCCCCAAAAATGCGTCATTTTATGCTTCGGATATTTTCATGACCCATTGGTATCCCCTCATCTATAGTATAGCAAACGGTAAAAATTATAGCAATTCCCTGAATTTTACAAAATTTTATGTGCTTTTTTAGCATATCGGTCAGGTCTGTTGCCGAATTTGGCGCGTTGCGTTTACTCCATCGAAAAGGAATACGGCAAGAGCTCGGCTAACGTATGCACCTCACATTCGCCCGTATCGTCACCGAAGATGATCCTAAAATCCGGCGCACAGAATTCCGAAAGCGCCTGCCGGCACACGCCGCACGGCGTGCAGAAATGCTTGTAAACCCCATTTTTGTCGCGACCGACCACGGCGATCGCTTCAAAATCCGTTTCGCCCTCGCTGATCGCTTTAAACAGCGCCACGCGCTCGGCGCAGACGGTCGGGGAAAAGCTCTTGTTTTCAATATTACAGCCGAGATAGACCCTGCCCCCGCGTGTTAAAAGCGCCGCGCCCACCTGGAAGCCCGAATACGGCGCGTAGGCGTGTGCTTGCGCGTCCAGCGCACAGGCGACCAATTCCTGCGGCGTCATTTGTATCACTCCCTTGAATTTTAAAGTGTTTTCAAACCCATTGTATCGAAAGCCAACCGAAAAATCAACCTGTCCGCGGTCTTTTTTCCTGCACGCCGCCATATATAAAAAAGGAACCAAGGAAATTTCGGAGGGATACATATGGAGACCTTGCGGTACGGCAGCCGCGGCACGATGGTGCTGTATTTGCAGCTCGCCCTGCGGCGCGCGGGTTACACGACGCTCGCATTAGACGGTATTTTCGGTGCGCGCACGCTGGATGCGGTGCGCGACTTTCAGCAAAAAAACGGTCTTTCCGCCGATGGTGTGGCCGGAAGAGCTACATGGGCGCTGCTCATCCCGTATCTCAAGGGCTACACCACGCACAAAATACGACCGGGCGACACATTTTTTTCGCTTGCACAGCAATACAACACGAGCCTGCGGCGCATCATGCTTGCAAACCCTACTCTTGACCCGCGCGATTTGCAGGTCGGCACGGTCGTGTATGTGCCGTTTGACTATTCGCTTGTGCCCATAAGCATCCCCTATTCGTCGGTCTTGAATGCTTTTATCATCGAGGGGCTGACCGTGCGGTACCCGTTTTTAGAAAGCACCACGGTCGGGCGCAGTGTGATGGGCAAGCCGCTTTATGTCCTGCGCTTCGGGCGCGGCGCCAAGGAGATCTTTTACAATGCCGCGCACCACGCGAACGAGTGGCTGACAACGCCCGTGCTTTTGCACTTCGCGGAAGAGTACGCCGAAAGCTACGCTTCAGGCGGCGAGATCGGCGGTGCGGTGGCGGCGCAGCTGTTCAATTCGTATTCGCTGTATCTGCTGCCGATGGTCGATCCCGACGGCGTGGACTTGGTAACGGGCGTGCTGCACGCGGGCGGCTATTACAATAACGCGCTGCGCATAGCGCAGAACTACCCGCAGATCCCGTTCCCCGACGGGTGGAAGGCCAATATCGCGGGCGTCGATTTGAATCTGCAATACCCCGCGAATTGGGAGGAGGCAAAGCGCATCAAATACGAGCAGGGCTTCACCTCCCCCGCCCCGCGGGACTTTGTGGGCAGCGCGCCGCTCGTTGCCCCCGAAAGCTACGCGGTCTACAACTTCACGCGGCGACACAACTTTTTACTGACGCTCTCCTACCACAGCCAAGGGCAGATCATCTATTGGAAATACCTCGACTACGAGCCCCCGCGCTCGCGGCAGATCGCGGAATACTTTGGCGAGGTGAGCGGCTATTCGGTGGAGGAAACGCCGTTTGCTTCGGGCTTAGCGGGCTACAAGGACTGGTTTATTGAGACCTACAACCGCCCGGGCTACACCATTGAGATCGGCATCGGGCAGAACCCGCTGCCCGTGTCGCAGTTTCCCGAAAATTATCGGGATAACCTCGGCATTTTGGTCGGCGGTATGACGCAGATCTAAACGCAAATACAGAAAAGCCCGAGAAATTCTCGGGCTTTTTGTGTTTGAAGCAGAAAATTTTTGCAAGCAGGCATGGAAGTCTGCCGCTACGCGTTTGATCGGACTTTCGGTTTCGCACAAACCTCCCCGTCCCGCGTCTAACATCTAATATCTAACACGGACAGCCGCAAGGGCTTTCCCTACGGTTTGCGGTGATTTAACGATACTGCGCAAGAGCTTTCGGCTCTATAACGCCCTTTTCCGTGATGAAGGCGGTGATGAGGTCTGCACTTGTTACATCGAACGCGGGGTTGAGCGCGCACACACCGTCGGGCAGCATCTTTTTCTGATACCAAAGCGTACCGATCTCCCGGTCATCGCGCAGTTCAATGGGGATTTCCGCACCGCTTGCACAGGAAAAATCGATTGTGGAAAACGGCGCGCAAACATAAAACGGTATGCCGTAATGCTGCGCGAGCACGGCTACGCCGCTTGTACCAACCTTATTCGCCGTGTCACCGTTTGCTGCCACGCGGTCACAGCCGACCAGCACCGCCTGCACTTTTCCGCTGCCGAGCACATAAGATGCGGCGCTGTCGCAGAGGACGGTGACATCAATACCGGCCTCGTGCAATTCGTAGGCAGTAAGCCGCGCGCCCTGCAAAAGCGGGCGCGTCTCATCGGCGTAAACGGCGATGTTGTGTCCCTGCTCCTTTGCCGTGTATATGGGTGCGAGCGCCGTACCGTATTTGACGGCGGCAAGGCGGCCCGCATTGCAATGCGTGAGCACTGCGCGGCAGTTTTTCAAAAGCGGTGCGCCGTTTTCGCCGATTTTACGGCAGACCTCGACATCCGCCGCGTGCAGTGCCAGCGCGCGCGAAGTAAGCGCGGCTTTGAGCGCTTCGACGGTCTTTGCACCGTTGCTGAGAACTTTTTCCATTTCGCCGAGCGCCCACGGGAGGTTGACCGCCGTGGGACGGGCGGCTTTCAGATACGCGGCGTTTTCACGCACCTCGGCGCAAAATGCGGGTATCTCGGTTTGGCAGCTCTCGTTTGCAAGCACGGCAAGCCCGATCGCCGCCGCCACGCCGATGGCAGGTGCGCCGCGCACGCGAAGGCTTTGGATGGCTTCAAACAGTTCTTCGCGCGTTCGCAGCGCCAAAACCACCGTTTTTTGCGGCAGCTCGGTCTGATCGAGCGCCAAAAGGCGGTTGTGTTCGACATCAAAATGAACGGTCTCGCCGCGCAGGTCGTACATGGGATCTCCTTTTTTGTGTAAAGCTATTTAACCTTACAGATTTCGCAATATTTTCACGATCAGGCGCTGCATTTCCGCGCCCTTTTGCCTGCCCGCTTCGAGCACTTCTTCTTCCGTAAGCGGCTGCCGCAATATGCCCGCCGCCATATTGGAAATCAGGGAAAACGCCAAAACCCGCATCCCACAGTGGTTCGCGGCAATGACCTCCGGCACGGTGGACATGCCCACCGCGTCCGCACCGAGTATTCGAAACGCGCGGATCTCCGCCGGCGTCTCATAGCTCGGGCCCGAGCAGGCAAGGTAAACACCTTTACAAAGTTGCGTGCCGATTTCCCCGGCACAGCGTTCCGCGAGGGCGCGAAGTTCCGGCGCATAGGCAAAGCTCATGTCAGGAAAACGGCAGCCGAGCGTCTCGTCGTTCGCGCCGACCAGCGGATTTTTGCCCATGAAGTTGATATGATCTTCAATGAGCATAATATCCCCGACGGAAAAGGACGTATTGATGCCGCCCGCCGCATTGGTGGCGATCAGGGTCTTCGCGCCGAGCATGCGCATGACGCGCACGGGCAGGATGACGTCCGCCATGCTGTGCCCTTCGTAGTAGTGCAGCCGCCCCTGCATACAAACAACAGCCTTGCCGCCGAGCGTGCCGAGCAGGAAACGGCCCTTGTGCCCCGGCGCGGTGGAGACGGGGAAGCCGGGCAGTGTGCCGTAATCAACAGCGACCGCGTTTTCGATTTGTTCGCCGAGCTCCCCGAGCCCCGAGCCGAGGATGATTGCAGCTTCGGGAACAAGCGGACATCTTTCCCGAATCAGCGAAGCATATTCCTGCGGTGTTTTACGCATTGCCTGCCACCTCCGCTTGGATGCGCGCGGCGCGCTTTTCCGTTTCATATTTCACTTTTTCAATGTCGATGGTCACAAATGCACCGTCACGATACAGCACTTTGCCGTCCACCATGGTCAGCAGGACGTCCGAGCCGCTTGCGGCATAGACCAGATTGTTGACCGTATCGTGGTGCGGCGTCATGTGCACGGTGTCGATATCCACAACCTGCAAATCGGCACGGAACCCCGTCTCCACGCGCCCGCAGTCGTCGCGTCCCTGCGCTGCGTAGCCGTTGACGGTCGCCATTTTCAGCACGTCATGTTCGGATACAATATCGGGGCGGCGGTAAAAGCCCTTGGGCAGCAAGGCGCAAAGGTACATTTCCTTGAACATATCCAGGTTATTGTTCGATGCGACGGAGTCCGTACCGATGGCGACGTTTACACCGTTTTGTAAGAGCTTATAGGTGTTGCACACGCCGCTGCCGAGCTTCAGGTTGCTGGCGGGGTTGGTTGCCACCGTCACGCCCTTTTCGCGGAAGATCTCAATATCCTTGTCCTCCGCCCAGACACAGTGCGCCGCCGTGGTCGGCACGCGGAACACCCCGCAGGCGTCGAACAGCGCGGCGGGCGTCATCCCGCCATGGCGCTGTTTGCATTCCTCGTGCTCCTTTTCAGTCTCGGACAGATGGATGTGCGCGCGCACGCCGTGCGATACCGCAGCATCTGCAAATTGCTCGATGATCGTGCGGCGGTTGGTATATTCGGCGTGCAGGCTCATGTCGATCTTCAGCCTGCCGTCAAAGGCATTATGCCACTCGCCTAAGATTTTTTCGCTCTCCTGAAAGCTCGCAAGTTCATGGATGTCGCCGTCCTGAAAGCTCGTGATGGCACGGCTGAAATTGCATTTCACGCCGCTTTCCTTTACCGCACGGATGACGTCCTCCGAAAAAAAATACATGTCGGAAAACGAGGTCGTGCCGGTGCTCACCATCTCCGCGATCGCGAGCAGGGCGGCATAATAGGCGTCCTCGCCGTGAATTTGATCCTCAAACGGGAATACCCGCTCGTTGAGCCACCGGTCAAGCGGCAGATTCTCCGCATAGCCGCGCAGAAGCGTCATGGGCGTGTGGGTGTGGGCGTTGACAAAGCCGCTCATTAAAAGCTTTCCCGCGCCGTTATAGCTTTCGCCGAAATCCTCCTGCGGACGCTGCGCGCCGACATAGGCGATATGCGTGTCGCGGACGGCGACATATTGGTGTTCGGAAATGGTAAAATCGCGGTTCAACACGGCAATGTTTTCAAAAAGCATAATTACCTCCGCAAAGCGGTCGGGCGTTCGCCCGTCGCATATATTCAGCCTTGGTACGGTTCGATCGTAACGGACTCCATTACCACATCGCGCATGGGCTTATTCATAAAGAAATCCACCGGGACTTCGGCGATCTTATCCACCACATCCATCCCCTCGAACACCTGCCCGAACACGGTGTGCTTATAATCGAGCCACGGTGTGCCGCCGAGTTCTTCGTACGCGCGCACGCATTCGGTCGGGAACGCTTCCTCCGAGGCAGCTTCGAGCTGATCGAGCATATCCGAGGAGACAGCCTTCGCCTGCACGATGAAGAACTGGCTGCCGTTTGTGTTCGGCCCTGCGTTCGCCATGGAAAGCGCGCCGCGCAGGTTGTGCAGCTCCGGGGTGAATTCATCCTCGAAGCTCTCGCCCCAGATGCTCTCACCGCCCATGCCGGAGCCCGTCGGGTCGCCGCCCTGGATCATAAAATCGTTAATGACGCGGTGGAAAATAAGGCCGTTGTAATAGCCGTTTTTCGCGTGGGTCTTGAAGTTTTCCACGGCTTTTGGCGCATGCGCGGGAAATAGGCGGATTTTGATCTCGCCCATGTTGGTTTTCATGACGGCGATCTCTTCGCCGCGCTTGGGGGATTCGGTTTGGAACATAGTAAATTCTCCTTTAAAAAATGGGATCGTAAAAGCTATAAGGGCAATTTCGGCAGTTCGGCGGAAAGCCGTTCGATCAGTTCCCCGTTCGCTTCCGGCTTATCGCCGAACGGGAAAGGAATTTTTAAGGCTTCATACTTTTCCGCGCACAGCTTCATAAACGGCAGCAGCTCGATCTTGCGGACACAAGGGAATTGTTTAGCAATTTCGCCGAGCGCGTGTACGTCTGCGGGCGTGTCATTAACACCGGGCACGATGACCTGCCGCAGAATGATGTGCTTTTGAAGCTTGTCCGCTTCGCGCAGGAAGTCGAGGACCTGCGCCAAAGGAATACCGATATACTTTCTGTATTTTGCATCGTCGGAAAACTTGATATCCAACAGCACGATATCCGTCACATTCAAAAGCCGCCGCACTGTATCATCCAGCCGCACGCCCGACGTGTCGAGTGCGGTGGAAATGCCTGCTTCTTTACAAAGCGTGAACAGCTCGGTGACAAATTCCGCCTGCAAAAGCGGCTCGCCGCCCGAGACCGTTACGCCGCCTTTTTCGCCGAAATAGGCGCGGTAGCGGCAGACCTTTTGGAATATATCCTGCGCCGTTACCTCTTCACCGCCGCGCATGTCCCACGTATCCGGATTGTGGCAGTACGGGCAGCGCAAGCCGCAGCCCTGCAAAAACACGACGCTGCGCACGCCGGGGCCGTCTACCGTGCCGAGACTTTGGAACGAATGCACTCTGCCGAGCATGGCGCCGCCTCCTTTATGATTTACCCTATCAGTATACAGGATTTTGGGTGCACTTGCAAGCGAAAGACAAAAGCTCGGCGCGCCAAGGAACCTTGACGCGCCGCAGATTAAATGCACGTTCAGTCGCCGCAGGGGCAGAACGGACCTGCCGTATTGCAGCAGCTGCTGCCGGCTTCGTTGGGCGGGAAGAACGCATCCACAGGGAAGTTGATCTTGCGGAACGCTTCGCACGGGTCGTCGGTGTCGCAGCTGCATTCCTTTTGCGGGATGCAGAAGTCGTATGCGGGGATGAGCATCTGCACATCGCGCTCCAGTTGGACGATCGTAAAAATACCGATGGTCACGGCAACGACCTTTTCCGCATTGCGCGACGCACCGAAATCCGCCGGAAATTCTTCGGAGAACGCGCGGCGCACGCACTTGGGGATGGGCATACAGCTGTCGCTGAGGTTGTTGCAGCAGTCGCACGGGCGGCACAGCTTTGCATCAAGACAAATCGGATCGGCGACCTGGATCTTGGCGCGCGGATTCGTATTGGTCGGGATAAGCTGGTTGTCGTCGGCATCGGCGCGGTATTCGGACGAATAGACGTGCACGTTGCCGTCGCTGCCGTACAGGATGCACTTTTTCGAGAAGGTTGCAAATCCGCAAAGCGTTGTGGGCGGTGCGGACGCCACGGAGTATGCCTCCACCGTCACCTTGAAGAAAAAGGTGATATCCACGCTGTAGCAGCCGCGGTTGAACGGCACTTTTTCCACATCCATAAACACGTTAAGTATCTCGGTGCCGCGGCAGCGCACATTGGTGGCGCGCTCCACGATCTCCTGACACTGCGGCGGGAAGTACACGCGCAGGTCGGCAAGGCAATCCTTATCGGCGCATGAATCATACACGCGGTTCGTATCGATGCAGACCGCCTCGCGGATCTTCGGAAGCCCTTTGTCGTTTGGACAGCAGGCTCTGTTTTCTGCCATACAGATTCCTCCTGAAAGCTGCACCGGGCGAACCCGATGCGGATATTGTAAGTTTGACAACTTCACTATCATAGTATGAGCATCTGCGTTTTATGTGACGGATCGTTTTCGAAAACAGCATAAAAAGGCGGCGCACAGCATTTGCTGTGCGCCGCGAAATACGTTTGTTGTCAGTCCTTCGGTTCGCTCGGATCCTGCGCGCCGTCATCCCGGCGATCTTCCTCCGAGCGGTCAAATAAAACATGCAGCGCGTCTTTATAGCGCTTCATGGTGAATTTCGGATAGGCGTTTTTTAGCCGCTCTACCGGAGAAAACCCGCCGCGCGCCGTCTGTGCCAAACGCGCGAGGTTTGGATTTGTGCGGATGCGCTCGGCAAGGGCGTTCATATATTCATCGGTCGTGTCCACGCCCTTTTGCACATGCTCGCCGATGATCTCCTGCAAATTTTTCAAAAGCTCCACTGTGTTTTTAAGCCCTGCTACCGTTGTGGCAAGATCCAAAAGGAAAACGGAGTACAGCACCAGCGCTACGGAATATACTACCGCATCCGAAAGCCCGGCGGTAAATCCCATCACATACGGCTGGAACACACGCACGATGAGCACGATGCCCACACCGAACAGCAGACTGTTGCGCAGGCAGATGCGCCCTTGGATATTGAAGCGTCGTTCGGAATAATCCCACCAGGTAGCGTGGAACAGCTTTTCGAGCACCAGATGCGTCATAAATTCAAGCACCGTGCAGACTGCCGAACCTGCCAAAAACAGCAGGAAGATATTTTCAATACGCCCGTAAAAAAGGACGGTGCTCAAAACGGCGCCTACACCGTAGATCGGGCACAAGGGACCGAACAGGAAGCCGCGCTTGACGACCTTTTTCTGTACGATGATATAAAGCAGCGTTTCCATAATCCAGCCGCAAACGCTGTAAAGCAGGAACCAGAGAAACCCTTCAGCAAGGATCCGCAGGACGTGCATACCGTTTCATCTCCGTTTCTATGCAGGTGTAAACGGGTTCAAATCGTTTGGAAAGGCGCAGGAAATCACGCACCGCACCGACTTTATCGGCAAACGTGAGCGCCATGCCTTCGCGCGAGCGCGGCGGCATAAGATGCAGCGGCCACATATGGCTCAAGATCATATCGCGCTGCATGGGTGTAAGCGGACCGAAGTAATGTTCGGCATTTTTGACCGCTTCTTTCGGGTGGTACCACGCGTGTCCTTCCTCGTGCTTATCGACATACCAATTATATAGATAAAAGTCGTGCAGCAATGCGGCGCGCGTCGCTTCGCGCGCGCGCCAGTGCATCGCTGTGCAAATACGATAGGTCAGAAACGATACATATACGCTGTGATACAGTGTATCTACAGGCTTGTGGTGCGGATACCGGCGCATCTGCTGCACCTTTTCGTGTGTGAGCAGGTCGCCTACGGCTTCGCAGTAGCCGCGCACCCACTGTGCCTGTTTTTCACTCTGCATGGGAAAGATCTCCTCGCTGTTATGCTTGTGCTGCGGACATACTGCGCTCCAGATCAAATTGCGCCAGGTCGAACCCGTCGAGCACGGTGTCGCCGTTGAGGTCGGCTGCAAGGCTGTATACACCGTCCGCTATAGCGGAAGGATTGAACATGGCTTTCGCGACTGCGCTGTAGTCGGCTTGCGTGACCGCGCCGTCGCCATCCACATCGCCCATAAGAAGCACCGTAACGCTTTCGTACACGGTTTGCGGATCATTGACGGACACACACTGCACCACGCAGCCTGTACCGACCAATTCGTCATCCGAAAGCTCGACGCCGTTGCGCAGCACGCGGATCTGCGTTTCTTCGTTTTGGAGCTGCGCGCGCAGGGCGTCTACGGTGGTGCCCGCCGTCATGCCGGTAAGATACGCCGTTGTGCCGGAGCGATCCACCACAATGGTGGTGGAGCCGTCGTCTTTCGGCACGATCAGCCTCAGCTCTTCTTTTTCGATATACACCGCGTACACGGGGCTCTCATAGCTTTCCTTGCCCGCAGCGTTGACCGCCTTGAAGCGATACTCCGCCTGCGTTTCCTCGGTCAGCGTGAGCGTGTTGCCCTCCAGACGCACCCAGCCGTCGCCGCAGTTGTAGTAATAGGTCACGTCGGACAGGCAGTTGGGCGTGTACAGCGTAAAGGTGATCGGGCCCTCGGTCTTTGTGCCGACTGCACCGTCCACACCGACTTGCAGGATCGGGGTTTCGCTGTCAATTTGCACCGTAAATTCTTCGGATATCTCGCTTTCCAGCGTGGCGTTGGAGACCGCCTTGAACGCATAGGTGTGCGTACCGTCCGCAGTCGCCGTCAGCGTGTTGCCCGAAAGAGGCTGCCAATCGCCGCCATCCACACGGTACAGGTACCCGGAAATGCCGGAGAACGCGGAACTCTCTACCGTCAGCGTTACGCTGCCGTTTGCCCAATCGCCGTCGGCATAGGCTGCATCGCCGTTCGTTGCCGTAATGGCGGGCGCGGTCGGCGCGGTCGTATCTACGGTAACGCCTTCAGAAACGTACACCTCAGAAACAAGCCCCGTGGTGTCAAACGCCTGCGCTTCGACGTAGCCTTTAAATCCGGTGGTAAGCTGCGGCTTTTGCTTCTCGTCATACACGAGCCATTCGGTCGTCGGTGTGCCGTCCGCGTCCAGCAGGCGATAGCGGATCTCTTTGATCTCGCCCGCGCCCGTATTGTTGACGTCGATCGTCACGACGGCATCTTCTTTGTAATAACTGCCGAATTCGGAATCGTCCTGTGCGGCAGTGCCGCCGGAAATGCTCTGGGCAATGTCGATGTCTGAGATCTCGAGAACGGGGGTATAGAAGTTGTTGATCACGAGCAGTTCGGTCTTGCGAAGCCCGTTGCCGCCGGTCACGGTGAACAGATAATAGCCGTTTTCGGAAACCGTTACAGACGACTTCCCGGTGATGTCCGCGCCGTCCATTTCGAGCGATTCGACGCCCGATTCGCCTGTCACCGTCTCGATCGTGACTTCATACGGCACGCAAGTCGGATCCGTAACGGTGGGCGTGAGCACCACGTCCGGCTCGGTGGTATCGATCATCACGCGGTAGCTGTCGGACACGATGCTTTCCGTGCCCGCGCCGTTGACCGCCTTAAAGGCGTAGACGGCGTTGGTGTTTTCCTCCAGATGCAGGTCGGCGCCGTCAAACGCATGCCAGCCGGTGCCGTCGGAATAGTAATAGGTGATGCCGGAAAGGCTCTCTTCTTCTGTCGAGAAGCTGAAGTGCGCGCCGCCGGCGGTCCAGCGCCCGAAGGTGCCGTCAAATTCGACACGGATGACCGGCTGCTGGCGGTCGATGCAGACCGTCAGCGACGCAACGGGGCTTTCCAGCGCTGCGTTGCTGATTGCCTTGAACTCGTAAAGGTGCGTGCCTTCCTCTGTTGCCGCCATAGTGTTGCCCGTGATCGACTGCCAATCGCCGCCGTCGATGCGGTACTGGTATTCGTAAATGCCGGAGAACGCCGTGCTTTCGAGCGTGATCTCCACGTCGTCCGCGACCCAGGTGCTGTCCGCATAGATTTCGTCATCGAATAAGGCGGTCACCTGCAGATCGGTCGGCGCAGTGCCGTCCACAACATAGCCGTCGGAGGTATACACTGCCGACACGTTGCCTGCGCGGTCATAGGCGCGCACCTCGGCATAGCCGCGGAAATCAGGCAGCTGCGTGGGCTTACTCGCGTCATCGTAGACCTGCCACTCGGAATAGGTCTCGGTCTCGTCGTCATAGAAGCGGTATTCAATACGGTCAAGTCCCGCCACGCCCGTGTCTTCGGCTGCGGCGGTCAGCTCCACCTCTTCGTTGAAGAACAGCCCGAAGGTCAGGTCATTGAGGAAGCGCGCAAAGCCGCCGCTGTTTTTATGCGCCACGGTGACCTCGGTGACGGTGGGTACTTCCTTATCGATATTCTCGACAGTAAGCGTCTGCGAGGAGGAAAGCCCGTTGTTTGCGGTCACAACGACCGTGTATTCGCCGTTTTGATCCACCCGGAAGGTGGCATACGAATCCGTGACAGACTCACCGTTGAGCGTGACGCTTTGGATGCCGGAGGGACCGACATTGACGTTTTCCACGCTGACAAGGTAGCTCATATTCGTAAGCTCCTGCACGGCGGGGGTGAGGGTGAACGACGGTGTGACGTCGTCGCGCTGCACGGTTATGGGCTCGGTGACCGCGCTTTCCATACCGACGGAGTTGACCGCCTTAAAGTAATAGGTATCGCTGCTGTTGGTGTTGATGACGAGCGTGTCGCCCTCGATCGTCCGCCAGGTGGGGTCGGAATCCGTATAGTAGGAATACGTAAGACCGTTCATTGGGTGCGTGGCGGAAAGCGACAGGGTCACATCGCCCGTCGTCCAGCCGCCGGCATAATCGCCCGCGTCCACCGTGACGACCGGGTAGCCGTACACGATGACCGGGAAGTATGCCGTAGCGGAAAGCCCCGCGTGCGTATAAGTGACGGGGATCTGCTGCTCCACATCGAGAAGCGTCGGGTCAAAGGCGCTGTAATCCACCGTGTAGTCCGTGACCTGCTCGGAAGCGGCGTTGCTGTAATTCGCCGTGACAGTCAGCCCCTCCAAGTCAAGCTGATACTCGCCTTCGTTGTAGGCATAGCGCGGATTTTCAAGTGTGATGTCCGTCAGTTTTTTGGATTCGAGCGTGATGGTGAACACACCGCGGTAACTTGTACCCGCGCGCGTGACGGTCACAATGATGTACTGCTCGGTATCCAAAATGCTCTGGTTGATCTCGCCGACCGTGTAATCCGTGACTTCCACGGTAAAATCGCTGTCCGACCAGCCGGTCGTATCGTAATATTGGCTGACTGCCTCACGGCTGTAATTGAGCTCTACTTTCAGCCCTGTGAGGTCAAGCTCGGTCTCGCCTTCAACATAATTCGTGCGCGTGGGTGCGGTGATCGTGATGCTTTCGGGTTCGAGCTCAACGACGGTGATGTCCTTGGTCGCTTCCACATAGGAGCCGTCAATGGAGGTCAAGCCCTCATGGGCAAAGTACCACACCGTTGTGCTGCCCGCAGCAAGACCCGTGACCGTGCCGTTGTTGTCCACGCTCGCTACACTGTTCTGTTGATTACCGCTGGTGCTGTCCCAGTCGGGTTCCCACGGCCTGCTGCCGTCATCATAGGGCACGCCCCAATGCACGTCTTTTACGTCCAAGCGCGGCGGGGTGTAGGATGCCGTGTAGGAGATGGGGAAGTCCCTGATGACATAGTCACTGCCTGTAACGGAAGCCGCTACCAGTTCACTGAGAACGCCGCCATAGACCGTAATATGCGTGCTGACGGATACCCCGCCGATTGTGGCGGTGATCGTCGCATCGCGGCTGTCCCACGGGTTCGAACCACCGGCGTCCATCCCCGTGATCTCGCCGTTTTCATCGACAGAGATGGCAGTTGGATCGGAAGAAGTCCAGACTACGGTATCCAGCAGTGCCGGGTCATAATCGGCAGGCTGGATATTACGCAGCTCCAGTTGTACCGTATCCCCCTCTGTAAAGCGACCGGTCCAACCAAAGTCCCCATAGATTTCAAACGATGTGATCGGATTACCGGCGTTCACGGTCAGGCTCGTTTCCAGCACCGTTTCTCCCTGCGTGGCACGGGCATGGATGGTCATAATGCCGCTGGATTTGGGGGTCAGCGCGCCGTCGGCGGTCAGGGTGGCGATACTCGTATCCGCAGGTACATCCGCCGTCGCCCAGACGATCTCGCCGGTCAGCGGCTCGGTAATGCCCCATTCGCGCTGTACGTCGCTGCTGTTGTTCAAGCGGTCCGGGGTGACCTTCATCGTATAGTTCGTCGTGGTATTGTTCGGGATATTGGAATTGCCCACGATCTCCACGCCGGAAATGACCGCGTTGAGGATATTTTTATTGACCTGCACCTCCACAGAGCGGGAAACGCTGCCAATCGACGCGGTCACGTTGGTTTTGCGGTTGAGCTGTGTCCAGCTGCTGCCGCCGTCCAAGCCCGTTACCACGCCGCTTTGGTCAACCACGGCGACGGTCGGGTCGGAGCTTTCCCAAACGAGATCGCCCGTATATGCACCCGCAGGCTGCACGTTCGTAATGGCAAGCTGCGTGGTCTCGCCCTCGTCTATCTCCGTTTCGCCCGTGATTTCGAAGCTCGTGACGGGCAGTTCCTCCGGGCTTACGACGTTGAACGTAATCGTGTCGGTCACAAAAGCATACGCCGCGCTTTCCGGGTTCAGGCGCACGGTGACTTCGCCGGGCGAGATAAAGGTCACAAGGCCGTCGGAGGAAACGGTCGCGTGCTTGCCGGACTCGGTATCAAAAATCGTGCCGCCCATCGTCCATTTGATACCCTGTTCGAGGCGCACGGGCGTACATACGCCGTAAAGCTGCACCGTCGCGCCGACCGCCACGGTCGTCGGCACGGAGTTCTTGTTCGTAATATGCACCGCGGTCGGGTAAATGCTCGCAAAGTCGAGCGTACTCTGCGCCACGACGACCTCGACGGTATCGCTCGCAAGCACAGAACCGTCGGCCGCGTGCAGCGTGGCGGTGATTTCGATGTTCATGTTGTCGAGCGTTTCGCGCAGGCTGTTTGCCAGCGATTCGCCGAACGAGCCGCCCATGGTGCCCACAAGGGTGATAAGCAGCTCAATGTCCGCCGGGTCGGCCAGGTCGATGCCTTGGTCCTCGATGGTCTGGAGGATCGAATCCGCCAAGCTGTCGCCAATAAGCGGCAGAACGCGGACGTTTTCATCGAGCCATTGATGCACGATGGCTTCTTTCGAGAAGTCGTAGCCGTGCACCTCGCCGTTTTCATCGACGCCGGCAAGCAGCGGCTGGCTCGACTCCCATGTGACGTACGCGCCCGCCGGCACGTCTCCCGACGTGGTGTAGCCGAGCTGGATCGACTCGAACTCCTTGACCTCGAGCCGCTCGGTCACTTCGGCGCCGTCTTCATCCGTGATGACGATCTGCGCGTCCGCCGCGGCTGCGACGAGCGCGGGCATCGCCATGGTCAGCATCAGCAGCGCGCAAAGCACGACGCTTAATGCCTTGTTTCCTCTCTTTTGCACTTGTTATCAGCTCCTGACGGGCAAAATACCCGAATATGCTTTCATTGTAACAAATTCGCAGGCAGGATGCAACAAAAATATGCATGGCCGGCAATATTTTACTTTTCCTTAATATATTGTCGATGCATTTCGGCATCCATCTGTCTTTTTGTTTGGTGAGTTTTGATAAATTTTCATCGTGCGGCGCCGCTTCTATGCCAAAGCACCCGCAAAACTGTTGCATATTCCGCCGGAGTATAGTAAAATAATAAGGCTGTAAAATTTTTGAAGAAAAGGAAAATATCTGTATGCTGCAATACGAAGAGCTGCGCGGGCAGCTTTTGTCCCACAAAAACGCGCTCGACGAGCTGGCCGAGGCGTTGGGGCTGGAAAAGATGAAGGCAGAGATCGCGGACTTGGAAGCACAGGCTGCCCAAGACGGCTTTTGGGACGATCTGCAAAAATCCCAGACCGTGCTCAAGCGCACAAGCACGCTGAAATCCAAGGTTTCGGCCTATGAAAAGCTGCGCGGCGACTATGACGACGCGCTGGTCATGATCGAGCTTGCCGACGAAGAAGAGGACGAATCGCTGCTTCCCGAATGTACCGAAAACGTGCGCAAATTCGAACAGGACTTAGACACGATGACGCTCACCACCCTGCTGACCGGCGAATACGACAGTAAAAACGCCATCCTCACCTTCCATGCGGGCGCAGGCGGCACCGAGGCGCAGGACTGGGCGCAGATGCTGTTTCGCATGTATACCCGCTGGGGCGAGCGCCACGGCTACAAGGTGTCGACGCTCGACTATCTCGACGGGGACGAGGCGGGTCTCAAATCCGCAAGCATCCTGATCGAGGGCGAAAACGCCTACGGCTACTTGAAAAGTGAAACGGGCATCCACCGCCTGGTGCGCGTGTCCCCGTTCGATTCCGAAGGGCGGCGGCACACGTCGTTCGCCTCCTTAGAGGTCATGCCCGAGATCGACGACACGATCGAGGTCGAGATCGCGCCTGAGGACATCAAAATGGACGTGTACCGTTCCAGCGGCGCGGGCGGGCAGAAGGTCAACAAGACCTCCTCCGCCGTGCGGCTGACGCACATCCCGACGGGGATCGTCGTTGCCTGCCAGGTGGAGCGCAGCCAGCACCAGAACCGCGAGGTCGCCATGCGCATGCTCAAATCGAAGCTCGTAGAGATCAAGGAGCGCGAGCACCTGGAGAAGATCTCCGACATCAAGGGCGACCAAAAGGAGATCGCCTGGGGCAGCCAGATCCGCTCGTATGTGTTCATGCCCTATCAGCTTGTCAAAGATCACCGCACCAACTACGAAACGGGCAACATCAACAGCGTCATGGACGGGGACTTGGACGGCTTCATCCACGCCTATCTCAAAATGGAGTCGCAGAAAAATTTAGGGCAGGCGTAATTTTCAGATAAAACGCAATCTACAAAAAACAGGGCTTCGGCTAAAACCGAAGTCCTGTTTTTTGTAGGTAATGTCTATATTTTTAGTGTTAAAACGATTTTTTTGTATATGTTGACATTTACTTTTTTCTCTGCTATGATAAATTTTAGGATGGGTGTTACAGATATGGTTGTACTTGTACACCATACGGATTTAGGAGGAAATCGTATGCGTCCGATGGGTTCTATGAAGTTTCCGGTCATTTTTACCGTGCTTCTTATTGTTGCCGGATATGTCTGCTTTATCGTTCCGAATTTCGCCGCGCCTGTTCTCGCGCTGCTGCTCATCTATTTTGTATGGAAGACCTACAGCTTCGGGAATGAAGCCCTGTATTTAGAGGAGCAGCTCAGGGAAATACGGGAACTGTTGGAGCAGAAAGGAGAAGCCGCAAAGCCGGAAAGCTCCACACCCGCAAGCGTCGAAGAAAATCGTAAGACCGAAAAGGATTCGTCGGAAGTATAAATTAGGCAAAACAACAAGGGCTGCTGCAAACCAATTTGCAGCAGCCCTTGTTTTGTAGGACAAAATTTAATAGACGAAATTGGTATACGCCGCCGAAGTCGTCATGGCGCCCGTGCCTGTGATCGGAATGATCGAAGTAGTCAGCCCAAGCTCCTGCACATCGGCGCTGAACGAATAGCGCAGTTCCCGTAACGTCCCGTCCTCGATGACCGCCGTAACTTGAATATCGGAGTACAGGATATCCAGGCTCGTCACGCTCAGCATGCTGCCGATCTGCGTTTCGATCTCGGCGGCAACTTCCGCCTGTGTAAGAACATCATCCGTCAGGCGGGAAAGCGCCGTATCGCCGTTCTTTTGCGGAGAACGCACATCGGGCAGGGTGAACGTATAGGTATTGCCGTCTGCTTGCAGGTTCTGAATGTCCTCCGTGCGCAGCGCGGTCGCTTTCAGTCGATAATTTTCGCCGTGATAGCCGATGGCGTCCGCCGCGTCCTGCCCTTTCCTGACAGTGACACGGTTTTCGCCGATGCCCACAAAGCTGCCGACCACGGAATCCAAGCTCGCGTTCGGATCGATATTTTGAATTATGCTGTTGAGTATACTCGTTGCGCCGCCGACATTGACGGGCTCGGTAAAGCGGCTTTCACGCGTCCACGTGTAGCCGGCGCCGCCGTTCACTGCTGATGCCGTAGCGCTGTTGATTGCCGCCGCGACCTCTGCCGCAGTTGCGGGACGGATGATCTCAACGTCGCGGATCTCGTCCGTCACCGTGTTGTAAATGCGCACACCGCGAAGATTTGCTGCGATTTGCAGCGCCCAGCGCGCATCTACCGCCGTAACGCCGTCTTTGCGGTCGATATCCAGCAAATTCGCCTGATTTGCGTCGACTGTGCGCAGCCCCGCCACGACCTGCAAGATATAGCGCGCGTCCGTGGCATCCACGCCGTCCGTGCCGATGTCCCCCAAGTACACCTCATTTTCACCGGGCGTATCCGCCGGCGACGCGGCGGATACGGGCACGAAGCAAAGCAGAACCAGCAGTGCGGCCAACAAAGCGGATCGTTTCCTTTTCATAATTCATACTCCCTCTATTTGTGTTTTGAATAAAATTATCGTGGTTTCCCGCATAAAAATTATATCATATTTCTATTTTTTGTCAACGACAAGTGCAATTTCATCCCATATCGCCGGCACAAGCCTTGGGGACAAAAAGGCAGGACCGCCCCGCTTAAAGCGGAACGGTCCAACCCTGTATAAAGGAAATATCATAAGGGGAGAATGTCAAGAATGATGTGGGTTCGCTTGCGGCTTGCCCGCGTGGCACGCGCCCGACATCGGGCAGCCTGCACAGTTGCAGCCGCAGGAGGACTTTCCCTTTCGGCGGTTGCGCACAAGGTGGACGATCACAAGCGCCACCACGGCGAACAGCGCAAGCGAAATCAGGATCGTTGCGAGGTTTTGAGAAAGGAATGTGAGCACGGGAAAGCCTCCTTTACGGCAAATACAGGTTTTGTTTTGATGATTTTATTTGGTTGCCGCAGCGGCAGCCGCATGCAGCTGCGCGCGTCTTTTCTTTTCCGGGTCGGGGCGGAACAGCATGAAGCAGATGATCCCTAACAGAACAAACGCGGCGATCGCGCCGATGACATTGCCCTGCCCTGTGAAGAGCATGCCGAGCTGGTAGACAATGAGGGAGATCGCATATGCGAACACGCATTGATAGGCTATGGCGAAAGCCGTCCATTTGCCGTTGTTCATCTCACGCTTGATCGCGCCCATCGCCGCAAAGCACGGCGCGCAGAGCAGGTTGAAAATCAGGAAGGAATATGCGGACAAGGGCGTGTAGACCTGACGCATATTCGCCCAGATCTGCCAGCCGTTCTCGGCAACCTCGTCGAAGCCGCCGAACAGAACACCGAACGTACCGACTACATTTTCTTTGGCAATCAGACCCGTGATGGTCGCCACCGCGCTCTGCCAGTTGCCCCAGCCGAGTGGTGCGAAGATCCAAGCGATGCCGCTACCGATCACGGCAAGCACGGAGTTGTTGAGGTCTTCAACCATGCCGAAGCTGCCGTTTTCAACGCCGAACGCCTGCAGGAACCACAGCACGATGGACGAAAGCAGGATGACCGTCCCCGCTTTTTTGATGAATGACCAGGCGCGTTCCCACATGGAGCGCAGCACGTTGCCGACAGTCGGCCAGTGGTAAGCGGGCAGCTCCATAACGAACGGGGCAGGATCGCCCGAAAACAGCTTGGTCTTTTTGAGCATGATACCCGAGACGATGATCGCAGCCACGCCGATAAAATAGGCGCTCGGCGAGACCCACCACGCGCCGTCAAACAGCGCGCCGGCGATCAGTGCAATGATCGGGAGCTTTGCCCCGCAGGGGATAAAGGTGGTGGTCATAATGGTCATGCGGCGGTCGCGTTCGTTTTCAATGGTACGCGACGCCATGATACCGGGCACGCCGCAGCCCGTGCCGATGAGCATCGGGATGAAGGATTTGCCCGAAAGGCCGAATTTGCGGAAAATACGGTCCATGACGAACGCCACGCGCGCCATGTAGCCGCAGCTCTCCAAGAATGCCAGAAAGATGAACAGCACGAGCATCTGCGGCACGAAGCCGAGCACCGCGCCGACGCCGCCGACGATGCCGTCCAAGATCAGCCCCTGCAGCCAGTCGGCACAGTTTATTGCCGTCAAGCCCGATTCCACAAGCACCGGGATGCCGGGCACCCACACGCCGTAGTCGGCGGGGTCGGGTTCTTCGACCTGCGAGGCCTCGAGATATGTAGCGTAATCCACGGGGATCTCGTCGGTGACGTTGCCCTCGTCGTCATACAGCACAGCCGTCGCAGTGACGTTTTGGGCGATTTCGGGGATGAGCACGGTCTCCTCTTCGGTGGAGGCGGCTTCATCCACAGCGCCCGCCTCGGCGGCTGCCTCCAAGAACGCCTCGGTCTCAGCACCGGGGATCACATAGTCCTCCGCCGCCTGTTCGTAAGCAGCGCCGCCCCAAAGGTGCCAGCCGTCGCCGAACACGCCGTCGTTCGCCCAGTCCGTCGCCCAGGTGCCGACCGTCGTGACCGAGACATAATACACGATGATCATGACCACGGCAAAGATCGGGAGCGCAAGCCACCGGTTGGTGACAACGCGGTCTATCTTATCGGAGGTGGTGAGCTTTGCCTTGCTCTTTTTCTGATAGCAGGATTTGATGACGGATGCGATATACACATAGCGCTCATTGGTGATGATGCTTTCGGCGTCGTCGTCAAGCTCTTTTTCCGCATCCTGAATATCCTGCTCGATATGCGCCGCAACGTCGGCGGGAAGCTTTAATTTTTCGAGCACCTTTTCATCGCGCTCGAAAATTTTGATCGCATACCAGCGCTGCTGTTCGGCAGGCAGGTTGTGCACGGCGGCTTCTTCAATGTGTGCAAGCGCGTGCTCCACCGCACCCGAAAAGCTGTGCTGCGGCACCGTCACCGCCCCCTTCGCCGCTTCCACAGCGGTTTCAGCAGCCTCTTTGACGCCTGTACCCTTGAGCGCCGAGATCTCCACGACCTTGCAGCCGAGCGCAGTGGAAAGTGCTTCGATGTTGATGCGGTCGCCGTTTTTCTGCACCACGTCCATCATATTCACCGCAACGACGACCGGGATGCCCAGCTCCGTAAGCTGCGTGGTCAGATACAGGTTGCGCTCGAGGTTCGTACCGTCAACGATATTGAGGATCGCATCCGGACGCTCCTCCAGCAGGAAGTTGCGCGCCACGACCTCTTCGAGCGTATACGGCGACAGGGAGTAAATGCCGGGTAAGTCCACGATCTTAACATCGCTGTGCTTTTTGAGCTTCCCCTCTTTTTTCTCGACCGTAACGCCGGGCCAGTTGCCGACGAATTGGTTGGAACCGGTCAGGGCGTTGAACAGCGTCGTCTTGCCGCTGTTGGGGTTGCCCGCCAGCGCAATGCGAATTTCCATTTCCGTCTTCCTTTCTGAAGTTAGCGTAGGCTAACGTGTTGTCAAAAAAATATACGCGAAAGTGAGCGAAAGGTCACTCCACCTCGATCATTTCCGCGTCCGCCTTGCGTAAAGACAGCTCATAACCGCGCACCGTGACCTCCACAGGATCACCGAGCGGCGCTACCTTGCGCACATGGATGCCCACGCCTTTGGTGATACCCATGTCCATGATGCGCCGTTTCACCGCACCCTCGCCGTGCAGCTTAACAACTTTACAGTCGCCGCCTATAGGCACTTCACGAAGTGTTTTCATATCGTTTCCCCTTTCGGTTGAATTGACTTAACAAGATACACTTGCAGCAGATCAGATATAAATTTTATTCGCCATCTCGCGGCTGACAGCCACCCGGCAGCCTTTGACGCTGACGATCAGGTTCCCGCCGTTTGCGGAGATGACCGTCACACTGCCGCCCGGCACAAAGCCGAGATCGCAAAGGTGCTGCTTCACGTCGGCGCTGCCGCCGACCTTGCGGATGATGTTTTCTTCGCCGTTCGCGGCAAAACTCAACGGCATCATGGGCGTATCGTTCCTTTCCTTGCCCTGTTCGACGGCAAAAGAAGCACGTCGCAGAAGTTAGCGTTCGCTAACCACTAATAGAATAGCGAATCGGTAGGAATTTGTCAAGCCTCATTTTGCATTTTCTCGGTTTTCGTCAATTTCGTTAAAAATAGCATCGCTGCAAAAAAGGCTTCGTAAAAAAACGACAATTTTCCGGGCGGTTGCGTTTTCTGTGAAAATATGTTAGACTGTTTTTTACAGCATCGAAAAAGGAGGCATGCAGATGCAGTTACAGGAATCCGGCGAGATGTATTTGGAGACCATTCTGATCCTCTCGCGCCAAAAGCCCGCCGTGCGTGCCATTGACATCGTGGAATATATGCAGTTCAGCAAGCCCAGCGTCAGCCGCGCCATGGGGCTTCTTAAAAACGGCGGTTTTATCACCGTGGACAAGGATGGGCACATCCGCTTAACAGACACGGGCCGCGAGGTCGCCGAAAAGATCTACACGCGCCACACGGTGCTCACGAAAGTCCTCACGTCGCTCGGCGTGCCGGAGGACATCGCCGCTGCGGATGCGTGCAAAATGGAACACATCATCAGCGACGAGACCTTTGCCGCCTTGCAATCGCACATCCACGCGCATGAGCAAAGCTAAGTACACAAATAAGACAAGCGCCCGCAGCATTTTGCTGCGGGCGCTTTGCGTTCTCGTTATTCGCCTTTATGCCACGTCGTCAGGTTGACGATCTTCGCATAGCTTTGGATGATCTTGCAGACTTTCACGGAAACGTTCGTATCGGCATAGTCCTCCGCCATGACCGTTTCTTCCTGATTTTCATACATGGCGACCGCCAAGTCCATTGCCTGCCGCACATCCTCACCGCGGATGCCGCCGATGACGACCGTGCCTTTGTCAAGCACTTCGGGGCGTTCTGTGGAAGTCCGCACCAGCACAGCGGGGAAACCGAGCATCGCCGATTCTTCGGAAAGCGTGCCGCTGTCGGAAAGTACGCAGTAGGCGTTCTTTTGCAGCTTGTTATAATCCATAAAGCCGAACGGTTTAAGGCTCTGCACCAACGGGTGAAAACGGAAGCCGCGCTTTTCGATGATATTGCGGCTGCGCGGGTGGGTGGAATAGATCACGGGCATTTGGTAGCTTTCAGCGATCTCGTTGACCGCGTTCATTAAGGAAAGGAAATGCGCTTCGTTGTCGATATTCTCCTCCCGGTGCGCCGAAAGCAGGATATATTTGCGCGGTTCAAGCCGAAGCGTTTCGAGCACGCGGCTTTGCTCGATCTTATCAGCGTGGTCGCGCAGCACCTCGCGCATGGGCGAGCCGGTGACAAACATGGTCTTGCCGTCCATGCCCTCGCTTAAGAGATAGCGGCGGCTGTGCTCGGTATAGGGCAGGTTGATATCGGAAATATGGTCGACGATGGTGCGGTTCGTCATTTCGGGGACGTTCCAGTCCCAGCAGCGGTTGCCCGCCTCCATGTGGAAGATCGGTACTTTGAGCCGCTTCGCCGAAATGGCGGACAGTGCGGAGTTCGTATCGCCCAGGATCAAAAGCGCATCAGGCTGTTCCTTTTGCAAAACTTCATAGGATTTCGCAAGGATGTTGCCCATCGTCTGCCCGAGGTTGTCGCCGACGCTGTCGAGATAGTAGTCAGGCGCACGCAGCTCGAGGTCGTTAAAAAACACCTCGTTGAGCGTATAATCGTAATTCTGCCCCGTGTGCACGAGGATGTGGTCAAAATATTTGTCCGCGCATTTGATGACCGCCGACAGGCGGATGATCTCCGGGCGGGTGCCGAGGATGGTCATCAGCTTCAATTTACCCATGGGTTCATCCCTCTTTTTCTTTCTTTTTTCTACGGCGTACCGCATATATAATGCCGAACAGCATCCAGCACAGCGCCGTCGCCGCCAGCGCGCCGCAAAAGTCCAGCAGCACGTCCTGCACCCGCGGACCTCTGCCCGACAGGATCTGGATGGATTCATCCGTTACGGCAATGGCGAGCGCCGCCGAAAGCGTGTTCCAAAGCGTCTGGATATGCAGCCTTTTGTGCAGCAGGTAAAACAGAACGGAAAGCTCCGCGCCCAACGCAAAAAACTCCACCGCGTGCGCCGCCTTGCGGACCTGCATGGCAAATTCCCGCATGGTGCGCGGGCTTTCTGTCACCGTTTCCGCATCCGGCAGGACGGACACGATCTGTTCCGCCACATTGTTCGCGGCGGCGGAGGAATCCGCCACGGGCTGCGCCGAATTGTAGAAAATAAACGCCGTCGTCAGGATGGCAAGGACAAGGCAGACTGCCTTTGCGGCTTTTTGTTTCACAAGCATCACACTTCCAGCGCAAACGTATCCGGGTGTGCGGGATCAAAGCATTCGTTGCACCACATAAAGGTGACCATATCGGTTTCGCCTAAATTTTCTATGCTGTGCGTATAGCCGACGGGAATGTCCACGACCTCCAGCTTTTCGCCGGATACATAGTAAGAATACACCTGCTGCTCTCCCGGCTTGCGGAAACGGATCACGCCCTTGCCGCTGACAACTAAGAACTTTTCGTTTTTGGTGTTGTGCCAGTGCTGTCCCTTTGTGATGCCCGGTTTAGAAATATTTACCGAGAACTGCCCGTGATTGGAAGTGCGCAAGATCTCAGTAAACGAGCCGCGGGCATCCGTGTGCTGTGTGAGCGGATAGGAAAAGCCGTCCGTCGGCAGATAAGAAAGATAGGTACTGTATAACTTTTTGGAAAAGCTGCCTTCTGTCAGATCCGGGATCTGTAAAGTCTTTCGGCTTTCACGGAACGTGTACAGCAGGTCGACGATCTCGCCGAGTGTTGCTTTGTGCTCCACGGGCACGCGGCAAAAATCGCCGTCGCGCGTCGGCTTTCCCGCCGCCGCCGAAATGAGCTCCTGCACCACGTCGTCAATATACACAAGCGTCATCGCATGCGCGCGGTCGTTGACCGTGATGGGCAGGTCACGGGCGATGTTATAGCAAAACGTTGCCACGGCGCTGTTGTAATTCGGGCGGCACCATTTGCCGAACACATTGGGAAAGCGATAAACATACACTTTCGCCCCCGTTTCCTGCGCATAGGTAAAGAACAGATCCTCCCCCGCTTTTTTGCTTTTGCCGTAGGGGTTGTCCAATGCCGCCTGTGTCGAAGAGGAAAGCATCACGGGGCAGGTGTTTTTGTGCTTTTTCAGCGTATCGAGCAGCGTGGACGCAAAGCCGAAATTGCCCGTCATAAAATCATCCGGATTTTCGGGACGGTTCACACCGGCAAGGTTGAACACGAGGTCGCAATCCGCGCAATATACATCCAAAAGCGCCGGGTCGGAATCCATGTCGTAGGGACAGATCTCCAGATCGGCGTCCGGCAAAGACGTCTTGCACTTCCCGTCGCGGATATTTTCGAGCTGCGCGGTCAGATTTTTCCCGATAAAGCCCTTCGCACCGGTCACCAGAAGTTTCATCAGGCGTCCTCCCACTCCTGCAGGGCGTTTTGGATGTAGGGCAGCGTTTTCAGCTTCTCCTGCACGGCTTCGACGGTCAGGAGCTGCGTATTATTGGAATTGAACTCTGTTAAGGGATTTCGCTTTACATCCCCGTCTTTGAAGTATTTGTCATAGTTAAGATCGCGCTTATCCGCCGGGACGCGGTAGAACGCGCCCATGTCGATAGCATGCGCGCATTCCTCGTTCGTAAGCAGCGTTTCATACATTTTTTCGCCGTGGCGGATGCCGATGGTACGGACCTCCGTTTGCGGCGCGAACAAGCCCTTGACCGCTTCGGCAAGCACGCCGATCGTACAGGCGGGCGCTTTCTGCACAAGGATATCGCCGCTTTCCCCGTTTTCAAAGGCAAACAGCACAAGCTCAACCGCCTCTTCCAGGCTCATCACAAACCGCGTCATATTGGGCTCCGTTACGGTCAGAGGTGCGCCTGCTTTGATCTGGTCGATCCAAAGCGGGATCACAGACCCGCGCGAGCACAGCACATTGCCGTAGCGTGTGCAGCAGATCTTGGTTTTTTCAGGACTTACCGTACGGGACTTTGCAACAATGACCTTTTCCATCATGGCTTTGGAGGTACCCATCGCATTGACGGGGTACGCCGCCTTGTCCGTAGACAGGCAGATGATATTGCGCACGCCCGCGTCAATCGCGGCGTTGAGGACGTTTTCCGTCCCGAGCACGTTGGTTTTCACCGCCTCAATGGGGAAGAATTCACAGGAGGGCACCTGCTTGAGCGCCGCGGCATGGAAAATGTAATCCACCCCGTGCATCGCATTGCGCACGGAATCAATGTCGCGTACGTCGCCGATATAGAATTTCAGCTTTCCGCTCGCTTCGGGATAACGCGCCTGAAAGACGTGGCGCATGTCATCCTGCTTTTTTTCATCCCGCGAGAAAATACGGATCTCCCCGATGTCCGACGTGATGAAGCGATTGAGCACCGCATTGCCGAAGGAACCCGTACCACCCGTGATGAGCAGGGTCTTATTTGCAAAAACAGACATCGCATTTCTCTCCTTGTCCGATGATTTATTCGTTGTGAGCAAGCCCCGCACGCACCGTATCCAAAAGTGCGAGCATACGCTCGGTCTCGCGCGGGGTCTCGTTTTCATACACCGAATTGTATGTGGTAACACTCAAATCAATATACAGCGCCGCCTGCACCTGTTCGACGGGGAGCCATCTGCCGAAGTAGTCGAACAGCAGGGAAAGCCGCGCGGTCGTGCCGAATTTTGCGTTGCGCAGCACATCGTTGCGAATGAAGCGCGACGTTTCAAATGCCAGCGGTGCGCAGAAGCCGATCGGATCGACCGCCACATAGCCGTTTGCCCCTTTGAGGATGTTGTATTCATGAAGATCGCCGTGGATGAGATACATCGTTTCCTTTGCAAAACAGCGTTCATAAAGCGCGGCGGCAAGTTGCAGATGCTTTGCGATCGGCGCACTGCAATACGGCAGTTTCTCGGCGCTTTGCAGGCGCGCATACAGCCCCGCGCGGTAATCCTCACCCTGATCCGCCTGCGCAGGCGCGACGCCGGCGAAAACGTTGTCCCAAAAGCGTGTAAGCAGCAAATTGTCTTCAAAGCGCGCATAATCGCCCGGCTTTACGCGCTCAAGCAGCAGTGCGTTCGCGGCGTCGTCGCAGTCGCAAAGCCTGCACATGAACGTGTTTGACAAGGCAAGATAGCAGCTTTTTTCATTGGCATACCGCTCGACGAACGGCGGGATCAGCTTAACGATCACGTCGCCGAAGCGTGCGCTTTGTGCAAGCAATACCAGCCCGTAGCGGCTGGTTTGGTTGGCAATAAAGGAGGTGATCTCCCACTTTTCGGCAAGCCGGGGGTAGTTTTCGGCCACGTGCATGAGCCATTCGTTCGTCTCTTTAGGCTGTGTGCGCAAAAGGTAGGCTTGCAGGCCCTCGGTGATGAACACCTCTTTTTCATACACCTTCACGCTGCGCCGGTAGCGCTCGCGAAAATAGGCGATCATGTGCTCGGCATACTTCAACTCAAAATCATAGGTGATCTTGAGATTGTTCTTGAATTCAAAATTGAGATAGCGCTTGGTGTCCGCGGGAAGCTGGTTTGCAAGCTCGGACGACGGGAATTCCGGATCGAAATACCGCATCAGCAGGCTGAAGCGGAATGCCTCGGGCGACTGGCTGATATAGTAGTTGTTGCGATCCAAGATCGCATAGTCGTAATTGCCAAGCTCCCCCGTGATCTTTTGGCAGGTGATCACGCAGTCATATTCCGTCAGGCGGGCAAAGTATTCGTCGATCAGTTCCGGATAGACGAACGGCGCGACCGCGTCGAGGATACAGACGTTGTCGCAGTTGTAGTGCTCTTGAATAAATTCCAGCCCGTTTTGCAGGGAATAGCACCGCTCGCTGCCGTTCGGCGCGATCTCAATATCGCCGGCGGACAGCTCAGCGCTGAACTGCACGCACTGCGGGTCACAGACGACCACGATTTTATCCACGGCTTTTGCCTCGCGGCAGGCGTCGATCACATAATCAATGACCGGCCGGCCGTGGATCAGAGTGTATTGCTTGGGCAGCAGCGTGCCGAACCGTTTTCCGACGCCGCCGCTCATGATCATGGCGATATTCATGCGACTCCCCTATTCCCTTTACAGTCCGTTTATTTTAACGCAGGTATTGCTCGATATAGTCCGCAACGCGGGCCGTGGCGTTCGAGTCCGTATAGGTATGCACACGGTCACGGATCGCGCGGCGCTCCGCCTGCAGCAGATCCTCACCCTTTGCTACGCTTTCCACAAACGCGCACAGATCTTTCGACGTATAGATCTTGACGCCGCCCGCAAGGATGTCCTGCGGATCCAACAGGAAGCCTTCGCGCGCGCTGTATTCGGCAAAATCATCCCAGCAAAGCCCGATGGGCCGGTCGGTCAAAAGATAGTCATAATAGACCGACGAGTAATCCGACAACAGCGCATCCACACTGCGCAGCAGCGCATAGTTGGAAATCCCGTTTTGCTCTAAAAACGCATTGTCGATGAACCGCAGGTGGCTGAGGTCCATCGTTTTAAGCTTGGATACATCCTGCGCAAAATGCGGCTTGACGATCAGCAGCACACCGTTTTTCGCCGCGCAGGCATTGATCTCGCGGGCGATCTCCTCGGTATACAAGATGGGCATGGAGATGTCGGAATGCACCAAACCGTTTTTGTGCTGACGATAGGTCGGCATCCAGTAGATCGCCTTTTCAAAATCCGAATCCGGGAACAGCGCCCGCAAAGGCAGCCGCTCACCGAACAGCTCGTCGTTGCGCGGGTACCCGAGGGGCAGCATTTTTTCCGCCGGATAGCCGAGGTTCTGAGCGTCATACTGCGCCATATACGGGGAAACGGACAACGCATAGTCAATGCTTTCGGGAAGTTCGTATGTCCCGCGCACGTCCTTGAGCGCACAGCCGTGCGCAAGATACAAAGTAAACTGGCGGCCGGTGCGTTTGGCGAGCACCTCGTTGCACATCAACTGCACGCGCGCCTGGAACGTGAGTGTTTTGAACTGCGCGTCGTCCGATCGCGGTACAAAGCGAACGTTTGGAATACGGACGTCCGCAAAGCGTTCCGCAGGTTCGGAGGTGATCCACACAAACTCGTAGGTCTCATTCCAGCCGCGGCGAACCAGCTCGTCAAACACAGCTTTGGTGTTGTCGGTAAGGGTTGGGGTGCTTTCAAACAGAATGATCCTTTTGGTCGGCAGCGGCAGCTTTTGCAGTATCCCCCGCACCGCTTCTTTGGCAGAACTCATTGCGTATTCCCCTTCTTTTTGAGCTTGGAGGTGAAACGGTTCACGACGCCGAGCACCAGATCCTTTTCACTGCGATTCATGGAAAGGAACCAAATGTTCAGAACATATACGGCAGCGTAAACTACGATCCAAAGCGCCAGCGTGATGTAAGACTGCATGGAGGCATACCGCGCAATGAAAAACCCACAGATGCACGGCACGATCAGCCCGGCACTTTGGCGCAAAATATTTTTCCAAAAGCGGAAAACATTGATCCCCGTTTTCTTATAATAAAACCAGTTGAGCAAGAACAGGTCACACAAGATCGCCGCAATGCCCGTTGCAGCGGATGCGCCGACAGCACCCCAGCGCTGGCACAAAAAGATCGTCAGCACCAAATTGACTAACGCCATGACGATCATGGAATACGCACGATATTGGTGGACATTTTTCGCCCGCTGGATCTCGATGCCGGCGTTTTGGATCAACGCCACCGTTGCAGGTACCATCCGGCACAGCGCGACCCAGTAAGACGCTTCGTAGCCTTCGCCCGCCCACAGGGCAATAAAGGCCCGGCCAAACACGATAAAGCCCGAACACACCAGCGCAAGGACCAAATACTGGATACGCCCGACCTTGATAAAAATCTCGGTGAGCTGGCGGTTCTGCTCCAATTTATCCTGCACAGAATTGACGATTTTATGGATGCGCGGGATAAAAACGGTGGAGATCGAAGTGGAAAAAATCGTGTAATAGCCGCAGAAGGTCGCGCCGATGGAATACACCGCCACCTCCGCCGTGCCGCAGAAGCGCCCGAGCAGGACGCTGTCCAAGCTGTTGTTGACCTGATCGACGATCACATTGATCGCGATAAGGCTTGAGAACAGGAACAGGCTTTTGAAAAGCCCCTTTTCCCAGTGCCCAAGCTTCATGCGGAAATTCAGCTTTTTGATGGAATAGATGACCTCCGCCAAATTCACAAACATATTGAAAGCGAAGATCACCGCCGTCATACCCACGGCGCCGAAGCCCATCAGCAAAAGCGGGATCTGCACAAACGGGCTGCAAACGATCTTGACGATATTGATGGCATAGATAAAGGAAAACCGCTCATGCGCGTTGATATAAGACGTAAAGGTGCTCATGGGGAAAGAGATCCCGAGGTTCAATGCCAAAAGGATCATCATGATTTTCGCTTTTTCGAGCTCTTCGGCGGTCAGGCCCTCGTCAAAAACCAGTTTCAGATTGAACGAAAGATACAGCCCACACAAAAAGGCAATGATGCCGATGATGAAATACACCAGAAGGAAAAGCCCGTTTAAGCGCTCGATCTTTTCCTTTTCCTCATTGACCTTATACCGGGCATAGAAACGAATGTACGCATTGGAGAACCCAAGGCTCAGAACGCTCAACATGCTGATGGTGGACGAGATCGTGTTGTACAGCCCGTATTCGTTCTGCCCGAGGATACGAAGCATCACGGGTGTATACAACAGCGCCACCAAAATCTGTGCACCGGTCTGGACATAAGACAGGAACGCGCCGATCTTCAGTTCATTGGAATTGTTTAACCTTCTCATTCCGGTTCCTCGTGCTTCATCTCACAAAATTGCGCTGTATCCTGTGCGCGGAAAATGCCGAATATATATAGTTTACCAAATTTTAGATAAAAAATCAACTTGGCGCAGCGCCGCGGTCTGCGATCGGTGTATAAATGCGCCGCATTTATCGGCAAAGCTTGGTTTTCGCGCGCCGCAAAAGGCTCCGCGCCTTCTTTTGCAGACGCGCGGCTGCGCTTTTTTTCAAAACCGTGTGTACAGCCGTATCAAAGCGCGACGACTCCACCGCGCGCAAAAACAGTTCATTTTGCTTCGGCTTTGCCGCCGATTGGCAGGCGGATGCATTATAGGCGAGCGCTGCGCTCGGGTCGACCGCCGCACACGCCATGTGTGCCTTTACGCTGTCAAACAGAGCTTTTCCCTTTTCGGAATACACAAGAACGAGTGAAGTGCCCTTGTCGTCGAACATCTGCGGCAAAATTTTATCCACGCCCCAGAAATCGGCAAGCATGATGTCGCTTTCGCGTTCCGCGGATTTAAAATGACAATTATAACAGGACGGCCGCAGGCCGTAGTTGTTTAAAAACGCCTGCATATACAGGTCTTCCCCTTTGGCTCTGCTCACAGAAGTGCCGTCCGAAAAACCAATCTTCAGCCGGTAGCCCAGCCAACCGTGGTCTTTGTTGCGAAATTCCGGCGCACAGAGTTCCGCCGGGATTTTCCCGCTCGTTTCACAGACATATGCCAGATATTTCGACCATGTCTTGGGGGAAGGGACGCCGTGGCAGATGATGTCCTGACAGATCAGGTTGGGATACGGTTTGCGAAGATAGGCCTTCAAGCCCCCGATCTGGCAGGGCGTACCTGAGAAATAGACCGTCCGACCTGCTTCGAGGAACGCTTTTGTCTCTTTCAATACATTGCCGATGCGGCTTTGCAGGTATTTGGAGCCTTGCAGCTTTGGGAGATCCGCTTCCTTTTGCACAACCATATGGATAAGCTGCCCTTCGTCGTCCCAGGCGGCGCCGATAACCACGCCGCCCCGGTGCAGCACTTCGGAAGCAAGCAGCGTAAACATGCCGCCTGATGAGCTTTTTGCCCGAACTGCTTCGTCATTTGCGATACAGGCATATGCCGCAAGCGCTTTTTCCCCAACATATTCCTGCTCGACGGGGCACGCCTTTTTACACAAACCGCAATCCGTACACCGCAGCGCGTCGATCGACGGATACAGAAATCCGGCTTCATCCGGCTGCATCGTGATGCAGCGGCTCGGGCAGGCGCTTAAACAAGCGTGACAGCCGGTGCATTTGGTCCGTTCCGTTATTTCCTGCATAACAGCCTCCGTATTTTTCCAAGCGGCACGCGCACAAGATCTTTTTCAGATGTATCCATGCCGAAAAGCCAGACAAGAGCGGCATAGACCAGCACGTACACAGCGATATACACGAACAGCTCCACCCATCCGCTGCACGGCACGAAATGCGTGACTGTAAAGCCCAGCGCGGCAGCGATCGCGATCGGTGGGATCAGCTTGCCGATCTCCTTCCAGAAAAAGCCCATGTCCAGTTTCATCTTATAGCGATAATAGAAATTCATGAACAGGACATTCCCAAGGATCAGACAGATCGCCGTACCGAGCGCCGCGCCGGTGCCCCCGCAGATACGGATCAACGGAATACTCACAAAAACGTTCCCAACTGCGATCAGCAGATACACGACCGATCTTGCCTTGTGGAGATTGCGGGCGCGCTGGATCTCGATCCCGATATTCTGGATCAGCGGCACGGTGACAGGCGTCATCAGAATCAGACCGATCCTGTAAGCCTCCTCATACCCGTCGCCCGCCCACAGGCGGACAAACTCCCGCCCGAAAACGGCATAGCCGGACAAAACCAACGCCAGGATCAAGAACTGGATCCTGCCGACGCGTGAAAACAGCCGGATCAATTCGTCCTCTTTCGACTCTTGGATCGCCAGACGGTTGACCCGCGGCACAAACACGGATGAAACCGCCGTGGACAGGTTTAAGTACATGGTGTTCAGCTGGCTCGCGACACCGTAGACCGCCACCGCGACTGTACCCATCATGCGCCCGAGCAGGAACTTGTCGACACTCCAGTTGATCTGATCTGTGACCATGTTGATGAAAATAAAGAACGTGAAAGCGCCCATTTCCCGGAACAGCTTAAAATCGAACTTCGAAAAGTCAAATTGCATTTGCAGCTTTTTCCGGGCATAGAAAATGTTCAATGCGAACGAGAACACCGTCAAAAATGATGTGACTGCCACCATGCCCACGGAACCGTAGCCGAGGATCAAAAGCGGCAGCGCCATAAAGGGGTTCAAAAGCGCGCGGAAGAATTCAACCAGCTTCAGGAAGAAGAATTTTTCCTGCGCGGAAATGTGGCTGGAAAAGACGCTGTTCAGGAAAGTGATCGCCAAATTAAAGACCATCATCGCCATCAGGATCTTCGCTTTTTCCAGCTCTGCCGCGCTCAACCCCGTGCCGAAAACCAGATCCGCCCGCCAGACCATAACGCCGCCGCACAACAGACAGACGATCGTAATAACGGTAAAGATCACCGCATACATCCCGTTGAGTTTCGCAATGCCTTTTTCATCATCCTGAATTTTATAACGGGAATAAAAGCGAATATACCCGGTCGAAAAGCCTAAGCTCAGAAGGCTTAAATACGAAACGACAGAAGATACCAGCTGGTAAAGACCATATTCGCTCTGCCCAAGTAAGCGCAGCATGATCGGCGTATACAAAAGGCCGGTCAAAATATGCACGCCCTGGGTGCAATAGGTCAAAAACACACCGGATTTCAGCTGATGGATCTTCAATTTCATACGCATTTCTTCTTTCAATCCTTGTTCGCGGCATCCGAAGCAAGGTCGGGTCTGCCGCTTTCCCTCGCCCCGCGCAGGGCCGTCTCTAAGAACCTTACGGAAAATGCCTTGCGGTCTTTAAATTTCTCAAACGGTTTGGCATAATCGACCGGAGAAAGCCCCGCAAGGTATGACGTCTGCATGGTCTTGAGGGAACTGCAGAAGCGCTCTTCCAGATCAAAAAGCGACAGAAGGCTGTGCACACGGGTGCCGGCGCCCTTTGCCCCGGCACGTTCAAATACAAAAAAGTCTTTTTCAAAAAGCAGGGAAAAAACCACAGCGTGGAAGCTGTCCGTACACACGAAATCCGCGAATTCGATCAAAGACAAAAAGTCCGATACGGAAACATCAAACAGCCGTGTATCGCCGAATTTGGCATCGCATTTGCGGTATTTTCCCAAAAGGTACGGCAGCGTTACGATCTGCAGGCCCTTTTCTTTTGCAAAGTCTGCTGCCAGCTTGCGCTGCCGGGTGTCGTCCCCGAGGAAATAGCAGAACAGGTACGGGTCTTCGATTTTTCGCGGCGCAGCCACCGTTTTCCATTCGGCGGCGGTCAACAGCATGGTCGGGTCGAGGACCTGTACCGGGGTGGTCGGCGCCACGCCGGAAAGCAGCCGAACGGCGTCCGCTTCGCGCACGGAGACCGCTTGATAATCCCGCAACGCCTCGCGGAACATTTGCAGCTGTGCTTCATTCAAATCCGGTTTGGAAATACTCGCGGCATAAGAGAGCTTGGGCTTCTTTGCACCGTCGACGAAGGACAAAAGGTAGGCGGGGCAAACCGCATTCGGGTGCCAGACCTGGTCGCTGCCGGTGATAAAGACGTCGTACTGCGGCACGCACTGCGCGATATTCGCAGCGTCATAGACTTCCGCGCTGTGCGGGATGCTTTTGGTGTTAAACTCTAAGATCGCCTTTTCGCGAAGCCGGATCGCTCGGTTTTCCTCCGCCTTCGTTTTGGCGTACAGCTTATTTTGCAGAACCGTACGGAGCTTTCGAAGCACCCTGCCGACGGAAAGCTGCGCCTGCCGCCGCGGCTTTTTCGCATTTTTCCGGATGTCGTACGAAACCTGTTCGGCCTGCACCCCGGAGAAATGCGTTTGCAGGAATCTGCAAAGCGCGTATGCCTGCAGGTTGCCGCCGTAATTCACGCTGTGATAATAATGCGAGAGGATCCCGATCTTGACCTTATCCTGTTGCAAATGCCCATCTCCTAACCAATCGCGGTTACCGCAAAACATAGCTCATAATGTTGAGCGAAGGCGACATCAGATAATACGCGACCAACACCAGCGAGACGCCCGCGGTCTTCACGCGGACCACAAAGCTGCTTTTTTCTTTGCTCGCGCACGCGTCGGCAATCATCAGAAATTCGAAAATGGAAAAATACATGGAGACGCGGAAAAACTCCGCGAACCAAACCGTGGAAAGGATGCGGCCGAACAACGCTAACAGGGAAAGATTGCATAGATGCTCATCAAACTTGCTCGCGTTTCTTCGGCTTAAAAAGACCGTGCAGAACAGCCAAATGCTGCCGGAAATGATAATGCCCGACACACTCAGGACATTGCCGCTTTCCAGATACTCGGCGTATATTTCATCCGTGCCCGTCAGCTGCAAATACAAATTTGCAATCGGATTGGCGTTGAGCAGCACCACGCCGCCGATCGCCAAGAGGATCAGGATGTTGCGAAGCCGCAAATTCAAGCGATAGATCGGGTACGCCGCAAGGAAGATCAGCGCCGTACTGTGGAACAGGGCGGCCAACACCACGACCAGAATGAACCGCAGCAATTTGCGGTTTTTAAGATAAGGATATGCAAAGAAAAGGATCCCGAACGCCATCGTCTGGCGCAGGCCGCTGAACGCAAAGCCGTAAAGCCCCAAGGACAACAGCGCGATGAAGCTGACGTATATATTGGCGGAATGGTACAAGACCAGCTTGTAGAGCCCGAGCACAAAAACAAACGAAATGAAGGCTTTCCACACATAAAAATTCAAACCGAGCTTTCCGAACAGATACCCTGCCAAATAATAGACCGGGTCCTTCATGTCCGCAAGCTGGCGCAGAAAACTTTGGAAGCTGTAATTTTGCAGGCTCCTATACCGCGTATAATAGCTCATCAAGTCGGCGTTGGCGTAGGCGTCCTGCAACGCCAGGATCAAAAACAGGATCAGGCAGACCAGCATAACACTGAGCCGGTCTGCCGTCAAAAACGGCCTTTTGTGCGGAAGCGTGCGCTGCTGCGGCCGCAAATTGGCCGCGATCAAAAAAGCGACCATCAAAAATGCCAAAAGATAAAACAGCATACGCGCTTCTCACCTCATTTCATGGAACATAATGTTTCAAAAAATTGCAGATACGCCTGCAGACTCGTCTCTGCCCGGAAATTCTGCAAAGCGAACGCCCGGCAGGTTTTGCAGAATGCATCTTTCCCGTCAGAAAGAATGGTCTGCGCCGCCGCCGCGAGTGCGTCTGTATCGCCCGCCGGCACGACCGTCCCGCAGCCCTCACCTACAAGCTCGGGGTTCGCTGTGGAATCGAAGCACACCACGGGTGTCCCGCAGGAAAGCGCCTCCGCCGTAACTTTGCCGAAGGTTTCTTCCAAGGACGGCTGCACAAACACATCCGCCATGGCATACAGCGCGGCAAGTGCCTTCACATCATCGGTCGCAGGGATATGCTGGATATTTGTCCCCGCAAGGGTCTCTTCCGGCGCGTTGCCTACAAGCAGCAACCGCTGCCCTTGCGGCAGACCGTTTGCAAGCTGCAAAACGGTGTCCAATCCCTTTTCCCGAGACCAGGCGCTTGCCACGCACAGCAGGATCTTTTGGTCTTTCAGCCCAAGCTTTTCTCGAAGCGCCGCGGTGTCCTGCGGGACGAATAGATCAGTATCCACCCAGTTATAGATCCTTTGAATGCTTTTTGCATTTTGGAACACGGGGGCTTTTTTTGCTTCCCCGGTCAGCCAGTCGGATACCCCGACTACGCCCAGCCGCGGGATTGCGCCGAACAATTCCTTTTTATCCGCGAGCATGTCGGCGCTGCGGTCAAAAAACCAGCTTCGGTTATATTGCTTTCTTGCCGGGCAGCCGCCGCAGTGTTCCTGCCACTTGCAGCAGCCCGCCGCGGTGTAGTGGCAGCAATGCCCCGTATAAAACCAGCAATCATGCAATACTGCGACGGTGGCGATGTCCTTTTCGGCAAGGTACCGCAGCAGCAGCGGCAAATGGATATAATTTGCGTGCAGATTGTTCAGCACGACGATATCCGGCGCGAAGCTGCCTGTAAAGTTTAGAAGCTTTCGTGTTGCGTTTTTAGAAAAATAGCCCTGTTTCCCGGAAACACGGGACAAAAGCCCGTGGAGCTTTACATCCGTCTTTGAGCCGATGTGATATTCATATTCCGGCAGGTCGGAAGGTCCTGCCGAATAAGCGACCGCGCAGGTATGCCCGGCTTTCCGAAGAAAGTCATTGAGTTCCGAGACATTTCGCCCGGTGCTCCGTATTTTATTGACCGCATTGATCTGCAATACCCTCAAAGCCGTTCACCCCTTCGTGTGCTCGCTATACCGATCGGTAAATTATGCTGACGCGGCGTTTTTGCGCCGCCGCGAAAAGAGCCTTTGCAGCCCTGCCTGTATCCAGCCGGTCACCTTGTGCAAAATCCACGCAAGCAGCAGGATCGTGCCCGTAATGAACAGCCAGTTCAGCGGGAACGGAAAAATGTTTAGCTTTGGGATCAGCGAGATCTGCACAAGATAGATCTCCAGCGTTACGCTTGCCACAAACTCGATGACCCGCTTGAGAACACGCGGCAATCTTTCCAGCTTCCCGTCCACGGACGCAAAGCAGCGGAACAAAACCGCCAGCAGTGCAAACAGAACGATTTGGTTGACAAGCTGAAAATCGGCAAGCCGCTCTATTCTTACAAACAGCAGCTTGCTTGCAAAATACCCCGCGAGCAAGCAGGGAAGCAAAATCCACGCCCAAACGCATTTGCGGTTGAGAAAGCGGTCTTTGCTGATCCGGAAATACGCCCCCAGCAGCATGGAGAAGAAAAACAGGAACCGGATCATCGGTTCGCGAACCGTATCAATATGATAATACGATCTGTCGTAAATAAGAATATACACAAGAAGCCAAACGACGCACAACCCCGCGGACAGCAGCGGGATGTTTTCGCGAAGCTTCTGAATACGCATCACGAAATAAAACGGGATATACAAAAAAAGGATCGACGCGACGAAGTGATAATTGGTCGGATAGATAAAAAGCCGCAGCCAGCCGGCGGCGTTTTCCGGCGCAGTAAAAAGCCCTGCCAGAAGATAAGCCAGTGTAATCAGGAGAACCGCGGGATACAGCCGCAAAAGCCGTTTCCCGTACCACTGAAAAAAATTCCCTTTTACGTTGACCAGGCAGAAGCCGGAGACCGCAAAAAAGATAACGTCGCCGAGCAGCCCGCCGTTGGCAATGAGATCGGTCGGGTAAACGCCCGTGTAATGCGAATTGGTGATGATGCACGCCGCAAGGCAGCGCAAAACGGTTGCAAAATAAATCACGGGGCGGTCCCTCCTTTTCAAAAAGATCTCTTCCGGGCTTGGAATTACGGTTCCTTTACGAGTTTTTCCAAATCTGCTTGCAGCATCCCGTGCATTGCAGCAGCGTCATGATTGCGCCTGCCGCAGGCGTATGCCTTTTTTGACAAGTCGTTGAGCTTGTCCGGACCGCCGAGCACCGACAAAAGTGCCTGCCGCACCTCTTCGGCCGAAGATGCCGTCAGCGCGCAATCGTTACGAATCAGATGCTCTATGGACGCCACATTCCGTGGCCCCACCGCCAGGATCGGACGCGCCACCCTGAAGTAGTCCACAAGTTTTGTGGAAAAGGACTGCCGCACCTGAAGGCGGGCTTTGCGATCGAACGATTCCACATGCACGAGCATATCCGCCTCCGACTGGATACGCGGGATCTCGCTTGCAGGGACGCTACCCATTATAAAGGAAGCGTCTTTTTTTCGCAACGCATTTTCCATTTTTTGCGTCAGCGGCGTGGCGGTATAAATGCGCAGCTGGGCGCGCACGCCGTTTTGGTTGATGCTTTCCAAGGCTTCAGAGATCATAGCAAGGCTCTTCCAACGGTTTGTGCCGATATTGCCCGTAAAAACAAGTTGGAGGGGCGAATCATACTGCGTTTTCAACGGCGGTTCGCCCGAAAAATCCGCCGATTTGGTGAGCACCTTGCAGGGCACGCCGAATTCCTTTTCGTAATCGCGCTTTTGCACGTCGGAGATCACATAAAGCTGCTTTGCCCGCCGCACGGTTTTGCGCATATAGATGCGGTTAATGTGCCGGTTCAACCGGCGCAGCGGCGAGACCGCGCCCATTTTCAGCGTGTAGTTATTGTCCCACGCATAGACCACCAGAGGTTTTTTCGTGTAATCCTGAATATAGGCGATCAGCTTATTGAGTACGACCGAATCCGAAAGCAGCGTAAACAGGACATCCGGTTGCACAGCATCCAGAAAATCGTTCAGGGCGCCCGACTTCCAGTACGGCAGCGCCCATACCATCGCCTGCGCCCAGAAGAACGCGGTGAACCGCTTCTTTTTTGCAAAAGCGACAAGCTTGTCTGTCTCCGCAACAGCCCCATCGCTACGCGCTTCGACGACCTCACCGACGGTGTTTGATTTGTGCAGCGCCTTTTTCAGGATCATTTTTTCATTGAGCCGAAAGGCGTTTTGGAGCTCTTTTCCCGGTGCGCCGTTTTTGGTATACACACCGGAAAACGTTATGCCGGATATGCCGTCCAAAACATTCAGGAAAGTGTTTCCGATGTTCACACCCCTGTGGATCGGCGACATGGAAATAAACAGGATGTTCACGCCCTGCCCCGCTTTCTTTGCAGTTTTCTGTTCAGCTTTGCTGCCGGTCCGCCGTTTCATCGACCGTGTTTTTGATCATGCGGAATTTCCCGCTTTTTTCGCGCGGGATCTCTTCCACACAGCGGATCGTCAATTTGGTATCTTCCCCGAACTTATGGCGGAATTCCTCTTGGATCTGATCGTTGTATTCCGGCTTATACAGCGCCGGATCGACTTCCAAAAGCAAGGTGACTTCTTCTTTTTTGCTCTGCAGAAATTGGGAACGCACCACGGCGTTTGGCAGATTTTTCAAAATATTGGAAACGTTGCCGCCGTTGATCTTTGCTCCCTTCGCCGTATACAGAAAATCGAGTCTGCGTCCCTCGATCGAGCGCACGATCGGCTGGTTGTCACCGCAGGTGCAGGATGCATTCGGATCAAATGTCATCCGATCCCCGATGCGGTAGCGGATCAGCGGCGTGCCGTGCGTTGTGAAGCTGGTCACAAGCACCTCGCCCTCCTCGCCGAAAGGTTCAAAGACACCGCTGTCCAGCCAGACATGCAGCACCTGATCCGGGCATTCCATTACAAACGGTGCGCCCTCGCTGGAGCCGTACTGGTCAAAAACTTTGCAGCCGAATACGCGCTCAAGCAGCGCGCGGCCCTCTTGTGTCAGTGTTTCACTGGTGGGGAAGATCGCAACGGGCGTAAAATCAAGCTTCAAATTATGCCGCTCGATATACCCGGCGATGTCGCAGATTGAGGAAAAGAAGCCGTCGAGCGCCTGCGGCTTGAACCGATTGAGTTCCTCTACATAATACCCCATATTTTCTTCCGTAATGTGGAACGAAGAAAAAATCATCTGCTTGCACGCGCGGTTATACCGCCAAAACACCTTTTTGGTCTGCCCGGGCGGTACGATATGTTTCCCGTTGAAGGTCGCGCGGCGCATTTTCAGATGCTCGAACCCAACCTTCGCCTTAAAGTGGTCTAAGGAGGCCATGCGCTTCATATAATCGTCAACCGTAAAATGGACCGTCAGCGACTTGCCCGTTGTCCCGCCGGTATGGGATTCTACATAAGGCGTACCGCGCACGATGCACGAATCGATATTGGCACGCAGCATTTCCTTATCGACGACCGGCAGTTTTTGCAGATCTTCTGCCGATCGGATGCTGTCTAAGTCGATCCCCGCATACAGTTCCCTGTAAAACGCGCTGTTTTCATTGGCGTATCGAACAAATCTTACCAGTTCCGCCCGCTGGTATTCCAATTTCTTTTCCAGCGGCCAGGTGTCAAAGTCTTTTAAAAACGCCCGATAGGCATAATATGCCTTCCCGTAACGGGTCTGTGCGTTTTTATACCCTTTAACGGTCGTCATGATATTTTGGAAAAAGATCGGGGAACGGTCGTAAACCGCCTGCAATGCCATAAAAACACCTGCTTCTTTCAGACTTGAGCTTCTACAGCAGACCGCTTACAATCTCCAGTACCGATAGCCGGCCGATTCGTATTGCTTGCGATCCAGCAAGCCCTTGATGTCTACAAGCACCTTTTTGCCGTTTTCACCGGGTTTGAACATTTTGTCAAAGTCCGCCTGCGAAAGCCCCTTGAGCGCATCATGCGCCACGGCAAGTACTACGGCGTCGCAATCCTGTATCACGTTCATATCGACAAACTCCACACCGTACAAGCGTTTTGCTTCATCCGCATCCGCTGTCGGGTCGGCGATCACGGGCGTAATACCGTATTCACCCAGTTCCCGCACAATATCGATGACCTTGGTGTTGCGCGTGTCCGGGCAATTCTCCTTAAACGTAAAGCCTAAAACCGCGACCTTGGCATTCTTAATGGAAACATCCGCTGCGATCAGCTTTTTGACGACGTTTTCGGCAACGTATTTGCCCATGTCGTCGTTAATGCGGCGGCCGGAGAGGATGATCTGGCTGTGATAGCCGAGCTGCTCCGCCTTATAGGTCAGGTAATACGGGTCGACGCCGATGCAGTGCCCGCCCACAAGGCCGGGATAGAATTTGAGGAAATTCCACTTTGTCCCCGCGGCTTTGAGCACGGAAAGCGTGTCGATGCCCATTTTGTTAAAGATGATGGAGAGCTCGTTCATAAACGCCACGTTGATGTCACGCTGGCTGTTTTCAATGACCTTGGCAGCCTCCGCGACCTTGATGCTCTCGGCACGGTGCACGCCCGCTTCGACCACCAGCTCATAGACCTTCGCGACGGTGTCGAGCGTTTCTTCGTCCATACCGCTGACGATCTTGGTAATCGTTTCGAGGCGGTGGACCTTGTCGCCGGGGTTGATGCGCTCGGGGCTGTACCCGATCTTAAAATCCACGCCGCACTTTAAACCCGATTCCCGCTCCAAAATCGGCACACAGATTTCTTCGGTCACACCGGGGTATACCGTAGATTCATACACCACGACGGAGCCTTTCGTCAGGTTGCGCCCCACGGTCTCGGACGCACTTTCCACGGGCGTCAAATCCGGTGTGTGGTCATCGTTTACAGGCGTGGGCACGGCAACAATATGGAATTTCGCTTCGCGCAGCTTTGTCTCATCCGCGGTAAATTCCACGCTGCACGCTTTGACCACGTCGCCGCCGACCTCGTTGGTCGGATCTACGCCGCTTTTATACAGCTCGATCTTGGCGGCGTTCAGGTCGTACCCGATCACCCTGGCTTTCTTTGAAAAGGCGACCGCGATCGGCATGCCGACATACCCGAGCCCCACAAGGGAGATTTTTTCTTCTCCGTTTACGATCTTTTCATACAAGTTCATATTCCGATTCCCCTTCCGGAAGATTCTACTGCGCGGGCTGGATCCGGCAGAATTTCAACATATTCGCATTGACCTTGCGGACGTCATATTTTTCTTTGCAGTATTCCAAGCTTGCTTTTCCCATTTCGGGGATCTTTTCCGGATGTTCAATAAACCAGATCATCTTTTCCGCAAGCGCTTCGCTGTCTTTAGCAGGGACTAAGAAGCCCGTAATTCCATCGCGCACCGTTTCCCGGCAGCCGGCAACGTCCGTGGCGATGATGGGCCGCTCGGTCGCCATCGCTTCCAAAATAACGCGGCCCGTACCCTCGCGGTACGACGGCAGGACAAATACGGAACACTCGCCGTAATACGGGGCGACGTTATCCGTTTCGCCGTAATAGACGATCGTGCCATCGTCAATATAGCGCTGCAGCGCCTCGCGGCTGATGGAGTCCTGAATGCCCTCGCACGCACCCAGCAGCATAAACTTTGTATCGGGGTACTTTTCGTGGACCAGCTCTGCCGCGCGCAGGTATTCGCGGATCCCCTTGGCATACATGACCCGCGCCAGCATAAAGAACGTGACTTTTTCGGGATACGGCAGCGGCTTGAAGCGCTCCATATTGACGCCGGAACCGTTGACCACACGGCATTTTTCCGCATCCACAAGCTTTAAGCGGATCGTCTCATCCCGATCGTCCGGATTTTGGAAAATGACGGTATCCGCCTTTTTCAAAGCCGGCTTATACAGCAGAGACATCACCGCGCGGATCGCACGCGCTTTTGCGGTCTTTTGCGTAAATGCATACCCAAGGCCCGTGATCATGGCTGTAACGTTCGGGACGCCCGCGCGCTTCGCCGCCAAAGAGCCGTAAATGACGGGCTTGCTTGTGTATCCGAGCACGGCATCCGGCTTTTCCGCACAAAACAGCTTGTACAGCGCGCGCATATATTGTAGGTCTGCAAAGGGATTCACACCGTTTTTGTCCATGGGGATCTCCACGAACCTTGCACCCAACGCTTCGATTTTGTCAACGTTGTCGCGGTTGGGACCCGTCACGATGACCTCGTAGCCGCAGGCGATAATTTCACGGATCAGATCACCGCGGAAATTATACGCCGTCCGATTTTTCGGAGATACCAAAATAAATTTCATTCTTTTCCCCCTTGATTTAGATACGCGCGCAGGTTTTCTTCGATCAGGTGAAACAGCCTTTCGCCGTTTCGCCCGGACACAAAGGAATTGTGCGGTGTCACGAGCACCTGCTCCATTTGCCACAGCGGGCTGCTTTCCGTCAGCGGCTCCGTTTCAAACACATCCAAAACCGCGCCGCTAAGCCGCCCGCTTTCGAGCGCTGCGACCAACGCCGCCTCGCACACCACCGCGCCGCGTGCGATATTGACAAGCACCGCGCCGTGTTTGCAGCCGGCAAGCATTTCCGCATCGAACAGCCCACGGGTACTGTCCGTCAGCGGCAGGGTAAGCACCACGACGTCGGCCCGCGCAAGCGCGTCTTGCAGCTTGTCCATCGGATAATACGCATCGAAGCCGCCCGGCGGCTTGCGGATGTCTGCGGCAAGGACTGTTGTGTCAAACGCCTTGAACCGCTGCGCGCACGCCGTGCCGACACTGCCCGCGCCGACGATGCAGACGGTCTGCCCTGCAAGCTCGCGGACAGTCCTGTCCTTTTCCCAAAGACGGTTTTTCTGCTGCTCGGAAAAGCGGTTCAGGTGCTTATATAACGACAAAACACCGCCGACCGCCCATTCCGCCATCGGTACGCTGTATACGCCGCGCGCGTTGCACAGGCGGATCCCCTGTGCCCGGATGTAGTCAAGCGGAAGCCGATCCAGCCCCGCGCTTGTCACCTGGATAAAGCGCAGCGATGAAAAGCGGCGGATGTCATTGTAAAGGAAAAGCCCATTACAGACGACCGCTTCGAATGCGGAAACATCCATCTCCAGCGGCTCGCGCTCGTCCTGCACGAACGTGATCTCCAGCCCCATATTTTTCAACTGCGCAAGCTGCGCCGGGGTATAGGCAAATGCGCCCGTCAACAGAATCCGCATATCAGCACAACCCCTTAGACGCCTTGATTTTTTTCACGATCGCCTGCACCTTTTCCTGCACGATCCGATGGTTTTCCGCAAAGAAAGCTGCATCCTCCGCGGCAAGCCGGGCTTCGCAGGCGCGGATGGCGCGCACGCCGTCTGCAAACCGCGCACGCTGTTCTTCCGGGTCGGTGATCTTTGCGGTATCGCAGAACGTGCGCGACAAAATCACCATTTGCGAGCCAAGGCGGTAATGCTCGCCGAGCACATATTCGGCGGGCAGCATCCCCTCGCCCACGCGCGCGATGCCGCCGAAACCGTACACAACGCCCGCTTTGCGAAATGCCGCGCACAGGCGGTCTACCGTCCCGTCCGCGACCAGCTCAAACATAAAGTGCCGATGATAGCCCAGATGCAGATCGTTGATCCCGATGTGCACCTCGTCAATTCCCGGCACTGATAAAATCGCATCTATATTTTCCGCCGCTTCCGGCGTTTCACAAAGCAGGCAGACCTTTGCGCGGCCGTCCACCATGCGGATAAAATCCTCTACTTCGCGCACCGTTTTGAAATACGGCAGCATAACGATGTCGGCGCCGTCGCGCACCACGCGCTCGATCTCCTCGGCAGAGCCGTCATACATCGAATTGACACGCACCAGCAGTTCCGATGTGTGCAGCGCTTCGCGCAGTTTTTTGACATCGGAAATGCTGTTGTGTGAAATAACGGTGTCCATATTCTTTTGCCGCGCCTGCTTGCCGCGCAGCTCCAGATCCAAAAAAATACGATCCACGCCGTTTTGCTCCGCCATGGCGGCGACATGCGGATCACCGGTTAAATACATCAATTTCAAAGCCATTGGAAAATTACACGCTTTCTTTTTCCTTTTGAACTGCAGGTTCTTTCTGCACCGTTGCTTCGGTGTTCACATTATCTTCGTTCTTGAAGACCCGGTAAAACGTCAGGAACAATATCTTCAGATCCAACCGCAGGGACAGATGATCCACATACCAAACGTTCAGTTCGATTCGATGGTTCCACTCCACGCCCTTGCGCCCGTTGACCTGCGCCCAACCGGTCATGCCCGGGCGCACTTCAAACATCCGGCGCTGTTCAGCCGTGTATTCTCCATACGGCCAGGGGTGATAGGTAAGCGGCGGCCGAGGCCCGATGAAGCTCATTTCGCCTTTTAGGATATTGACAAGCTGCGGGAGCTCGTCAAGGCTGGTCGCACGGAGAAATCTGCCGACCTTTGTAACGCGGGGGTCCCCCTTTCCGGAATACACCCCGCTGCCCGTCTGCTCGGCGCCGACGCACATAGAACGGAATTTATAAATGCGGAACACCTTGCCGTCCTTGCCGATGCGCTCCTGCTTGAAGATCACGGGGCCCTTAGAGGACAGGCGCACACAAAGAGCCGCTGCCAGCAAAAGCGGAGACAGCAGCACCAAAGCCGACAAAGCCGCCAGCACATCCATTATACGTTTAAAACGCTTATACAAACCTGTATCCCCCTTAAGCGTATATACATATAGATAATACCGTTTTTCTATGGAAATGTCAATAAAATCAAAGGCGCTCTGCTCTGAAACTGGTCTGTAATTTTTGCACAAAATGCATAAAAATCGCAAAAAGCGCCCGGAAAACACAAAGGTCTTCCGGGCGCTTGCTTACAGCCTCTATTTTGCCTTGAGTTGCTTGACGACCTGGTTGCCGTAAACGGCGACGCCTGTGACCAAAACGCCCTGCACCGCTGCGTCTGCGGAAAAGCCAAGGATGGCAAACGCACCCGCCAGTCCAAACCCAAGCAAAATGAGCGGGATCCATTTATCGGGTATTTTTTCGGTCTTTTTAAAAATCAGACCGAGTACATTGAGCACGGGGATAAGCACCAGCGCGTGCTCCAGAATAAAATCCAGAAATTCCATTTTTCTCTCCTTTCAACGGACTGCATACAAAATTGCCGTGCCGATGCCCGTACCCACCGCCGCGAGTATGGCGAAAATCAGCTTATCCCAAAGCCGCACCGGACGCTCGCGCACCGCTTTGATACTCTCTTTGAGCTCCCCGAGCGTGACGAGCACGTTGTCGAGCTTGGCGTTCATTTCGGCGCTGGTGATGGCGAATCCGTTTGTTTTGGAATACAGATGCTTGACGTCCTCTTCCAGTTTTGCGATCCTGTGGGCATACAAATCCTGTTCCGCCAAAGCGGTCACCTCAAGTCGCTTTTGTTGACATAGCCCGTAACGTTTTCGCCGATCGGGGTCTTACCCGCACGTTCAGGCGTGTTCGTGATGCGGTAACGGCCGCTGATCTCCTTGCCGTCATACAGGTAAAAGGTGCCGGATTTATACGCCGCAGGCGTTTTTGCCGTTGCGGACGCATACAGCGGCGTATTGTCGAGCGCGACCATCGTGCGTGCGGTAAATCCGCTGCTGCCGCCCGATGCGCCCTCGCGCTTAAAGCCGTTAAGCCCGTTGACGCGCATGATGTTCGGGTAGTTTTTGTAGGCGTAGTCGAGATCGACCCTGCCCGATATACCGTCCACCGCGCCGTCGGACGTATACTGCCACAATCCGTAGCTGCGTGCAAAGCTCGTTGCCTTTGTCCAATGTGCGAGCCAGATGTCGTACTTTTGGAAGATCTCATCGGTGAGCTTGGAATTGAGCCACGACAGATTCATATACACGCAGACATAATAACCCGCCGCCTCCATTTCGGAGCAGAATGCGTCTACAATGGCGCTGACCTCTTCCTTCGACAGCGATGCCTGTCCGTCGTCCTCCACATCATAGGCGATGGGGAATTCAAAGCTTTTGCCCGCCAGCAGCTTTTTGCAGTATGCCGCCTCTGCCTTTGCCTGCTCCGCGGTTTTGGCGTAGCTGAAGTGGTACGCGCCGACCGGCAATCCCGCTGCTTTTGCGTTCTTGTAATTTTCCTCGAAGTATTCGTCCTTCTGCCCTTCGTACCGGCCGTAGCCCGCGCGCAGCATGGCAAACTGCACGCCTGCGTTTTTGACTTTTTTCCAATCGATCGTGCCCTGCCATTTCGACACGTCGATGCCTTTGTATAAAATATCCATGTGCATTCCATAACCTTTCCGGCTACAAAAATAAAATATCACGTGATCCCTGTTGTAGCCGGACAAGGCGTGATATGCATTTTGCCATCTCAAAATGTTATTGCAAAACAATATGGCGGATAAACGATTGGGATCCGCATGATTTTCCACACAAAATCCCCTGTTACAGCATATTCTCAAGCGCTGCGATCCTTGACTCAAAATCTGACGCGACCGCCGAGAGGTCGGCAGCATAGGCGACATCGGCACAAAGCGCAGGCGGCGAGACCCGGATCTGCCGCACCGTCTGCGGCAGAGAAAGCTGCTGCGGTTCCCCCGCCGTCACACGGTCCGACGTTGCATACAAAAGCACGGGGGCGGCAGAAGCCAGCCAGCTCTCGATCTGATCGGCAGGCTGTTCCGACAAAAGCGAAAGCACGTTCGACGCATCCAGAAACACGCCTTCGGTATTGCCTGTCGCTTCCAAATAGTCCGTGTATTCCTCCGCCGTCGCGACGTCGCTTTGCATTGCGGGCAGGCATGAACAGAGCACCGCCGTGCCGTTCATATGCCGTGCGGGAAGCGATTCGGGCAGCGTGAGCCGGTAGCGATACGCCGTGTGCTCGCCGCTCTGCAAAGCGTCGGGCACATCGCCGGAAAGCATATCGGCGGTCAGTGTAACAGGCTGTGTGCGGCGCGTCAGCGCACCTGTCGTAAAATCAAAGCTGTCTGCAAAGCCGCCGACGGCACGCAGCGGTTCCGCAAAATTCTTTTGCAGCAGCAGAACCTGATCCGCTTCATAGATCCCGAGTCCCAGCCAATCCGTCGCGAGCACTTCCCGGTAATTTTCCTCGGAGCCATAGACATAGGTGCTGTAAAGGTAGCACACCCCGTTCTCCGGCGCGGTAAACGTGAAACAATTCTGCGTAAACCGCACATCGGTTTTGTGACAAAGCCAGTAGTTTTTTTCGTCTATGCGCAAATAGGTATGCGTATATTCCGACAAATGCGCATTTGCCTTGACACATACATATTCCTTACCGGGCGTTAAGGTTAAGCAAGCATAGGCATAGTAGGCCTCATCCAGCATAAACGCCGTATACTGCTTGCTGTCTAAAAGCCAGGCGATCTGATTTTCCCCCGCCGCGACCAGAACGTCCGTCAAGCCCGGCAGTGTATCCGCTGCCGGCGAAACGCAAAGGCTCTGCACCGCGCCGCTGTCTGCGGACAGCGGCAGGCTTGCAAGCTCCCGCACCGTCATGCGCTTTTGCATGGGCAGACCGTAAAACGCCTCGTCCACGTGCGAAGCGATTTCGGTTTTATCCGTGTCCGTCAGGATATAGGCATCTCCTTTATCGCCCTTATCGCCTTTGAACGTGCCGTTTTCGATCGCGGCAAGCAGGCTGTTGATCGTAAATGCATAATCGGCGCACAGGCGTTTTTCCGTGTTCTCCAGCGGCGAAAAATACAGCCGAACGGTCTGCGCTTTGATGAGCTGTTCGGTCACACCGTCGCCGGACACCTGCACGATATTGAGCACGCACAGGGCAGTCATTTGTGCAGAGATCTCCTGCGGGACGGAGAAGCGGATCTTGCGTTCTTCGTCCGGCGTAAAGTATTTGGTGCGCGACACGCCCGAAACGGTCACAAATTCCAAATAATACCTATAGTTTGCCGAAACGAGCGCTTCATCGAGCACGAATTCCAGCACAGTTGCGTTGTGCTCATACATATTGCCTGCAAGCAGATCCTGCGCAGGTTCGGGCAGTGCCGCAGGGACTTCTACGGTCACGATATTCTGCTGCATACGGCACCTCCGTATTGTTTGACAAGCTCCGCAATGGGTTTAGCGGGATGGGCAAGGCTGAAGTCCAGTAAAAACGGATACTTCAGATACATTTCGAGCTTTTTCCCTGCGGATTGTGCGAGCGTATACACACGCCCGCGTGTCAGCGCACAGCGGCGCGCCGCACCGGTGATGCTCTCGCCCTCCATAAACAGCAGCTTTGCTACGGCGCGCTCTTCGTCGGTCAGTTCCCCCTCCAGCACGCACTGTACGACCTGGCGCAGCACCTCCTGCCGGCTGCGCACCACAAAGCGTGCCACAGCGCCGTCCTGTACCTGCTCGCCGGTCAGCGGCTCAAGCGCTTCTGTCAAATACAGATATTCGCCCTCGGTGAGCACGATGGGTTCAGTCTCGTAGGAAATGGTCATTGGATTCTCCTTTCTTAAAGGCAAGGCCATCAGATCCTTACCTTGGCCGAAACGAAAACAACACCTATACGCATAAAGCGCAAGGTGCTGTTTTCTGTTTCGAACATTTGTTCGCTTTGCATATTCTATTATAAGGAGAATTCCCCGTTTGTCAAGAGGTCATCCCTCATTTTTTTCGGGCGGCTCGGCGGCCTTAGTCGATCCCGTTGTTTCGGGCAATGCGCCGTCCTCCGTGAACACAAAGCCATCGCCTGCGACGCGGCAGGTATAGCTGTGCTGTGCTTTCACTTCACCGCGCAGCATTGCTTCGGAAAGCTCATCTTCGATCCGGCTTTGGATCGCACGTTTCAGAGGACGCGCCCCGTAGACTTCGTCGAAACCCGCGTCCGCGATCTTTTCGACCGCATCGTCAGTGAAGGATACATGGATATCCATGGATTCGATGCGTTTTTGCAGGTTGCCGAGCAGGCGCGAGGCGATCTCCTTGATCTGCGGCTTTGTCAAACGATGGAACACAATGATGTCGTCCACACGGTTGAGGAATTCCGGACGGAACGTGTTGCGAAGCTCTCCCATGACCGCTTCTTTGATCTTTGCATCGTTGCGCTCGCCTTCTTCAGAGCTGTCGGCAAAGCCGAACGCGGTTTGTTTATCTGTAATAAGCCGTGCACCGACGTTGGAGGTCATGATGATAATGCAGTTTTTGAAGTCCACGCGCCGGCCTTGGGAGTCGGTCAAAATGCCGTCGTCCAGAATTTGCAGCAGCATGTTGAACACGTCGGGGTGCGCTTTTTCGATCTCGTCGAACAGGACGACCGAATACGGCTTTCTGCGCACTTTTTCCGTCAGCTGGCCGCCTTCTTCGTACCCGACATAGCCGGGCGGCGAACCGACCAAACGCGAGACGGTGTGCTTCTCCATGTATTCGGACATATCCAGCCGGATCATGGCGTTTTCGTCGCCGAACATCGCAGCGGCAAGCGCCTTGCAAAGCTCGGTCTTACCGACACCCGTAGGTCCTAAGAAGATGAATGAGCCAATCGGCTTCTTCGGGTCTTTTAAGCCCACCCTGCCGCGGCGGATGGCACGGGAGACCGCCTTGACGGCTTCCTCCTGCCCGACGATGCGGCGGTGCAGTTCATCCTCCAAATGCAAAAGGCGTTCGCTTTCCTCGGTGGTCAGCTGGGTAATGGGGATACCCGTCCAGGACGCCACGATCTGCGCGACCTCGGCCTCACCGACCTCGTCGCGGCTCTTGCCCGTCTGCTTCTTCCAGGCTGCCTGTTTTTCTTCCAATTCTGCGGAGATCTGCTTCTCACGGTCGCGAAGCTCTGCGGCGCGCTCGAATTCCTGCGCATTGACGGCGGACTGCTTTTCCGCTTCGATCTCTTTTTTCTGTTCTTCGAGCGTTTTCAACTCAGGCGGGGCTGTAAAGGTTTGCAATTTTACACGCGACGCCGCTTCGTCGATCAGGTCGATCGCCTTATCCGGCAGATAACGGTCGCCGATGTAGCGCGAAGAGAGTTTCACCGCGGCGTTGATGGCCTCGTCCGTGATCTTCACCTTGTGGTGCGCCTCGTATTTATCGCGAAGCCCTTTGAGGATCTCGATTGCCTCTTCTTCGCTCGGTTCGCCGACGATGATGGGCTGGAACCGGCGTTCCAGCGCGGCATCCTTTTCAATATTCTTGCGGTATTCTTCGAGCGTCGTGGCACCGATGACCTGCAGCTCACCGCGTGCAAGCGAAGGCTTTAAGATATTGGCGGCATCCACCGCGCCCTCTGCACTGCCCGCGCCGACGAGCGTGTGCACCTCGTCGATAAACAGGATGATGTCATCTGCCGCTTTGACTTCATCGATGACCTTCTTGATGCGTTCTTCAAAGTCGCCGCGGTACTTTGTACCCGCGACCATGCCCGTCAGATCAAGCGAGATGATCCGCTTGTTTTTGAGCATCTCGGGCACTTCGCCCGACACGATCTTGAGCGCTAAGCCCTCAGCAATGGCGGTCTTGCCGACACCGGGTTCGCCAATCAGGCAGGGATTGTTTTTCGTGCGGCGGCTCAAAATTTGAATAACCCGCTCGATCTCCTTCTGTCTGCCGATAACGGGGTCGATCTTCCCCTCTTTGGCAAGCTTCGTCAGATCTCTGCCGAACTGCGACAGTGTCGTGCCGTCCGACGCTTCCTCGCCGTTTTTGGCAGGTGCTGTCGCGCCGCCCATAACGCTTTTGGAAACGTCGTTCACGATCTCCTGCAAAGACACGCCCGACTGTGCGAGCATCTGTGCCGCCATGCAGTCCGGTTCGCGCACGATGGCGAGCAGCACGTGTTCGGTACCGACAAGCGCCTGCCCCATGCCGCGCGCGAGCTGCACCGCCGTTTCGATGATGCGCTTGCTGCGCGGGGTGAAATCGTCGGGGACAAGCTCGGTGGGCACGCCCACGCCGACCGCCTGCTTGATATAATTTTCGATATTGTCATATTGGATATGGCGTGCGGCAAGCACGGCGCCTGCCACCGTGGTCTTGTCAGACAGCAGCCCCAAAAGCAGATGCTCGCTGCCGATGTAGGTGTGGCCCATGCTTTCTGCCGCCTGCACCGCCTTGTTTAAAGCGCGGTTGGCTTTTTCCGTAAAGCCCGTGAATTTAAACATATGTCATCCGTCCTTTCCCGTGATCGGGAAAGCCGTTTTACAGACTTTCCCGCACCAGTTTTGCGCGCTGCTCATCGCGTTCACGCGCATCGAGATTTTTGCCCGCGCGTGCATTGAGGTTCGCGGGCTGCATGGCGATCATCAGCTCGTTCGCGACCTTCGCATCGATGGGCAGAAGTCCGCCGACTGCGCCAAGCCGCACGCGGGAGATAAGCTCCATAAATTCTTTCGTATTGAGTATTCTTGCCGATTTGAGGATGCCGTATGCCCGAAAGACCGAATCCTGTGCTTCGGGCGTTTTCAGCATCTCCTCGCGCACGGCACGTTCCTGCGCGGCGATTTGCAGCACGATGGTCTTGAGGTTCGTGATCGCCGCCTTTTCGGAGATGCCCAGCGTCACCTGGTTGCTGACCTGATACAAGTCGCCCATGGGCGCCGAGCCCTCGCCGTATGCGCCGCGGATGGTGAGCCCCAGCTTCGAGATGGTCGAGCCGAGCGCACCGATGCGGTTTGCAGCTGTGAGCGCGGGCAGATGCAGCATCACCGACGCGCGCAGCCCTGTACCGATATTGGTCGGGCACTGCGTCAGGTAGCCGAGCCGTTCATCAAAGGCAAATTCAACCTGCTCATTGATCGCGGTATCCAGCTTGTCGGCAGTATCATAGGCGTTTTCCAGCGCGAGCCCCGGCAGCATGACCTGCAAGCGGATATGATCCTCTTCGTTGAGCATGATGCTGATCTCTTCATCCTCGGACAGCAGCAGCGCGCGGCCGTCCGCAGAGGAGGCGAATTCGGGGCTGATGATGTGCTTTTCCGCAAGCGAGACGATTTGCGCTTGGGTAAGCGTTTTCATTTCGATATATTGCAGCTTTGCCGCAGCGGGTATCGCCTTTCGGATCACCTCGTTGACCGCGAGCCGACTTTTGGTATCCAGCCGTGCGGGGAACGGGTACTGTTTGAGGTTTCTTGCCAGGCGGATGCGCGTGCTGATGACCACATCGCTTTGTTCGCCTTCGCCGAGATACCATTTAGCCATTCTTCTTGTCCTCCTCTTCGAGTGCCTTGATCTCGTCCCGCAGTTTTGCGGCGGTTTCGTAATCCTGCAAGTTGACAGCCGCTTGCAGCTGTTCTTTCAGTTCCTCAAGCTTGGTGTTTTTTTTCTGCACGGGCGAGCCGTTTGCGATCTTGCCCTCGTGGCGGGTGCGCCCGTGGATGCGCTCGATTGAGGGCATCAGCTTGTCGTAAAACGTTTCATAACAGTCGGCGCAGCCGATCTTGCCGCTTTTTACGATGTCGTTGAACGAGCAGCCGCATTTTTCGCAGCGCAGCACGCTGTTGCTCAGCGCCCCGATGCCGACCGGCTCAAAGAACGAGCTGAGCATATCGGAAAAGCCGAACCCGAAGTCGGAAAAGGCGTTTTGATAGCCGAGACTCTTGGCACAATCGGCGCACAGGTGCGCTTCGGTTGCAGCACCGTTGACGATGCGCTTAATATGGGTAGTCGCTTCATGTTTTCCGCAATTTTGACACAGCATAATAAAACACTCCTTTGTAACACGGTAACCAAAAGCTATTGCATAGTCACCAAAAGCATTTGCTTGAATATGGCCGCGCGCAGCTTCCCGCGCAGCTCTTTGGGGACGTCGCGGTAGACGTGGTCGCGCAGCGCGGAAAAGATCAGACGCGCCTCCTTTCGCGTGAGCACCCCGCTGCTGCAGAGATTCTCGAGATTTGCGCGGCAGGTTTTTTCGTCGATCTCGTCGCCGATGGAATTGACGAGGTGCATCTTCAGCGTCTCGTAATTGTATGAGGCGCGGGTGATTTTAATGTATCCCCCGCCGCCGCGGCGGCTTTCGACGATGTAGCCGTGCTCGGGCGTAAAGCGCGAGGACAGCACATAGTTGATCTGGCTGGGCACACAGCCGAGCTGTTCTGCCAAATCGTTGCGCCGGATCTCCACCGTGCCGTTCTCACCCAGCATCTGCAATAGCAGATCGGCGATCTCTTTACTTAAGTTCATCGAAATCCGTCACCTTCTTTCCTGTTTCGTTTTGTTTCTTCCGTTTTTGACTTTGACTATCTTTGACTTTCAAGTAGGATTATACGGGTTTTCATTGGAAAGTCAAAGGTCAAATAAGGTCAAATTTATTGAAAATCCCCTGATTTTCCATGAAAACCCGTTGAAATCTTATTTTTTCTAATGATTTTGATTTTATAAAAGAATCTTTTTGTTAAGGTTTTCGTACTTCTCCTTATCCCACGCCGACATGTGAAACCGCTAATCGATCCCGGAAGCACACATTCCACAGTGTGGCATAGGATGTATTGAAAGCGCAGGGCAACGCGCGCTTTTAGCCCCCTAAGAAAGGAGGAGCATCGATGAACTTCTGCGGGTGTGGCAACAACGGTCTTCTGATCCTTGTAATCCTCATCATCCTGTTCTCGGGCAACGGTTGCGGCTGCGGCAGCACCTTCTCGAACGACAACAACTGCGGCTGTGGCTGCGGCTGCTGACAAGGCAGGCTTTGCCGCGGTCCTGCGCGGGCGCGGCGCATACGGCTGAACGTTTGAAAGCCAAAAGAAGCCGGAGGGAAAATTCCCTCCGGCTTCGGTCTGTATATATCTGTTTTTTATCCTGCCGCCGCAGCAGTCACGCCGTCTGCAAGCGTGAGCAGGTGGATCGCCCCCACAGGGCATTCCGAGACGCACTTGCCGCAGGCAATGCACTTATCGTAATCAACGTGCGCCGTGTTGTTCTCGACACGGATCGCGTCGCTTTCGCAGACCTTTGTGCATTTCATGCAGCCGATGCAGCCCACTTTACATTCCTTGCGCGTGAACGCGCCCTTGTTGTGGTTCTTGCAAAGCACGGCGGCTTTTGTCTCATGCAGCGGCAAAAGCTCAATAAGCCCCTTCGGGCACGCGGAAATGCACTTTTTGCACGCGCGGCAGGCAAGCGGGTTGACCCGCGCCACGCCGTCGCAGATCGAGATCGCATCGTATTCGCAGGCGTTCACACAGTCACCGTAGCCAAGACAGCCGTACACGCACGCTTTCTGCCCGCCGAAGAGCTGCGCAGCCATCACACAGCTTTGCACGCCCTGATATTGAAGCTTTTTTGCGGAATTTTCCGTCGTACCGTTGCAGTGGACGACCGCCGCCATGGGTTTGATGCTGCCTGCTTCCACGCCCAGCACTGCCGCCACGGCTTTTGCCGTTTCATTGCCGCCGGGCGCGCAAAGGTTCGTTTCTTTCGTCTCCCCGCTCGAGAGCGCCGCCGCATAGCCGTCACAGCCCGAAAAGCCGCACGCGCCGCAGTTCGCACCGGGCAAGCACTCGCGAATGGCGTCCGCCGTTTCATCGGTCGGCACTGCCATCACAACGGAAGCGACGGAAAGCCCGATGCCCGCAATCAAACCGATGCCCGCAACCAGGAGCACAGCCAATAAAATCGAATTCACAGCGCTACCCCCTTATGCAAACATATTTTCCACAAGCCCCGTAAAGCCCAAGAATGAAAGGGATACGAGACTCGCGGCGACCAGCGTGATGGGAAGGCCCTGCAAAAACTTCGGGATGTCGCAGGACTCCATGCGCGAGCGCACACCCGCAAACATCACCATGGCGACTAAGAAGCCCACACCGGAACCGAAGGAGTTGACCATGGACTCGGCAAAGGTGTAACCGCTGTCGATATTCAGGATCGTCACGCCGAGCACCGCGCAGTTCGTGGTGATGAGCGGCAAATAAATACCCAGCGAATTATACAGCGCCGGAATGTATTTGCGCAGCACGATCTCCACAAGCTGCACCAGCGCGGCGATCACGAGAATGAACACGATCGTCTGCAAATAACCGAGCCCGTGGTTGTCTAAGAATGTGTTGAGCGGATAAGTCACAGCGCTTGAGAGCACCATGACGAAAATCACCGCAAGGCTCATGCCCACCGCCGTATTGAGCTTTTTGGAAACACCGAGGAACGGGCAGATGCCGAGGAATTTGGAAAGGATATAGTTGTTCGTTAAGATCGCGGTCAGGAGGATCGCAACATAGACTTTCACTGTTTATCCCCCTCCCCGTTCGGTTTGTCACATGCCTTTTTCTGCGCGGCAGTGCACTGCTTTGCCATCGGGCAGCCCGCGCAGCCCAATTCCGCTTTCGGTTTGCCCTTACGCTCGGCAAGGCGGTTGGCGCACGCCATCAGCAGCCCGAACACGAAGAAGCCGCCGGGCGCGAGGATAAAGATCGTCATCGGGGGGATGCTTTCAGGCAGAATCTGGAAGCCGAGGAGCGTCCCGGAACCCAAAAGCTCGCGGACACCGCCCATGACTGTGAGCGCCGCCGTAAAGCCGACGCCCATGCCGAGGCCGTCGAGCGCGGAGGCAAGCACGGGATTTTTGCCCGCGAATGCTTCGGCGCGCCCTAAAATGATGCAGTTGACGACGATCAGCGGCAGATACACGCCGAGCTGCTCGTCGAGCGCAGGCAGGAACGCCTGCACGAGCATCTGGACGATCGTAACGAAGCCCGCGATCACGACGATATAGCAGGGGATACGCACTTTCTGCGGGATGACCTTGCGCAGTGCGGAAATGACAATATTCGAGCACACAAGCACGATCGCCGCCGAGATTCCCATACCGATAGCGCTTTCCAGCGATGTGGTGGTCGCAAGCGTCGGGCAGGTGCCCAAAACCAACCGCAGCACGGGGTTTTCCTTCAAAATGCCTTTGGTAAACTCATGCCTGAGGGATTTTTTGTCAGCCATTCACGCCACCTCCCAGCTGTTCGCAAACTAAAAGCGCCTGATTGACCCCGTCCGCCATGGCTTCCGAAGTGATCGTTGCGCCTGTCAGCGCCTGGATCTCCGTATCGGACGAACCGTTTTTCTGCACGCCGATCGTTCCGCTTTTTCCGAGGAACTGTTCAAGGAACTCCGGGTTTTCGGCGTTCATGCCAAGGCCCGCCGTCTCATTGATGGAAAGGATGCTCACGCCCTGCACCGTACCGTCCACACCGACGCCGACCATTAAGGAGATGTCACCGCCGTAGCCTTTGGACACGGTCTCCACGACATAGCCCATAGCGCTGCCGTCGGCAGCAAGCCCTTTATAATACGTATAAGTCGTACCGCTCAGCTGTGTCTGTTCGGCGTCCCCGAACGAAGCCGCGTCGGCAAGCACCTCTTTTTTGGCAGCCTCCTGCGTTTCCACAGCCAGTTCTTCGATTTTCGGGGCGGTCACAGCGTTTGTAAGTCCCAAAAGCGCCGTAACGACGATGCAGATGATGAACAGCGACAGCGCGGGGATCACGATCTCTTTGATCTTGCTCTGTTTCATGATGCCGCCTCCTTTTTGCGCTTTTTCTCTTTGCGCGTGCCGAACGGCTTGGGTGTCGTAAGACGATCCAAGTGCGGCACAAGGATATTCATCAGCAAAATCGAGAACGAAACGCCTTCGGGCAGGGAGGCGAAGATGCGGATGAGCGCGGTAATAAGCCCGCAGCCAAACGCATACAGCAGCTTGCCCTTAAAATTAACGGGTGAAGTGGTGTAGTCCGTTGCCATGAAGATCGCACCGAGCAAAAGCCCGCCGGAAAGCAGCTGGTAAGCGACAAATTCAAAATTGCCCTTGCCTGCGATGAGCATGATGACGGCGACCGTGCCGACGTACATAAGCGGGATGGTCGGTGAGATCACGCGGCGAATGAGCAGATACACAAAGCCAAGCAGAAGCGCGATGGCGCATGTTTCGCCCAGGCACCCGCCGCGCACGCCGAAGAGCATATCCAAAAGCGAGGGCAGCCCCGCCGTGTCCATAGCGCTTTGCAAATTCTCCGCACCATAGATATCCGAAAACTGCGCGAGCGGCGTAGCGGAAGTCACAGCTGCCACCTCCGGCATGCGCCAGGCAAACGGCGCGGGGTAATCGGACATTTGCACGGGGAATGAAGCCATAAGCACGATGCGGCCGACAAGCGCGGGGTTGACGAAGTTCTGCCCGATGCCGCCGAAAAACTGCTTAACGACGATGATCGCGACCGCGTCGCCGATGACGACCATCCAAAGCGGGATGGTCGAGGGCAGGTTGAACGCCAGCAAAACACCTGTGACGACGGCGCTCAAATCCCCGATCGTAGTATTGCGCTTCATCACTTTTCGTGCAAGGAACTCAAACAGCACGCACGCCGCCACGCTCACAACCGTCACAAGCAGCGCACGCGGGCCGAACAGCACAACGGAGAGGATCAACGCAGGCACAAGCGCCAAAATGACGTCGAGCATGATGCCGCGCGTCGTGTCGGCAGTGCGTTTGTGCGGGGACGCGCTGACAGTCAGCATTCCTTGCATAGATGTATCGCTCATCCTTTTGCCTCCTCTCTTAAAACAGCCTTTGCATGACGCATATACTGCACCAGCGGTTTGCCCGCCGGGCACGAATACGCGCATGAACCACATTCCATACAAACCATAGCACCCGCGCGCTCAAGCTGCGCGGCATCCCGCTGCACCGCATAACGGTGTACGAGCGTCGGCATTAAAGAGAGTGGGCACGCACGCGCACAGCGGCCGCAATGGATACAGTCGGTTTCTTGCTTTACGCTCAAATCATCCGCCGTAAAGGCGAGCAGCGCGTTGTTGCTTTTGAGAATGGGGTGGTGCGTATCGACGATCGCCTGCCCCATCATCGGTCCACCGCCGACGATCTTGACGGGTTCTTCGCGAAAACCCCCGCAGGCTTTGAATATGTAGTCGATCTCGGTACCGATGGGCACGCGCACATTCTGCGGCGCGACCACAGCGGAGCCGTCCACCGTGAGCGAACGGCTGACGAGCGGCTTGCCGGTCTTGCAGTAGCGCGCTAAAAAGGCGGCGGAGGCAACATTCATCACTACGCACCCGACGTCAAGGGGCAGCCCCCCCGGCGGCACCTTTCGGCCCGTGGCGGAAAGCACCATCATTTTCTCCGCACCCTGCGGGTACCGTGCGCGCAGCGGCATGATGCGGATACGGTTTTTTTCATCGTCCTTTTCCGCAATGCGCTCGAGGATCTTGATCGCCTCGGGCTTGTTGTCCTCCACGGCGATCACGACGCGTTCGGGCTTAAGCTGTTCTAAAAGCAGGTGCACGCCGCCCAAAACGTCCCAGGAATTGTCGAGACACTCGCGGTAGTCCACCGTGATGTACGGCTCGCATTCGGCGGCGTTGATGATCAGCGTATCGACGTGTTTGCCGTCGGGGATACGCAGCTTCGCATGTGTCGGGAAACCGGCGCCGCCAAGCCCCACCAGCCCCGAAGCGCGAACTGCCTGCAAAAAGTCCTCCGTCGAATCGATTTTCGGCGGGGTGAACTCTGCACAAGTGTTCTCGCCGTCGTTTTCGATCACGACCGCCTGCGACACCAGCCCCGAAGCGAGCTTGACCTCCTTAACGGCGGTGACCTTACCCGAAACGGAAGCGTGCACCGGCGCGCTGACCGGCGCATCCGTATCGCCCACGATCTGACCGATCTTCACCGTATCGCCGACCTTGACTGTCGGCAAACACGGCGCGCCGATGTGCTGGCGCATGGGCAGCGTCACGGCCTCAGGCGCGGGGATACGCTTTGCGGGCATATCCCTCGTATGCTTTTCGTCCGAAACGTGTACCCCGCCGCGCAGCTTTTTTTTCGGCTTCATTCTTTCAGGATGCATGCGCTGTTCCTCCCTTATTCCTTTACACATCTATGTGAAAAATCATCTATTATTGCGAAACGATGCAGTCGCCCTGCGAAGCGCGGGCAGCACCGCACGGCAGACAAGCCCCGTAAGCGTTCCCGCCACCGCGCCGAACAGCAAAAGCGCCGGCAAATACGCGAGCACGGAGAGGTTGCCGACCAGCGCCGCCGCCACGCAAAGCTGCCCGAGATTGTGGCAGACGGCGCTTATGACACCGATGCCTACAAACCCCAGCCTGCGGTCTTTTTTGAACAGCAGCAGCATGACCGCCGTGCTGAAGATCCCGCCGCATAGGCTCATGAGCCCTGCCGTGCCGCCGCGCGTGAGCGCGGCAAAGCCGGCTTTGAGCAAAGCAATCCCGAAGGCAGGCAATGGCCCGAGCATGCTTGCGGCAAACATATTGGCAAGATTGGAAAATCCGGGCTTCGCGCCCGGCGGCAGAAAGGCGGCGGTCGGCAGCAGGCTTTCAAAGTACGAAAGCGCCACGGCACACGCGCCCAAAAGCCCCGTCAGGGCGATTCGATAGGTCTTTGCTTTCATGGCTCTCCTAATAGGCGATCACATCCACGTCGCGCGGTTCGCCGCCGACGACGGTGACGACGGTACGGTTCGGCACGCAGGCGGCGGATTCCCCGACCTTTTGCAAAGCGCCCGTTTCCACACAGATCCCGTCGGGACAGTCTGACGCGGCAAAGCGGACGGTATGGTTTTCGGCAATGAGCCGCACGCCGTTTTGGAGCGTGTAGCTTTGCGCGTCCTCCGCGCTTTGCAGGTCGATCTGCAAAACCGCTTCGCCGTCTACGGTCACCACGGCGCGCATGCCCGGCTGCGCGGCAACCGCGCGCCAAAGGAGGAAGCCCGCCGCGAAAAGCACCAGAACGCCGAGCACGATGCCATCGGTTTTCGAGATCCATTTGCGTTCTTTCATACATTTACCGCCATGTATATGCATCGTTTACGAGTTCTACGCTGCCGCGCAGCGATGCGGTCGCCGACACGGTTCGATCGGCATAGACGAACACCGCCTGCGCGTTGTAAAGCTCCAGAACTTCACGGCTGTCCTCCTCACCGAGCAGAAAGCAGAGCGTGGAGAGCGCGTCGCTTTGCAAACCCGTTTGTGCGACGATCGTTACGGAAACGAGCTGTGTTTCGGCGGGATAGCCCGTTGTCAAATCTAAAATATGGTGATAGGTTTTTCCGTTTTCGGTGAATTGCTTTTCATAGCTGCCGGAGGTGGAAAGGAAGCTTTCCCCGACCGTGAGCGTGGCAAAATATTCGTTCGCCGTACCGAACGGGTCACGGATGCCGACACGCCAAGACGTGCCCTCGCCGTCTGAAGACCCGACTGCGGCAATGCTGCCGCCGACGGAAACAATGCCGCCCGTAATCGTGCCGGCGTCCACCGCTTCGCGCAGGACTTGTGCCGCGCGGTCACAGCCGAGCCCCTTGCCCGTCGAGCCGAGATTCAATTCCTGCCCGGGTGCAAAGAAAACAGTGTTATTTTCCGCATCCAGCTGCACGGTATCATCGCTGCAAAGGGCGCGGGCGGCGTCGATCTCTTCTTGTGCCGGTACACGGAACTCGTCCGTATCCATGCCCCAAAGCGAAGTGAGCGCCCCGCAGCCCAGTGCCGCCTTGCCGCCGGAATGCGCATAGATCGCTTTGGTTTCGGCAAGTGCGTCGAACAGTTCGCTGCTCACGGCAACGGGAAACGCCGCAGGGTCGGTGTGATTCAAGCGGTACAATTCGGACGAGGAAGCGGTTTTCGACAGCACGCGGGTATCCAGCGCCTGCACGGCATCGCACGCCGCGACGCAAAGTGAATGCGCCGCTTCTTTTGAACCGCCGTAAGCGCTCACACTGATCGCAGAGCCCATTGCGATGTCCTGGGCTTGACCGGACGGCGTTTGCGTGCCGCCGCGCGAGCAGGCGCAAAGAGCGCTCGCAAGTACGAGCACCGCGGCGCCCAACGCCCGTATTTTTACCGTCAAACGCACACGCTTCGCCCTTTCCGATCCTGCTTTGATATACAGCATCAATATACTATATTTTCGGGATTACTTCAAGAATTGTTTAGAAAATATCAATATATCCGCTTATATTTTGTCGAAAAAAAGACTCCGGCATATCCAACCTTGCTTTCCGATGTAAAATCGTGGTAAAATAACTCTATGAAGCTCGCGAAACAGCTTTCGGGTGCTTAAAATTCATATGGATGGGTGAAATATATGGACTTTCAATTTTTTATGCCCGCGCAGGTGCTCGGCGGGTATGCGGCGGTCGAGCACAATGCGGAAATTTTTTCCCGCCTCGGCAAGACCTGCATGCTCGTGACCAGCGGCACGGCGGCACATAAAAGCGGCGCCTTGCAGGATGTAACGGACGCGCTCACCGCACAAGGCGTTACGCATGTGCATTTTTCCGAAGTCAAGCCCAATCCCACCGCCGAAAGCTGCCACCGTGCGGGACAGCTTGCACGCGATTACGGGGTCGAATATATCGTCGGCATCGGGGGCGGCTCCGCATTAGACGCGGCGAAGGCGATCGCCGTATACGCCGCGAACAAGACCCTCACAGCCGAGGGCATTTATGACGGCGGTTATATGTTCGAGCCGCTGCCGACCGTGCTCATCGGCACAACGGCGGGAACGGGCAGCGAGGTCACGGGTGTTTCCGTGCTCACGCGCGAAAACGGGCGCAAGCAGAGCGTCAGCGGCCGGGACTTCTATGCGAGGTACGCGCTTGCAGACCCCAAATACACCTATTCCGTCCCCTACCCCGTTACGGTGAGCACTGCGCTCGACGCCTTTGCCCACGCGGCGGAGGGGTGGTTCTCCAATCGTTTTGACGACATGGCGCGGCTGTTCGGCGAAAAGGCGATCCCCGTACTTTGGAAGTATTTGAAAGCCTTTTACGACAGCGCCGAGTCCCCGCGTCCGGAGCAGCGCGACGAGCTGTATTATGCCTCGCTGTATGCCGGGATGGAACTGAACATCTGCGGCGCGGGGTTCCCGCACGGGATGGGCTACGCATTGACTGAGGATTTCGCGCTGCCGCACGGCAGGGCGTGCACGGCATTTTTACCCGCTTATGTCGCGCGCGGCATGGAATTTCAGGATGCGCGCGCACGGGATTTCTTTTCGATGCTCCACACGAATTTCCCGGAATTCGAGCGCATCATCCTTTCTCTTACGGATCTTAGCGGCATTTCGATGACGGAAGAGCAGATCGAAGCCTACTGCGCGCGCTGGCAGAACCTTAAAAACTTCAAAAACTCTCCCGGCGGCTATGATACGGTCAAAGCCCGCGAGCTGCTGCGCAAGCTGTTTTTGAAATAGGGAACGTCTTCGGGAGGATATTCGCCATGTATAAAAAACCTGCCAAAACGCCGCCGCTCGGCTGGAACAGCTGGGACTGCTTCGGCGCAGCGGTCACAGAGGAACAGCTCAAAGCCAACGCCGACTATATGGCGAAATACCTGAAGCCCTACGGCTGGGAATATATCGTCTGCGACATCCAATGGTATGAACCGACCGCAGGCAGCAACGACTACCACCCCTTCGCGCCGCTGGTGCTCGACGGTTACGGGCGGCTTCTGCCCGCAGAGAACCGTTTTCCGAGTGCGGCGGGAGGCCGGGGCTTTGCGCCGATCGCCGAATACTGCCACCGTCTGGGGCTCAAATTCGGTATCCACATTTTGCGCGGCGTCCCGCGCGAGGCGGTGCATAAGGCATTGCCCGTAAAGGGGACAGACTTTACATGCCGCGACATTGCGCACCCGTACTCGATCTGCTCGTGGAACACGGACATGTACGGTCTTCGAGACACCCCCGCCGCGCAAAGCTACTACGATTCCCTGTTTGAATTGTATGCGTCGTGGGGCGTGGACTTCATCAAATGCGATGACATTTGCGTGACAGAGTTCCGGCAGTTCGACGCGCCCTATTCTGCGGCGCACGAAATCGAGATGATCCGCCGCGCCATAGACCGCTGCGGGCGGGAGATGGTGTTGTCGCTTTCACCCGGCCCCGCAAGGCTCGAAGACGAGCCGCATCTGCGTGCGCATGCGGATATGTGGCGGCTGACCGGGGACTTTTGGGATGATTGGAAATATCTGCACGGTATGTTCGAGGTTTGCCGCCGCTGGCAAGGGAAGCCGGGGCGCGGGAGCTGGCCCGACTGCGATATGCTTCCCTTAGGGCGGCTTTCCAAAAACGCGCCCTGCCACGGTGAGGCGAACCGATACACCAACTTCACAAAGCCCGAGCAGGTCACGATGCTCACCCTGTGGGGCGTTTTCAAAAGCCCGTTGATGATCGGCGGCAACCTGCCCGAAAACGACGATTGGACGCGCGCGCTTTTGACGAACCGCGCCTACCTCGATATGCACCAAAATGCCTACGGGGCGCGCGAGATCCTTTGCGACGAGAAAAACGGCAAGGGCACGATCCTTTGGGAAAGCTGCGGAAAAAGCTGCAAATATCTTGCCGTATTCAACACCAAGGACGCAGAGAGCACGGTCACGGTCGATCTGCGCACCGTTTTGATGCCCGGCACACCGTATACGGTCACGGAAATTTGGAGCGGCGCGGTCGAAAAGGACGTAAAGAACCGCCTGCGCACAACTATCGAGCCGCACGGTGCAAAGCTGTTTTGCTTTACAGAATAAAATAAACCGAACAACATAAAAACCGCGCGGACGCATTTGCGTCCGCGCGGTTTATGGATTATGGGTTTTCTTTTTATTCCTTTCCGTTCCAGCAATAGGTGCAGAATTTGCAGGGCGACAGTCCTACCGAGGCGATCATGTCGTCGAGCCGCTGATATTGCAGCGACGTGAAATGCAGGCGCTCCCGGATCGTTTCGACCATATCCGCATATTCGGGCGTGTCGGGGTCGGCGTAGCGCGCCAGCGTCGCGGCGTCCGCTTCGCCCTCCTTTTCGGCGATCACGCGCCGTGAGATAAGATCCAGCTCCGACGCGGAACGCGAGAAGTTGAGATATTTACAGCCGTACATGATCGGCGGGCAGGCAGGACGGATGTGGACTTCCTTTGCGCCGCTGTGGTACAGGAATTCCGTAGTCTCCCGCATCTGCGTGCCGCGCACGATGGAGTCGTCGATCATCAAAAGCCGCTTGCCGCGGATGAGCGCATCCACGGGGATGAGCTTCATGCGCGCGATCAGGTCGCGGCGGCTCTGGTTCTGCGGCATGAAGGAACGCGGCCAGGTGGGCGTATATTTGATGAACGGGCGCGAGAACGGGATGCCCGAACGGTTCGCATAGCCAATGGCGTGCGCCGTGCCCGAATCCGGGATACCTGCGACGCTGTCCGCCTCCACATTGTCGCGCTGCGCTAAAACATCGCCGCAGCGGCAGCGCATATCTTCCACATTCACACCCTCATAGCACGAGGACGGGTAGCCGTAATACACCCATAAAAAGGTGCAGATCTTCATTTCCTTCCGCGCGGGCACGACCGTTTCAACACCCTCCGGGGTGATAAAATCGATCTCGCCGGGGCCCAATTCCTTATAGTGGTCATAACCGAGGTTGAGATAGGAAAACGACTCAAACGCCGCGCAGTACGCGCCTTTTTTTGCCCCGAGAATCACGGGCGTGCGCCCCACACGGTCACGCGCGGCATACAGGCCCTTAGGCGTGAGCACGAGCATGGACATGGAGCCGTCAATGACGCTTTGGGCGTATTGGATGCCCTCGGGGATCGAATCCTTACGGTTGATAAGCGCCGCGCACAGTTCGGTAGCGTTGATGTCGCCGCCGCTCATCTCAAGGAAATGCGTGCGCCCCTCGGTGAATACGGACTGCACGAGCTCGTCCACGTTGTTGATGCGCCCGACGGTGGTGATGGCGAAATTTCCCAAATGCGAGCGCACCATCAAAGGCTGCGGCTCGTTGTCGGAAATACAGCCGATGCCGAAGTTGCCGTGCATCTCCTCCACATCGCGTTCAAATTTTGTGCGGAACGGCGCATTTTCAATATTATGGATGGCGCGTTCAAAGCCCGTTTCGCCGTAAACCGCCATGCCGCCGCGTTTGGTGCCGAGGTGGGAATGATAGTCCGTCCCGAAAAACAGGTCAAATACGCAGTCCTCTTTGGACGCCACACCGAAAAATCCACCCATACCGTTTTCTCCTTCCACTTGTTCAAACCAATGCGCATCAAGCGCAAACTAAAATCCCTTTTTCTTTACTTGATCGCGCTCAACTCATACGGCGTGCGCTGATACACAAAATAATTCAGCCAGTTCTGGAACAGCAGGCTGCCCGCCCCGCGCCATGTGATCAGCGGCGTCTTTTTGGGGTCGTCATCGGGGAAATAATTGTAGGGCATGCGAATAGAAAGCCCCTTTTGCAGATCACGGAAATACTCGCGTGCGAGCGTGTCGCTGTCATACTCGCAGTGGCCTGTACAGTAAAAATTGCGGCACGCCATATCCGAGATCAGGTGCACGCCCGCCATGTCGGAATACGACAAGATCTGCAGATCCTTGACCTGTGCGATGTCCTCCTTGCGCGTTTCGGTGTGGCGCGAATGCGGCACATAAAACACGTCGGAAAAGCCGCGCAGAAGCGGGTGATACAGATCAAGCGGCCTGTGGCGGAACACGCCGAACATTTTTTCAGGCAGCAGGTGTTTTGGGATGCCGTATTTGAAATACAGCGCCGCCTGCGCGCCCCAGCAGATGTTGAAGGTCGAATAGACGTTGCGCTGCGCCCAGTCGAAAATGGTGCACAGCTCCTCCCAATAATCGACCTCTTCAAAATCCAGCAGCTCCACGGGCGCGCCCGTGACGATGAGCCCGTCGTATTTCGAGTCTTTCACGTCGTCAAACGTCTTGTAAAACTGCAGCATATGTGCGCGCGAGGTGTTTTTGGACACGTGCGACTTCACCTGCAAAAGCTCGACCTCCACCTGCAGGGGAGAATTGGACAAAAGCCGCAGGATCTGCGTTTCCGTTTCGATCTTGGTCGGCATCAAGTTCAAAAGGATGATCTTAAGCGGGCGGATGTCCTGCCTGCTTGCGCGGTCGTTGGTCATGACGAAAATGTTTTCGAGTTCCAGGCTGTGCCGTGCAGGCAGCTGGTCGTCGATCTTGATCGGCATGCGGTTCACCATCCTTTTGTTGTTTTGCCTTTGCAGCGAGAAGTGTAGTATACCATATATCTAAGGAAAATGCAAATATCGTTTTGTCGGAAAATGGCGGTACGTGCATTGTAAAAAATGTGCAGGGGTGCTACAATAAGGAAGAAAATATTTCGGGTGGTGAAACTATGGTTGCAGTGGTGACGGGCGCGTCGCGCGGGATCGGGAAAGCGACCGCCGAGGCACTCTCCCGAAACGGCTACCGCGTGATCGCTTTAAGCCGCACGCCCTGCCCCGTTGCGGGCGTGGAAAGCAAAGCATGCGACGTGACAAACGCCGAACAAGTGCGCGCGGCGTTCGCGGACATAGAACGGATCGACCTGCTTGTAAACAACGCGGGCTTCGGCATTTCGGGTGCGGCGGAATACACAAGCGCCGAGGATCTGCATCGGCAATTTGAGCTTAACGTATTCGCGCTAACCCTTGTGACGCAGTGCGCGCTGCCCGCGCTGAAAGCGGCAAAGGGGCGTATTTTGAACATTTCCTCTGCGGCGGCGGTATTCCCTATCCCGTTCCAATCCTTTTATTCCGCCTCCAAAGCGGCGGTGGAGTCGCTTACCGGCGCGTGGCGCAGCGAGCTTGCCGCGTTCGGCGTTTCGGTAGGCACGCTGCGTCTGGGCGATGTGAAAACGGGCTTTACCGCCGCGCGGCAAAAAAATGTAATCGGCGACGACGAATACGGCGGCAGGATCTCCCGCAGCGTCGCCGTGATGGAGCGCGACGAGCAGAACGGCATGGCGCCGGAACAAATTGCCGAAGCTGTGGTACGCACCGCCAAGCGCAAAAGGATGCCGCTGATCACGACCGTAGGCGCGAAGTATAAATTCTTTTGCGCGCTCGCAAAGCTCCTGTCCGCCGGCGCGGTCAACCGCATTGTGCGAATGATGTATATCCCAAAATAAGGAGTTTCCCTGTGCCGTATTCCGATTTCGATACAAAAAAACGTTTTGCGCGCCTGCCCGCGCTCTTATTGCCGTGGTACGCGAAAAACGCCCGTGACCTGCCGTGGCGGCGCGACCGCGAGCCGTACCACGTCTGGGTCTCGGAGATCATGCTCCAGCAGACGCGCGTGGAGGCGGTGCGCGGGTATTACGAACGCTTTTTACAGGCGTTTCCGACTGTGCGCGATTTAGCCGAAGCGCCCGAAGAAACGCTTTTGAAGCTGTGGGAGGGCTTGGGCTACTATTCCCGCGCGCGCAATCTGCAAAAGGCGGCAAAGCTTATTGTTTCCCAATACGGCGGGGAATTTCCCCGAGATTATAATTCAGTGCGCGCCCTGCCCGGCATTGGGGACTACACGGCGGGGGCGATCTGCTCGATCTGCTTTGAAACGAGCGTGGCGGCGGTGGACGGCAACGTGCTGCGCATTGCCGCGCGCATTGCCGAAAAGGACGAGCCCATCGACCTGCCCGCCGTCAAGAAAAGCGTCGCACAGAGTTTGCAGGAAGTTTACCCTGCGGGACACTGCGGCGCGTTCACGCAAAGTCTCATGGAGCTCGGCGCGTGCGTGTGCATGCCGAAGGTAACGAAATGTGACATTTGCCCCGTGCGGGAGATCTGCCTTTCCCACGCGCACGGCACACAGGCAACGCTTCCCAAAAAGCTCCCCAAGCGCGAAAAGCGCGTAGAGCCGCGCACGGTGTTTCTGCTGGAGTGTGACGGCGCATACGCTATCCATCGGCGCGAGGGCAAAGGACTTTTGGCGGGGCTTTGGCAGTTCCCGAACACAGAGGGGCAGCTTTCGCCGAGCGATGCGCTGCAAGCGGCGGAAAGCTTTGGCGTAAAACCCATAGAGCTTTTGCGGGAAACGCACAAAACGCACATTTTTACGCATATCCGTTGGGAAATGGTCGGGTACCATATCCGCTGCCGCGAAAAGAGCGAAGTTTTTCTTTGGGCAACGCCCGAAGAATTGCAAAGCACCTACGCCCTGCCGACGGCGTTTCGGATATTTTTGGGGGAGAACACATAATTAGGAGGAAAATCGTATGAAAGTTTTTTTGTGCGGTGGCGGAGATGGCGCTCAAACCATTGAAGCAAATAAAAGATTAAACGAAGTGATCGACCATTCTAAGCCCTGCTTATATATTCCGTTAGCCATGGAACAGGCGTTGTATGAAGACTGCTATATGTGGATAACAGAAGAATTAAAAGACGTTGAAATTCCCGGCATTGAAATGGTAAGAAGTACAGATGAATTATCCACTAAGGAATTCAATGCGTATAGCGCGATCTTTATTGGCGGCGGCAATACATTTAAATTGTTAAATGATTTAAAGACATGCGGTGCTTTTGAGAAGCTAAAAAGATATTTGAATAACGGCGGTGTTGTCTTTGGCGGCAGTGCAGGTGCTATCATCTTTGGTAAGGATCTGGATGCTTGTCGGCTTGACGATGTCAATACAGTTAATTTGCGTGATACAAACGGTTTTGATATTTTAAACGGAATATCGCTCCTATGTCATTATACAAACGGAACCGTTGATAAAACGGAGCAAAGCAAACAATTTTTATTGGAAGTATCCAAGCATGGAAAAATCATAGCATTACCGGAAGAAGTCACACTTTTCGTAAATGACGGCAGCATAGAAGTCATTGGTACTAAATCATATTTTCTTTTTGAAGATGGTGTGATGATTGAAAAGAATAATGAAACTGCATTTGCTTAAAGATTTATGGGCAGTCCAACAGGAAACAGCTATGCAGCATTCGTAAAAGGCACGCGGGCAAGCATTTCGCTTGCCCACGTGCCTTTTTTGTTTCTCGTCGCTATAGGTTGCTTTGTTGTAGCCCTGCCCTGCGGCGGGCGTGGAAGCCCGCCACTACGCGGTTTTTTGCATATTGCGGCTTTGCAAAAACCTGCAACCGTTTCTGACATCTAACGTCTGATATCTGACATCTAAAATGCGCTTGCCGGTGCGGCGTACTGCTCGTAATATTGCGCATTGTACGCCTGTTCGAGCCAATACAGCGTAAGGGTCGTATCCGGATCACAGCGATACCACTTCTCTCCAAGGATCAAACTGTCATGCACGACGCCAATATCTAACGTACTGCCATCCGAAAAGCGCACGCGAAACTGGTGCAGTGGACCGCCGGCGACACCATCCGGCGGGTTGCGCATTTCCAACGGAAAGACCCGAACACCTTGCAAACCGTTTTTAAAAACTTCGGTATCGATTTCCGTCATCTCCATATAGGTCGCATCCGCCCATTTGGCATAAAGCTCCACCGTGCAGCCGGTAAAGTCGTATTTTGCCAATGGCGACGGCAAGCTTCTAAGATACAGCGCGCCACCGCCTGCGGCGAGAACTGCCAGCAAGAGCAGCACCGCCACTGCAATCAAAATCCGCTTTTTCGTTTGCTTTTTCATAGAACCGTCTCCCCTTTCCATGCCCGTTTTTCAAAGTCCGCCAAACAAAACGCAAAAGAGCAGCCGGGAACCGACTGCTCTTAAGCTACCGAGAATCGAACACAATATGGTTTTCAGCGGGTGCTTCCCGCGCGGGTTGCGTTAAAAAGCTTGAAATACGATAGTATTCCTGCGCTTTTGTGCCTTTCCCGCACAAAAATCCCCTCGCTGAAAACTGCTGCGCACCGAAAACGATGTCGGCAGGGATGGGATTTTCGTTTTGAGCACGCAGGCAGGCTGTCGCCTGCCAAGAGTGAAAAAGGGAAAGACCGCCGTGCCGGCGCGTTTTCGGCATATCGGGTTCGACTCTCGGTAGCTTAAATGCCCTAAACACCTGCCGCAATCGGTGCCGCGCTTTTGCAGTTTTATTGTAGCATACGCTTTGCCTTTTTGTATATAGATGAAACAGACAAAATCAAAACCGGAACTTTGTCAAAAGCGTGCGGCGGTGCGCATATAAAAAGCGGAAATTATGACAATTTTGTGAACTTTCAAAAAAGGGGTTGATTTTTTCTAAATAATGGTTAAAATAGAATTTAGCACTCAGGAAGTTCGAGTGCTAAAACTTGCACATCATTCTTTCAGGAGGAATTTATATGACAATCAAACCCCTTGCAGACAGAGTCGTGCTCAAGGCTGTTGAAGCCGAAGAGACCACCAAAAGCGGCATCATCCTTGCGGCCTCCGCACAGGAAAAGCCCCAGGTCGCCGAAGTTGTGGCAGTCGGCCCCGGCGGCGTGGTGGACGGCAAAGAGGTCACCATGTATGTAAAGCCCGGCGACAAGGTCATCACCAGCAAATATTCCGGCACGGAAGTCAAGATGGACGGCGTGGATTACACCATCGTCCGCCAGTCCGACATTCTGGCCGTTGTAGAATAATCATTCGGGAGGTCTTTTGAAATGGCAAAACAGATCATTTACGGCGAGGAAGCGCGCAAGGCGCTGCAGGCCGGTATCGACAAACTCAGCAACACCGTGAAAATCACCCTCGGTCCCAAGGGCCGCAACGTCGTGCTCGATAAGAAGTACGGCTCTCCGCTGATCACCAACGACGGCGTAACGATCGCGAAGGAGATCGAGCTGGAGGACGCATTTGAGAACATGGGCGCACAGCTCGTCAAGGAAGTCGCCACCAAGACCAATGACGTGGCTGGCGACGGCACCACCACCGCGACCCTGCTTGCACAAGCGCTGGTGCGCGAAGGCATGAAGAATGTCGCTGCGGGCGCGAACCCGATGGTCGTGAAAAAGGGCATGCAGATGGCTGTGGACGCCGTCGTTGAAGCGATCCACAACGAAGCGAAGCCCGTCAAGACCAGCGATGACATCGCGCGTATCGCCACCATCTCCGCTGCCGACGAATTCATCGGCAAGCTCATCGCCGACGCGATGGAAAAGGTCACGGCGGACGGCGTTATCACCATCGAGGAATCTAAGACGAGCGAGACCTACAGCGACGTGGTCGAGGGTATGCAATTCGACCGCGGCTACATCTCGCCCTACATGGTCACGGATACCGACAAGATGGAGGCGGTTCTCGACGATCCGTACATCCTCATCACGGATAAGAAGATCTCCAACATCCAGGAGATCCTGCCCCTGCTTGAAAAGATTGTCAACGCGGGCCAGAAGCTTCTCATCATCGCCGAGGATGTGGAGGGCGAAGCGCTTTCCACCATTCTCGTAAACAAGCTGCGCGGCACGTTCACCTGCGTCTGCGTCAAAGCCCCGGGCTTCGGCGACAGAAGAAAGGAAATGCTGCAGGATATCGCCATCCTGACAGGCGGCGAAGTGATCACCGCCGACCTCGGCTTGGAGCTGAAAGACGCGGACATCCCGCAGCTCGGCCGTGCGAAGCAGGTCAAAGTCACGAAAGAAAATACGACCATCGTAGACGGTGCAGGCGACAGCGATGCGATCAAGGGCCGCGTGGCGCAGATCCGCAGCCAGATCGAGACCACGACCTCGGACTTCGACCGCGAGAAGCTGCAAGAGCGTCTTGCCAAGCTCGCAGGCGGCGTAGCGGTCATCCGTGTTGGCGCTGCGACCGAGACCGAAATGAAAGAAAAGAAGCTGCGCATCGAGGACGCGCTGGCAGCCACCAAGGCGGCTGTGGAAGAGGGCTCCGTCGCCGGCGGCGGTGTGGCGCTGCTTGAAGCGATCCCCGCAGTCGAAAAGCTCCTTGAAACGCAAGAGGATGCAGACCTTAAGACAGGCATCCGCATCGTGCTCAAGGCGATCGAAGAGCCGGTCCGCCAGATCGCGGCGAACGCAGGGCTTGAAGGTTCGGTCATCGTCAATGAGATCGTCAACAAAAAGCAGCCCGGCTACGGCTTCAACTTTGCGGCGGAAACCTATGTCGATATGTTTGAAGCGGGCATCTTGGACCCTGCAAAGGTCACGCGCTCCGCACTGCAGAACGCAGCTTCCGTGGCAGCCATGGTGCTGACCACCGAATCGCTGGTATCGGATATTCCCGATCCGAAAGCAGACGCGGCGGCGGCTGCTGCCATGGCGCAGGCCGGCGGCGGGATGTATTAAGCCAAACGCCGACACACCTGAAATAAAACCCCCGAAAGGTTACAAAGCCTTTCGGGGGTTTTAATATCGCTTTTCCGCTATGGCGCCAATGTCCACGCTCAGCGGGAAACAGCGCGTTACCTCTGCGGTGTATAAAACAATTCCTCAAAGCTCGCACCGAGCAATTCTTTGAGCAGCCTGATTTCGTCGGGATAGACATGCCGCTGCCCCACCTCGATCTTAGCAAGGGCGCTTCTGGTCATATCGCAGCCGTTAAGCTGGAGCTTTACGGCAAGCTGCTCCTGCGTCATGTGCCGGCTTTCCCGCAGCCGCCTGATATTCTGCCCGAAGATCTTTTCGTATTCCGCGTTCATGCTACCGCCTTAGAATGCACCTATATAAGTGCAGTTGTTGACTTTATTGTAAGTATGTTATACTATATTTGCACTTATACAGGTGCAAAATAAAATGAAGGGGTATTTTTATGAAAGAGTTCGAACAAGGGGTTCCGAAGAATGTGCAGGAAACATCGAAGCCGGAAGCTGCCGCCGCAGCGCCGGAGGCAGCACCCGCCCCGGCTGCCAAAGCGCCGGTCTCTCCTCCTGTGGCGCCCGCAACGGCTGCACCTGTTGTCCCGCCCGTGAACGCCGTTCCTCCCGCGCCGCAAAAAGCACAGTCGCGCGCTTTACCATACGTTATGATGGTCGTGGCGTTTATCCTATCGAGCATTGCGCAGTCGGTCATCAACATACTGTATAACAACTATGTTGTAAACACACAGGGGTACAATTCATTTTCGGTCAACATAATACCGTGGCTGCAATCCGCAGTCAGCATCTTTTTGACACTGGCAATAAGCTTCTTCGCCGGGCTGATCGCCTACAAACGCTTTCGGAAAGCGCTTGGGTTTCTTCTGATTTTTGTTGGTGCGCAATCCATTATTGAGCTTCCTCAAGCCCTGCTGAGCCTTATTTCCGCGTTTCTGGTTGGGGACAGCTCCGTATCGTTTTTCGCGCTGTTCAACGCACTGCATTTGCTGTTCGGCGTGCTCGCAATCATACTCGCCTGCCTGATGATTCGGTATTTTTCCCGCAAAGCCGAATAAACGTAAAAACGGACGCAAAACATCTGTACCCCGCACGAGCTTGTCGTGCGGGGTACAATTTTTTAGCTATTCCGGCTATTTATGCTTTTTTCACAAAGTCCAATATAGAGATCCAATGCGGGACGGTAAAGACCTCCGGGAACGCTCGCAGCATTTCCCGGTGCGCTTTGCGAAATTCTGCTTTCTTTGCTTCGGGCAGCGATGCGGCACCGATACCGCGGCAGGCGTACATGCGCCCGTCCCACGTTTCACGGGTAAAGGGAACGTCCGCCGCAAAGCTCTCACAGCGTACACAGTCAAAACAGGGCTTCGCCCACACGGGCGGCGTTTCCGTTTTGCGCTGAAATCCGCCGCCGCTCCATGCGGGATTGAATTGCAGCACAAGCTGTTCGCTTTTTCGGGCGATCTCGCTTTCCTGCGGCAGCCACGCCATATACAAAACCAGAAAATGCCCATGCGGCTTTAGGATACGGAAAATCTCCGGCAAGGCGCGGCTTTTGTCGAAATACCCGAAGCACTGGCAGGCGGTGACGACATCGAACATCCCGTCGGAAAAGCCCGTATCTTCGGCAGACGCAACGGAAAATTCGATCGTAAGTCCCTGCTTTGCGGCAAGTTTGCGCGCATACAGGATCTGCTGTCCCGTAATATCCGCGCCGTACCATTTCGCACCGTATGAAGCCATAACACGCGGCAAAACGCCCGTCCCCGTGCCGAGATCAAGGCAGGTCTGCCCCGCAGCGCCTATGCCTGCGTCTAAAAAAGCACGCTTATAAAATACGGGCGGATAAATATCGCGGTACTGTGCGTATTCTGCCGACGTTTCGCCCCAGTCGAACGCTTTGCCGTGGTCGACGCCTGCAAACTGCATTTGCATGTTTACCGCTCCATAAGCGTGACCATGACCGCCTTTTGCGCATGCAGGCGGTTTTCCGCCTCGTCGAAAATTTCATCGGCGTGCGCTTCAAACACGTCGGCGGTGATCTCCTCGCCGCGGTGCGCAGGCAGGCAGTGCTGCACCATGCAGCCGCTGTTCGCGGCGGAAAGCAGCTTCTTATTGACCTGGTACACGCCCTCAAACACCTTGCGGCGCGCAGCAGCCTCGTCCTCCTGCCCCATGGATGCCCAAACGTCAGTGAAGATCACGTCCGCGCCGGCTGCCGCCTGCACGGGGTCTCTGTAAAGCTGGAAGCCTTGATAGGATTTTGCAAAATCCAAAACCTGTTTGTCGGGGTCATACCCCTCGGGGCACGCGACGGAAACGCGCATACCCGTTTTCAAACCGCCGACGATCAGAGAATTTGCCATGTTGTTGCCGTCGCCGATATAGCACATTTTAAGGCCGTCGAGATGTCCCTTGTGTTCGCGGACGGTCAGGAGGTCTGCAAGCACCTGGCAGGGATGGCAAAAATCCGTAAGCCCGTTGATGATCGGGATGCTGCCGTATTTGGCGAGTGCTTCCACCTCGCTTTGTGCGAATGTACGGATCATGATACCGTCGAGATAGCGCGAGAGCACACGCGCGGTGTCTTCGACCGGCTCGCCGCGCCCGATCTGCAGATCACGGCTCGACAGAAACAGCGCCTGCCCGCCGAGCTGGTACATGCCCGTTTCAAACGAAACGCGCGTGCGCGTGGAGGATTTCTGAAAGATCATCCCGAGCGTCTGCCCTTTTAAGCGGTGGTGCGAGATGCCGTGCTTGTTTTCGTACTTGAGCTGATCAGCGAGGTTCAAAAGGTCCTCGATCTCCTGCGGGGTGGTGGTCAGCAGGCTCAACAGATGTTTCATATGCTTTTCTCCTTTATTCGGAAAGTACGTCGGCAAGAATGCCGAGTCCCTTATCGATCTCGTCATAGGTGATGGTCAGCGGCGGCAGCATGCGCAGCGCCGCTTTGGCGGTCAGGATCAACAGTCCTTTTTCGCAGCAGCGCGCCGCCACTTCGCCGGCTTTTTTCTCGGTCAGGTCGATGCCGAGCATCAGGCCCGCGCCGTGTACGGACTTTACGCCCGTAAAGGTTGAAACCTTTTCACGGATGTAGTCGCCCTTTTCGCGCACGGATTGCAAGAATTCGTCGTCCAGACGGTTCAAGATCTCGATCGACCCGGCGCAGGCAACAGGATTGCCGCCGAACGTCGTGCCGTGCGTCCCTGCGGTGAGGGTGTTGCCCAGCTTTTCGGCGCAAAGGCACGCCCCCATCGGCAGCCCCCCGCCGATGCCCTTTGCACAGGTGACAACGTCGGGCGTGATTCCTGCGTTTTGGAACGCAAACAGGCTGCCCGTCCTGCCGATCCCGGTCTGCACCTCGTCGATCATCAAAAGCAGGTCGTGCCGGTCGCAAAGCGCGCGCACGGCACGCAAATATTCGTCGGGAAGCGGCACAACACCGCCTTCGCCTTGAATGACCTCCAAAAGCACGGCACAGACCGTGCCGTCGGAGACCAGTTCTTCCAACTGCTCGATTTTGCCCGCATCCGCATAGCGGAAACCCTGCAAAAACGGCATGAAATATTCGTGGTAATGCGCCTGCCCCGTGGCGGTGATGGTGGCGATGGTGCGCCCGTGGAAGGAGTTTTGCAGGCTCACGATGGTGCTGCGCCCCTCGCCGAAGCGGTCAAAGCTGTATTTGCGTGCGAGCTTGATAGCGCACTCATTCGCCTCCGCGCCGGAATTGCAGAACAGCACCTTCGAAAAGCCCGATTTCTCACAAAGCAGTTTTGCGGCGCGCGCTACGGTCTCGTTATAATACAGATTCGACGTGTGCTGGAGCTTGTCGAGCTGTGCTTTAACAGCCGATTTCCATTTTTCGTCATTCGTGCCGAAGATATTGACGCCGATACCCGCGGTAAAATCGATATACGGCTTACCGTCAACGTCATAATACGTCGCGTTTTCGCCGCGTTCGAGCGCGACGGGGAAATGTGCGTAGGTCGGCATCAAATAGGTGTCTGCGGTTTGTTTGATCTCTTCAAACGTCATAGGACTCATTCCTTATACTTTATGCTGAAAACATCGTGCCGAAGCCCGCGTCGGAGAACAGCTCCATTAAAATCGCGTGCGGCACACGGCCGTCGATGATATTTGTGTGCTTCACCCCGCGGCGCACCGCCTCAACACAGCAGTCGATCTTCGGGATCATGCCGCCCGAGATGATCCCCTGTGCTTTAAGCGCGGGGATCTCGGACACTTTGACCTCGGGGATAAGGGTCGAGGGGTCATCCTTGTCGCGCAGCAGCCCCGGGATGTCGGTCATCAAAAGCAGCTTTTCGGCATGCAGGCACGCCGCGATCTGTGCGGCTGCCGTGTCGGCATTGATATTGTAGACCGCACCGTTTTCGCCGCCCGCAACGGAGGAGACAACGGGGATATAGCCGCCCTCAAGCATATCGGTCAGGATCCCGGTGTTCACGCGGTCGATATCGCCGACAAAGCCGATGTCGCCGTCCGCCTTGTGCCGCACCGCCTGCAGAAGGTCGCCGTCAAGCCCGCAAAGCCCGATCGCCTTACCGCCGTGCAGCGTCAGAAGCTGCACAAGGTGCTTGTTGACCTTGCCCGCAAGCACCATTTGCACTATGTCCATCGTCTCTTCGTCCGTATAGCGCAGCCCGCCGACAAAGCGGCTTTCTTTGCCGATCTTTTTCAGCATTTCCGAAATTTCGGGCCCGCCGCCGTGGACGAGCACCACATGCACGCCCACCGAGCGCAGCAGTACGATGTCGGTCATGACCGCATCCTGCAATTCTTCATTGACCATAGCGTTGCCGCCGTATTTGATCACCACGGTCTTGCCGTTGTAGGTCTGGATATAGGGCAGCGCCTGCACCAGCACCTCGGAACGGTCCGCGTGGGAAATTTTTGAAATGTCCATGAAAGCCTCCGTATTGCCGTTTTCTTTCTTTCCTTGCGGAAATGGTTTATTTTTCAGCAAATGCGGCGTAAATCGCCGCATCGGAGAACCCCCGGCGAGGGTTCTCCGCGTCAAACCGTCCGCAGGACGATTTGACGTCCTCTCCTGCGCTTTTCCACAGAAAAGGGTTTCGCGTCCTGCGGGACGCGACGAGGGACGCCGCCCCTCGACCCCGCCACCTTTTGTAAAAGGTGGACGAAAACTTTTATATGCACCTTACTTTCGGCAAGCTGCACCGTGATTGGGAATCAGGTACGATAATCCCCGTTGATCTTGACGTAATCATATGTCAGATCACAGCCGTATGCCGTGGCCTGGGCTTCGCCGTCCTTCAAGTCCACAAGAATGGTGATCTCGTCGGCGAGTAAGATCTCTTTCGCCTTTTCTTCGGAGAACGGGGTGCCCGCGCCGTTTTCGCAGACGGCAATTTCGCCTTTTTCGGACGAAAAGCACACATCGATCTTGGAAACGTCGATCTTAGCGCCCGCATAGCCCAGTGCGCAAAGCACTCTGCCCCAGTTTGCATCCGCACCGAACATGGCGGTTTTTACGAGCGGCGAACGGATCACGGATTTTGCGCAAGTGCGCGCCGTCTCCTCGTCGGGCGCGTTTTGCACCTCGCACAGCACCAGCTTGGTCGCGCCCTCGCCGTCTTTCGCAAGCATGCGCACCATATAATTGCAGACCTTAAAAAGCGCGCGGCAAAATTTGGCATAGTCCTCGTTTTGCGTTTCAATGCGCGTGTTGCCGCAGTGCCCGTTCGCCAAAATCGCCACGGTATCGTTCGTAGAGGTGTCGCCGTCGACCGAAAGCATATTGTAGCTGCGGTGCACGCACCAATTGAGCGCTTCTTGCAGCATCTCGGTCGTGATGTTCGCATCGGTCGTGATAAAGGAAAGCATGGTCGCCATATTCGGGTGGATCATGCCGCTGCCCTTTGCCATGGCGCCGATCGTGCAGGACTTGCCGTCAAGCTCGAAGCGCACCGCCATGCTTTTTTGCACGGTATCGGTCGTCATGATCGCCTGCGCCGCCGCGTCCGCGCCGTCTGCGGAAAGCCCGTCTGCGAGCGCCTGCATTCCGTTTTCGATCGGCGCAAGGTCAATAGGCTGCCCGATCACGCCCGTGGACGCGACGATAACGTCATCAGCGGGGATCCCCGTAAAGCGGGATGTGAGGTCGCACATGGCGGCAGCTTTTTCCACACCGTCCGCATTGCAGGTGTTGGCGATGCCGCTGTTGCAGATGACCGCGCGCGCCTTGCCGTTTTTCAAGTGCTCGCGCGTGACCGTGATGGGCGCGCCGCAGACGAGGTTCTGCGTATAGACCGCCGCCGCGTCGCAAAGCGTATCGGACACAAGCAGCATCAAGTCCTTTTTTTCCTTATTTTTGCGAATGCCGCAGTGGATACCGTTCGCCCGGAATCCTTGCGGCGATGTGACGCCGCCGTTGATATCGACCTTGATAGAAAAGCTCATGGGTTCTCCTTCTCTTCTTTGTCCGTTTTTCGTTTAAACAAAAGCGCAAACGCCGCACAAAGCAGCAGCACGCTTAAGAAAATCGCATATTGCCCGACCGCGCGCACTAAGAAATTCCCGCACACCGCGCCGAGGGCGAACACGGCGATGATGCCGTAATAAAGCCCCGCACGCTTCAAAAGTACACGGTCTTTCGAATATACCGCGCTGCAAAGGTAGCCCGTTGCCGTGCGCAAATTGCCGACGCACATCGTCGTAGCGAGCGCGTTGCCGCGAATCTTTTGAAAGCTCTGCATCTGGATGCCGCAGACGAGCGACACCATACAGTTCGCGGGGAGGTTGTACGTTGTCGGGATAAACGCCACAACAAATAAAACGGCGATCTCGAAAAGCAGCATCCCCTGCCGCCAGTGGAATCTTGCCTGGCCGAAGCGCAGCCGCACCCCCTGCGCCGAAAGCACGCCGAGTGTGAACGACAGGATCGGCAGCAAATAGCGCACAGCCGCCGGGGCACTGCCCTCAAACAGGGAAATGGCGAACAAAATGATGTTGCCCGTCTGCGCGTTTGCGAAAACGTGATCGCGCAAAACATAGGTATACGCATCCATCAGCCCGCCGGAAAAGGCGAGCAACAGCCCCACGAGGAGGGATTCGGACATCTGGCGGGGCTTTTTCTCCCGCTTATGCGCGTACATCTACAGCTCCAAACCGTATTCGGGGGCAAGCCCCATTTTCAGGTTCATGCACTCGAGCGCCGCGCCCGAAGCGCCTTTCCCGAGGTTGTCGTAGCGTGCGGCGAGCAAAATGCGTTCGCCGTTGCCGAACACCGAAATTTCCATGCGGTCGGAGCCCTCAAGCGCCACCGCCGAAAGGAAGCCCGCTTCGTCGGGCGCGTCCTTGTACGAAACGATGGGCGTATGGTAAAGCGATTTGTAAAGCGCGCAGATGTCGTCGGCCGTCGCGCCACTCTGCAAATCCTTTGCAAAAAGCGGCACGGTCACGAGCATCCCGCTGAAATAGTCGCAGATGTACGGGCAGAAAATAGGTGTGACCGCAAGCCCGGAGATCATGCGCATTTCCTTTAAGTGCTTGTGCTCTTGGGTGAGCGCGTATTCGCGCGGTGCGTCCAAAAGCGGGTCGCGCTCAGCCGCCTCATACTGCGCAATACCCTTTTTGCCCGCGCCGCTGTAGCCGGACATGGCATGGCAGGCAAAGCCGAAGTCTGCTGGAACAAAGCCAGCATCCACCAAAGGCTTTACAAGCGCGATGAAGCCGCTTGCATAACAGCCCGGCACGGCGATGCGGTTAGAGGAAAGCAGCTTTTGTTCCAAAGCCTTCGAAAGCTCCGGGAAGCCGTAAGCCCAGTCCGCTTCGGTGCGGTGGGCGGTGGAGGTGTCGAGCACCACGGTTTTGTCATTTTCAATCAGCCCGACCGCTTCGCGCGCCGCCGCGTCCGGCAGGCACAAAAACGCGATGTCCGCGGCGTTTAACGCTTCTTTGCGCGCCGCAGCGTCCTTGCGGCGCGCTTCGGGCAGGGTGATGAGTGTAATATCGGTGCGCGCTTGGAGACGGTCAAAGATCTTTAAGCCCGTCGTGCCCTGCGCACCGTCGATGAATACGTTGGTCATAGACTTTTTCTCACTTTATGTTAAAGTATCCATTCCGGCAGTTTTGCCTTAAATTCCTTTTTGCTGTTCCAATCGTTTTTCTTATACCCACGGCGATCCATGGAATTGTCCTGCCAGGTGGTAAGATTCGTTAAATTCTGCTTTACGAAAGCAAGCAGATACACATCCCGGCATTTATCCGTATGGTTGAATGTATACCCTTCCAAAACAGGTTCGCCGCCTGCCAAAAACAGGTCGCGCAGTGTCCATGCGTTCAGCGGTTCGCCCTCTTTGGAAAACCAGCAGTTAAAGGAGGGGTCAAACAGCGCCCACTGCTTTTGCTCACGCAGGAATACATGCACGGTAAAATGGCAGCCGCCGCCCTGCCTGTTGAGCATACAAACGGGATAGGCATATACCTTCAGCGCCAAAAGGCAGTCCGTAAGTACGATCGCCTTTTCGCGGCAGTTGATTGCATGGGAAAAATCCTGATCGTAGGCGAAGTCCAAAATTTCCGGGCTGTTATCCGCTTTCCACGTCGCCGACGCACCGCTGTAAAGCGTGTGGTCGGTCAGCCACTGCATTACACGGACGGCCTTTTCAAAATCGCTGCCTGAACCCGCTACGGTCGGCAGATCATATTTTTCCGAAAGCAGGCGGTACATCGGAAGCTGCTCGAAAATCGTTTCGGGGGTCGTTTCGGGCAGGTCATCCGTAGAGCCGACGGTCAACGGCGGTAATGCGTGCAAGTCCGTCTTTTCCACAAAGGGCAGGTAATTGTCCCACTTTTGCAGCTTACGAATCAAAAGAAATCGCGGAAGTCTCATTTCTCTCCTTCCGGGGCGGCGGTCTCCCGCCCCACCTCCCTCGAAAGATGGAAGGAACGCTCGGTTTTTATTTGTTTTGGTTCAACTCCCGCACGCGCTCGACTTCCGCGCGCACATTCTGCGGTGCGGGGCCGCCGAGGGAGGTCCTGTCGCGCACGCATTTGTCGAGGTTGATCGCATCGTACACGCCCTCGTCAAACAGGTCGCACACCGCCTTGTATTTGTCGAGCGGCAGGGTCTCGAGCGTCAGCCCCGCCCCGATGCACTTGGCGACGAGTTCGCCCGTCGCCTTGTACGCGTCGCGAAACGGCAGGCCCTTGCCGACCAAATAATCGGCGCAGTCGGTGGCGTTGATGAAGCCGCCCGCCGCCGCCTTGCGCATATTTTCGGGGAGCGCCGTCATCGTGTCAAGCATCGGGATGAACGCGGTCAGGCACATTTTGACGGTGTCGAACGCATCAAAGATCGCTTCCTTGTCCTCCTGCATGTCCTTGTTGTAAGCCAGCGGCAAGCCCTTCATCATGGTAAGCAGCGTCACGAGATCGCCGAACACGCGCCCGGATTTGCCGCGGATGAGTTCCGTGATGTCGGGGTTCTTTTTTTGCGGCATGATGGACGAGCCGGTAGAAAACGCGTCGTCGAGCTCGACGAATTTGAATTCCCACGAGCACCACAGCACGATCTCCTCCGAGAAACGGGAGAGGTGCACCATCAAAATGGAAAGCGTGCTTGCCAATTCCATGCAGAAATCGCGGTCGGAAACGGCGTCGAGTGAATTGTGCATCACGCCTGAAAAGCCGAGGTCGCGCGCCGTCTTTTCGCGGTCGGTGTTGTAGGTCGTGCCCGCCAGCGCACACGCGCCTAAGGGCGACTGATTCATGCGCTCGGCGGCGTCCTGAAGCCTTGCTTTGTCGCGCAGCAGCATTTCGGCATAGGCGAGCAGATGGTGCCCGAACGTGATGGGCTGCGCGCGCTGGAGATGCGTATAGCCCGGCATGACCGCATCGGCATATTGCTCCGCTTTTTTGCAGAGCACGCCTATGAGTTCGGTCAACTGTTGATACAGCGCCTCGCACGCTTTGCGGAGATACAGCCGAATGTCCAGCGCGACCTGATCGTTTCGGCTGCGCGCGGTATGCAAACGCTTGCCCGCCGCGCCGACACGCGCGGTCAGTTCCCCCTCTACAAAGGTGTGGATGTCCTCGGCGTTGGGGTCGATTGCAAGCGTACCGTTTTCGATCTCACTGCGGATCGCCGTAAGCCCATCTACAATAGCCTTTAAATCCTCCGCCGACAAGATCCCCTGCGCGCAGAGCATCGTCGCGTGCGCGATGCTGCCGTCAATGTCCTCTCGGAACATGCGGCTGTCAAATTTGATCGAGGAATTGAAGTCGTTGGTCTTAGGGTCAAGCGCTTTCTGAAAGCGCCCCTGCCAAAGCTGCTGCATAAACTGTCTCTCCTGTTTTATCCCTTGCAATGCGCGAAAACGCCCTTTCGAATGAGCATCCCGAAAAAGCGAATTTTGCTCCCCTTGTCAGGGGTGATTCCCCGCAGTGCGGGGAAATGTCGCGAAGCGACAAAGGGGACGGCCGCCGTTGGCGGCTGTCGAGCGAAGCGAGACTGAGGGGTAGTTCGCTATTGGCTTTCTCTCCCTCCGTCACACGCAAAGCGTGTTATTTCTCCTCGCGCTTCGCGTCGAGCAGGGCTTTCACCTTGATCGGCAGGCCGAACAGGTTGATAAAGCCCGCAGCGTCCGCCTGGTTGTAAGCGCCGCCGTCCTCGCCGAACGAGGCGACGTTCTCGTCATACAGCGTGTAAGGCGAGGTGACGCCTGCGTTGATGATATTGCCCTTATAGAGCTTCAGCTTCACGTCGCCCGTGACGGTCTCCTGCGTCTTGTCCACGAAGGCGGAAAGCGCCTCGCGCAGCGGCGTGAACCACTGGCCGAAGTACACAAGCTCGCCGAACTTCTGCGCGACCAGCTTTTTATAGTGCGAGGTCTCGCGGTCGAGCGTGAGCATTTCGAGAAGCTCATGCGCCTTGTAAAGGATCGTGCCGCCGGGCGTCTCATACACGCCGCGGCTCTTCATGCCGACAAGGCGGTTTTCCACGATATCGAGAAGCCCGATGCCGTTTTTGCCGCCCAGCTCGTTGAGCTTTTCGACAATGGCAAGGCCTTCCATTGCTTCGCCGTCAATGGCGGTAGGTACGCCCTTTTCGAAGTGGATGGTCACATAGGTCGGCTCGTCCGGCGCCTGCTCGGGCGCAACGCCCATTTCGAGGAAGCCGGGCTTCGCGTATTGCGGCTCGTTGGCGGGATCTTCAAGGTCAAGCCCCTCGTGCGAGAGGTGCCAAACGTTTTTATCCTTGGAATAGTTGGTCTCGCGGTTGATCTTCAGCGGGATGTTGTGCGCTTCGGCGTACTCGATCTCCTCCTCGCGGGACTTGATATCCCACTCGCGCCACGGGGCGATGATCTCCATTTCGGGGGCGAAGGCCTTGAGCGTCAGCTCAAAACGCACCTGGTCGTTGCCCTTGCCGGTGCAGCCGTGACAAATGGCATCCGCGCCCTCTTTTTTGGCGATCTCGGCAAGCCCTTTTGCAATGCAGGGACGCGCGTGCGACGTGCCGAGCAGATAGGTCTCATAATCCGCGCCCGCTTTTAAGCAGGGCCAAATGTATTCCTCGACATATTCTTTCTTGAGGTCGAGCACATAGAGCTTGGAAGCGCCGGTCTTGAGCGCCTTTTCCTCCAACCCGTCGAGCTCCGTCCCCTGCCCGACGTCGCCCGAAACGGCGATGACTTCGCAGTTGTTGTAGTTTTCTTTCAGCCACGGGATGATGATGGACGTATCAAGTCCCCCGGAATACGCCAGGACGACCTTTTTGATGTCTTTTTTGTTCATATCACGTTCCTCCAACTTTCGGTAGAAATGATTACCTTGAGATTATACACCATTTCCCGTTAAAATCAAGGTGTGTTCGCGTTTTTATTCGGTGTTTTTGTATGTTTATCGGATTTCACTGAATAAATATGCATTATTTCGGTTTATTTATGCAAAATTTAATGAATTGTTTGTATTTTTATGCGAGAGTCAAAAAGCCCGACCCGCAGGTCGAGCTTTTTGTTGGTTATTTATGCTTGGATGTTACTACTGAACCAGATGAAACGTTATATTATAGTTTGTAAACGAATTGGTGCTTTCCACATAACACATTCTGTCAAACGGGATATATTCACCCGTCAAACGATTAAACAAAAAATACACCGTGTATTCCGCCCAGTCCACATTATTTCTATTATCCCCGTAATCCACATCAAATTCTATAATGACAATGTCGGTGTCATATCTGTCTAATCCGTAGAACTCGTACACAGCTTGAGCTGTTTCATCGGATGAAATGTTTTCATCTACGCTGACAACAGGCTCTGAGGCTGTATCATCCGGTGCTAGATTGGCATATGGAAGCGCTTTTTCTATAGCAATGTCTCTGTCAACTTGGTAATAAACCTTATCCTCCAACGCATTAGCACAGCCGAGGAATACAAAGCTCGCAAGTACGCACAAAACACGCACGGCAAACCGTATTTTATATTTGTTATGTGTCCATCTAAAAATGATCTTTCTTGTTGCGAATAAGATTGTAACACCCGCCAGCAGATAAGCTATGCGCGTAAGAACCGCATAGTTCTGCTTTTCTTCTGCAATATCTGCTGCCCCCCAGCTCCCGTAAATTGCAAATACAAAAACAAAAAAGCAATAAACAACAGTAAAAACAGAGAAAATCTTTTCGATAACGGTTGACCGCACCGGCTCTTGGCAATGCGGGCACTTTTTAGCGTTTGGATCGATTGCCAAACCGCACCATGCACAAAATCTATGCGTTTTGTTGCGTTTCACCCCACAATTTGCGCAAACCTTTTTTTGTGAAAGCGCGCCGCAGTTTGTACAAAAATGAATGCCCTTTTTGGGTTCCTCCGTTTGATTCGGAACAATCGGTTCCGGCAATATTGTCTGTTGCTGTCCCATGTTCTTTCCCCTTTCCAACCAAAGCATATCATTTTCATGGTGTACTTGCAGTATAAACCATTTTGGTTTATCTGTCAATATACCAAAATGGTTTGTCTATAATAAAGATACCAGCTTTTCATTGTTATTTGTACCCCTTTAGAAAGGTGACCTGTTTGGTATACAACCGTATCCGCGATTTGCGGGAGGACAAAGATTTATTGCAAAAGGATATGGCGGATTATCTACATTGCACGCAGGTTGCGTATTCCCGCTATGAGCTCGGGAAACGCGACATCCCGACCGAAGTGCTTGTTGCCTTGGCAAAGTTCCATCACACCAGCACAGATTACTTGCTGGGGCTGACAGATGTGGAAACGCCCTACCCACCTAAAAAATAGCAGAATATGCAAGTAGAAAGCCCCCAAGCGATTTAGTCGCTTGGGGGTTCGTTTTGCTTTTGTGTTTCACCTTAGTCCGCCGTATAGGGCAGGATCGCGATTGCTCTGGCGCGCTTGATGGCGGTGGTCAGCTCACGCTGATGCTTCGCGCAGGTGCCCGTCACGCGGCGGGGCAGGATCTTTGCACGCTCCGAGGTATAACGGCGCAGCTTCGCCGCATCCTTGTAATCGATCTTTTCGACCTTCTCGACACAGAAAGAGCAAACTTTTCTGCGCTTTCTGCCGCGGCCGCCCTGTCTATCATAAGCCATGATGGAATCCTCCTTGTTTCAAGTTCGGCAGGCTCAGAACGGAAGCCCGTCGTCGTCATCCGTCCCCGCGAAGGGGAACGCATCGTCATCGTTGGTCGGCAGAACCGAGAAGCCCTCGGCGTTGCCGCTTTGGTACGCGGGCGCGGGACGTGCCGCCGCAGCGGGCGCAGCACCCGTACCGGTCTCCGCCTTGCTGCCGCAGAACGAAACATTGTCCGCGACGATCTCAAAAGCGGTGCGCTTATTGCCGTTGCGGTCCTCATAATTGCGGGTCTGGATAGAGCCCTGCACCGCGATCATGGAACCCTTGTGGAAATAGCGCGTTACAAATTCGGCGGTCTGCCGCCATGCGACTACGTTGATAAAGTCCGTCTGCCGCTCTTCGCTTTGGCGCGAATACCGTCTGTCCACGGCGACGGAAAAGCTCGTGACCGAGATCCCGCTGTTCGTTGTGCGAAGCTCGGGGTCAGCGGTCAGTCTGCCCATGATAACTGCGCAATTCAACATGCTGTTTCCCTCCGCTTTCAGTTCTTCACAACGAGCGAACGCAGCACGCCGTCGGTGATACCGGCAATGCGCTCGAACTCCGCCGGGAATGCGGGTTCGCAGTCAAAATTGAAGACGACATAGTACCCTTCAGCCTCGTCGTTGATCTCATAAGCAAGACGGCGCTTGCCCCATTCGTCAACGCTTTCGAGAGTGCCGTTCGCTTCAATGAGCGCCTTGAACTTTTCAACAAGGCCCTGTGTGGCTTCCTCGATCCCCGCAGCGGAGAACACGACCACAGCTTCATACTTCGACATTCTTTTTGCACCTCCTTATGGACTTTCGCCCGCGGGCGATCTGTTTCCCCGCGGGAAGGAGCCGTAAAACGTTTTTCTTTTACAGCGGTTTCATATTGTAACAAACAAATCCCGCCGCGTCAAGCCTTTTTCGGGATTTTTCGCTCTTTCGGCAAGATTTGCAGAGCGCACTGCTACGCGCAGCCTGTTTTTCTTTATCTTTCTTTCGCGGAAATATACCTTGACAATCTATGTATTCCGTGTTATTTTATACATAGATACTAAAGGTATCTTTGCACCGCAAGAAAAGAAAAATGAAAAAGCGCAAGTGGAAAGGAGGAAAACCGATGAAAATCCGCAAAGAGCTCGCAAAGGGCAGCACGCCGCTTTTGGTGCTGGGGGTGCTCGCACGCGGAGAGATGTACGGCTATCAGATCATCAAGACTGTGGAGCTTGAGAGCCGGCAAGTCTTTCAGATGAATGAGGGCACGCTCTACCCCATTTTGCACGCGCTGGAAATGGACGGGCTTTTGACCGCGCGCTGGGTGCAGGTGGAGGGCAGCGCGCGAAAGCGCAAATACTACCGGATCACCGACAAGGGCAGGAAGGAGCTTGCCGACGAACGCGAGGCATGGGACACATATCAGACGGCGGTCAACCGCGTTTTGGGAGGGGTGCAAAATGCTGCCACGTGAGATCGCTGATTTCGCACGCGAAGCCGTTGAACCGATCCGGGCGCGCAAACAGCGGCGGGCAGCCGAGGACGAGCTGCTCGACCATTTGGAAACGGTTTACGAGCAGAATCTCGCCACAGGGATGGAAGAAAAAGAAGCCGCCGAGAACGCCGTGGCGCACATGGGAAAATTAAAAACACTGCAAGCGCGGTATGCAGACCTGTACGGCGGCGTCGAGCCGCGCCCGATGCATGTGACCATGGACTGTTTGGGGCTTGGGCTGCTGCTTTCGCACCTCTGCCTGTTTATTTCGCCGAATACCGACCTGCTGTTTCAGGTCGCAGGCGGGCTTTTGGTGCTGTTTTCGATGCTGCGCCTGCGCACGGTCAGCCAAAAGGCGCATAAAATTTTCTTTTTGCAGCCTGCTGCGCTGTTTTTACAGGTTTTCGCATTTTGCGCAACCATGTATTTCGGCATTTTGACGGTTCCCGCTGCGGTCACGCACATCGCGGCGTGGGTGGCGGACGGCATTTTCCTCTGCGCGCTGTATCCGGCGCTGTGCGAAATTTACAATAGCGCCTATGAGCCGGGCGATCCGTTGACACCGGGCATTTTGCCCGCCCTATTCCTTCCGCTGTTTGGGGATTTTTTCTATTGCCTTGCGTGGTGGGACGCAGATTCCAATGAAATATATCGAAATACGTCCGGCTTTTGGCTGGGCAACGAAGGCCTCATTTATGAGGTGTGTGCCGCTGTGGTGTTTACCGTGCTGTTTTGGCGCATGCGCCGCGTCATTTGCAGCGGCGAGCCGCAGGAAACGATTTTAGAGCCGTTCACCCGAAAAAGCAGGCGGCGGTTTACGGCGGTTATCCTTGTGTTTGCCCTGCTGCCGATCTTGGGGATGGCCGCCGCCGCGTTGCGCGTACCAAGTACCGCGCCGTATATGCAGGCGGACGCGCAGAACATGGACGCGGCCGCCGCGCGCGAGCATCTTGTTTCGCTGGGGCTGCCCGCGGACATCGCCGCAGACCTGCCGGACAGCGAGGTGCTTTTGTATACGGATATGGCAACCATGCAGGTCATCACGGACAGCATCTCTGCGGAAAATTGGTACGGGCCGGATATGACGATGCGCGCCTATCAATTTTGGGGAGACAGTTGGGAAAACAATGCTGTACGCACCTTGTTTTGTCTGCAATACCCCGAAACCTACGCGGCGCACTTCCGCGAAAGCCTGTATTTTCAATATGACCGCGAGATTTTTATTCTTTCCCAAGACGAAACGCCCTCCCGGCTTTGCCTTGTGCTGGCAGACAAGGCGGGGGAAACCGTGCGTGTCACGCCGTTTCAGGAAAGCTGGGACGAGCAGAGCAATTACGATTCCATCGGCGCGTTTGCCCCGATCGGCTGCGAATACGCTTTTCCGCGCGGCAGCACGAACCGCCGCGTATACATTGCCGCCACCCGCCATTTCGGGGGCGGGAGCGGCTGGGACAGACAGGTGGCTATAGGGTGGCTTTACACTTCGCAGCGGCTGCCGCTTTCCCCCGACGGGCTGGGGCTTGCGGAGAACGCCAACGCGCGGCTCGATTCACACACTTTTATTTCGTCGCCCGTGCAGGAAGGCGTTGTGCTGGAATGGAGCTCTTTCGGTTATACGCAAGCACCGCCCGCGCCCGTGGACACGGAATAGGAAACCGCTTTCTCCCATCAACACAGCAAAGATAATGCCCCGCGCACTTTAAACGTACGCGGGGCGGTTTTTTATTTTTCTTCGCCTGTGGTGACGAGGATCTTGCGATCCTTGACCCAGTGGCGCCTGTAATAGCTGTTCCAGCGGAATTTATCGCCGACAGCGTCCATTTTCGCATACATCTCCGCGCGCAGGGCATTTACGGTATCGGCAAACGCCGGGTCACGGAGGAGATTGTGCAGCTGATAGGGGTCTTGGAGATTGTCAAACAGGAATTCCTGTCTCCCTGTCTTGTAGACGGCGTAGGTGAAGCGTTCGGAACGGATACCGCGCCACTCCGTGCCGTTGCCGTAAATGGCAGTGGGGCCCGTGCCCATCAACAGGCAGTCGTTCTTTCGGAATGCGCCGCTTCGCACCGCGTCGCTCAAATCTTCTCCCTGCATTTCCTGCGGCGTAGGAAGCCCCAGCATGGAAAGCAGCGTCGGCGCGATGTCCACCGTGTTTACGGGCGTTTGGTTGCGCCCGGCAGGCAGGCGGTCGCCCCATTTGATGAGGAACGGCACGCGGACGGACTCTTCATAAAAAATATTCTTCGCGTGCCGCCCGTGCGCGCCGAACATCTCGCCGTGGTCGGAGGTGAAGACGAAGATCGTGTTGTCGGCAAGCCTCTGTTCCTTTATAAAATCCCAAAGCCTGCCGACGTTATAATCCAGGTTCGCCACCATGGCATAATAGGCGCGCTTCCAGTCGTTGAGCTTTTTGCGCTTGCCGGGTAAAAACCGCGCCCAGCCGTCGGCGTGGGGATCATTGTGCGCTTTGTAATTGGGCGGTACGGGAAATTCGGTATCGCAAAACAGGTCGTAATATTCTTCCGGAACGTTCTCGCGCGTCCACGGGTCGTGCGGCGTGCCGTAGGACAAAAACAGCGCGAACGGCCGCCCGTCCGCCTTGTGCGCACGGATACGTTCCATGGCAAGGCCGGTCTGGTCGTCGGGCTCGTAGCCCTTGCAGTAGATTTTTTCGGGCGAATCCAGATGATAATACGCCTTGGGGGCGTAATACTCGTGGTGGAAATTGTACGCCGCGAAGTATTCGTCAAAGCCGAGGCGGTTTTCACCTTTCGGGATATAGGAATTTTTCGTATCGTAGTGGTGCCCGAGCTGCGCAGCGTACATATGCCATTTGCCGATGTAGGACGTGCCGTAGCCGTTTTCGGTGAGCACGTGGGCAAGCGTGCGGTGGTTCGGATTGATGCGCAGTTCGTTGATGACCATACCCGTGCCGCCCGTGGTGTATTTCCCCGTTAAGAGCGAGGCACGGTACGGCGCGCATACGGGATGCCCCGAAACGGCGTTTTCCATGTTGACGCACGCATCCGAAAAGCTGTCGAGAAACGGCGTATGCGCGTATTCGTCGCCGTTAAAGCCGACGCTCGAAAAACGCAGCTGATCTGCGAACACATAGATGAGGTTCGGTCGTTTTGCCATGTTCCCCCTCCTTAAACCGTTTCGACATGCTGGCTTTCATGCAGCACGGCAAGTTCGGCGTGCATTTTTTCGGTCGTCTTTTTATTGAGCGGGTACAAAATTGCAAGGATCAGCATGATAGCGAACAGCACGACGGGGACGAGGGTCGCGATGTCGTACATGCCCGAAAGCACCGCTTCACCCTGCGAAATGCCCGTACCGGCTTTGGAGCTGTCATACCCCGCAAGACTGACGAACCAAGGCGCGAGCGCGGCGAGCGCCTGCCCCACTTTACGCATAAAGGTGAAGATCGCGTAGTTCGACGCCTCCTCGCGCCTGCCCGTGACCCACTCCTGGTGGTCGATGATGTCCGCCGCCATCGCCCAGACCTCCAGTGTGAGGAAGCCGATGCCGATGTTGACGAACACCGCAAGGATGATGAACAGCCAGACATTGTCCATGCCGACTTTCAAGATGTATGTAAGGAAGCTTGCGACCGTGGAGACGGCAAGCCCCGCGACGCAGATCTCCTTTTTGCCGAACTTTTTGATCAGCACATTCACGAACGGCATCATGATGACCATCGGCGCGTAGGAAACGACCATATAGACCGTGTTCATAGAGCTGTTTTGGAAATAGTCCTTGAACAGGTACAGATTGACGGTGTTCGTATACATCTGCACCGCCATCAAAAGGCAGCCGAGCAGGCTCATAACGATGAACGCGCGGTCTTTGAAAATGTGCTTGAGCACGGTGAGCACCCCGGTCTTCTGTGCGGAGGTTTCAACAAGCACACGCTCGTCAATGCATTTGTAAGACACAGCATAGATCATGCACATCGAGACGGCAATGACGACCACTGCCCAAAACAGGCGTGTTTCATCCATCTGGTTGCCGCCCGTGCCCGCCGACATCACGACGATGGGGAAGATAAAAGTCGGCAGGTTTCCGATCCCTGCACCGATAGAGCGGCAAATGGATAAAATCGAGCGCTCGTTTTCCCTGTTCGTCATGACAGAGGCAAGCGAGCCGTAAGGCACAAGCAGCACGGTATACAGCATCCCGTAGGCGATGTAGAACACCGCTACCCACGCGGTATTGAACGCCACGCTGTCGCTGACCTTGGTAAAGACGAGCACGGCGGTCAAGGAAAGCGGGATGCCGCCCCAGAGGATAAACGGCTTGTATTTGCCGTTTTTGCCGGGCTTCCTCCTCTGCGCTAAAAAACCCATCATCGGGTCATTGACCGCGTCCCAGATGCGCGCAATAATAAGGATCGCACTGATGACCGCGCCCGACATCCCGAGAATGTCCGTGCAGTACAGCGTCAAGTACGAGCTCATCACGCAAAACGCAAGGTTGTTTGCGAAATCCACCAGTGTATAGCCGACATAGTTTTTTGCGCTCAGTTTTTTCTCCACAAAATCACCTTTCCAAAGCTCTGCTGTGTAAATGCGGCTTCCTGTGTCCTTTTGGCGGTTCTGTTTACACCCCGTTACTTGTTTCCTCTTGCAATGATTGCAGGATTTTTCGATCCTTGTCGTTAAGCGGCGCGTGTTCGAGCAGATCGGGCCGCCGCAAGGCTGTTCGGCGAAGCGATTGTTCGCGCCGCCATTTTTCTATGTTCTCGTGGTGCCCCGACAGCAGCACTGCCGGCACCTCACGATTATGCCAGACGGGCGGGCGCGTGTACTGCGGGTATTCGAGCAAGCCGTTATAGTGGCTCTCTAAGGATTTTGCCTCGTCGTTCGGCAAAACGCCGTCGAGCATGCGGCAGACTGCGTCCGTAAGCACCAGCGCGGGCAGCTCGCCGCCCGTGAGCACATAATCGCCGATCGAAATTTCCTCGTCCACGATCTCTTCGATCACGCGTTCATCCACGCCCTCGTAATGCCCGCACAAAAGCGCCAAGCGCGGACGGCGGCTCAAAGCCTTGACCGTTTCCTGCGTGAGCGTTTTCCCCTGCGGAGAAAGATAGATAAGATAGGGCTTTTCGTCCTCCGCACATAAGGACTGATAGCAGTCGTAGATCGGCTGGGTCTGCATAAGCATCCCCATGCCCCCGCCGTAGGGTGCGTCGTCCACGCGGTTGTGTTTATCCTCTGTAAAGTCGCGGATGTTTACACATCGCAGATCCACAAGCCCCTTTGCACGCGCGCGGCCGATGATGCTTTCCGAGAGCACCGCTTCGCACATTTCGGGGAAAAGCGTCATAATATCAATCCGCATCGCGCACCTCCACGGCTGCACCGTCAAAGAGCCCCCGGAGCGGTCGAATGCGCACAATGCCCGCTGCTACGTCGGTTTCAAGCACCACATCCGGGATCGCCGGAACGAGCACCGTCTCGCCGTTTGCTCCTTTGACCGCCCACACGTCGTTGGCGCCCGCGCCCGGGATGACCTCCGTAAGCGTACCATATTCTGCACCGCTGTCAATGTCTTTAACTTTACAGCCGAGCAGATCCTGCACGAACCACTTCCCCTCGGGGAGGTCGGCTTCCGCACGGGAGATATAGACGGTCCTGCCGCGCAGCGCCTGCGCTTTTTCGACTGTATCAATCCCCTCAAAAAGCCCCAGCACCATGTTTTTATGCACGCGAAGCTTCCTCGCTTGCAGCGCCGTTTTGCCTTGTTCGTCCAAATACAGTGTGGAAAATCCGCACAAAAAATCGGGGGTGTCACACCATGGATGGATCTTCACTTCCCCGCGTACACCGTGTGTACCCACACACTGTCCCGCCTCTAAAAATGGTTTCTCCATGTTATCTCCTGCAACGAAAGAAAAAAGCACGCACGAAATACGCGCGCGCTTTTCCATTGGTTTAGTCAATATCCACCTGCACACGCACGCCCTCTTTTGTGGCGCGCGCCTTCATCACAGTGCGGATCGCCTTGGCAATCCTGCCCTGCTTACCGATAACGCGACCCATATCCTCTCCTGCAACATGCAGATGATAAACGATGTTGCCGCGCGCATCGGGTTCATCCGCCGTGACCTCCACGGCGTCGGGATTATCCACAAGTCCCTGTGCAATTGCTTTCAGAAGTTCTTCCAAAGCTTTGAGACCTCCTGCGTTTTACTGGATCGCGCCGCACTTCTTGAGCAGTGCCTTCGCCGTGTCGGTCGGCTGCGCACCGTTCTTGATCCACTGCTGCGCCTTTTCGACGTCGATCTTGATCTCGGCGGGATCCTTCATCGGATCATACGTGCCGATCTCCTCGATGAACTTGCCGTCACGCGGGGACTTGGAATCCGCCACGACCACACGATAGAACGGTGCACGCTTTGCGCCCATGCGGCGCAGTCTGATTTTTACTGCCATTTGTTGTTCCTCCAAACATATGATAAGCTGTAATTTATACCAAACACAAATCCGTGTCGGATACGAAAATAATGCGAAAACTCAACCGCCGAACTGCCCGAAGCCGCCCATGCGCCCGAAGCGCCGCTTGGCACCTTTAGAATTGAACTGCTTAAACATTTTCAGCATCTGCTTATGCTGGTTGAGAAGCTTATTGACATCCTCGACCTTCATCCCGCAGCCTGCGGCGATGCGCCGCTTGCGCGAGGGATTGATCAGCTCCGGCTTGCTTCTCTCCTCCGGCGTCATGGAATAAATGATCGCCTGCACGCGGTCAAACTGGTGCTCGTCGATGTCGAGATCCTTGATCTTGCCGCCGACGCCGGGCAGCATGGACAAAATATCCTTCATCGAACCCATTTTGCGCACCTGCTGGAGCTGGTCTAACAGGTCGTTGAGATCAAATTTGTTTTTGCGCAGCTTTTTTTCGAGCTCCTGCGCCTTTTTCTCATCGAGCGCTGTCTCCGCTTTTTCGATGAGGGAAAGCACATCGCCCATGCCGAGGATGCGCGAAGCCATGCGGTCGGGGTAGAAATAATCGAGCTCATCAAGCTTTTCGCCCGTGCCGACAAATTTGATCGGCTTGCCTGTGACCGCCCTTGCGGAAAGCGCCGCACCGCCGCGCGTATCGCCGTCCATTTTGGTCAGCACGATGCCGTCGATGCCCAGCGCCTCGTCAAACGAGGACGCGACCGTGACGGCGTCCTGACCGGTCATGGCGTCCACCACCAGCAAAATTTCATGCGGATGGATCTTTGCCTTGATGTCCTTTAATTCCTGCATGAGCGTTTCGTCTATGTGCAAACGCCCCGCCGTGTCCAAAAATACATAGTCATAGCCGTGATCTTTGGCAAGCTTCACGGCATTTTCCGCGATCTCGACCGGGTTCCCCTGCCCCATTTCAAACACGGGAACATCCACCTGCTCGCCAACGACCTGCAGCTGCTTGATCGCCGCGGGACGATATACGTCGCACGCCGCAAGCAGCGGACGGTGCCCCTCGGACTTAAGCTTGCGCGCGATCTTGGCGCAGTGCGTGGTTTTACCCGAACCCTGCAGGCCGCACATCATCACGATCGTAGGCGGGTGTGACGCATAAGCGAGCCGGCTGCCCGTACCGCCCATGAGCTCGGTCAGTTCCTCGTTGACGATCTTGATGACCATCTGCGCGGGCGTCAGGCTTTCCATGACCTGCGCGCCGATGGCGCGTTCGGTCACCTTATTTGTAAAATCTTTCGCAACCTTGTAGTTGACATCCGCCTCGAGAAGTGCCAAGCGCACCTCGCGCATGGCCTCCTTGACGTCTGTTTCCGTCAGGCTGCCTTTGCTGCGGAGCCGTTTAAAAGCGGCTTCGAGCCGGTCGGACAATCCTTCAAATGCCATAGAAAACCCTCTGCTTATTCGATGATGTCCAGCGCGAGCGATTTGATGCGCACGGTGGTCTCGTTGATCTCGCGGGAAAGCCCGTGGTCAAGGTTGTAGGCGTTGATGCTCTCGGCACATTCGATGATCTGCTGCAAATGGTCGCGGATCTGGTCGAGCCGCTTGGCAAAGCCGAGCTTGCTTTCCATTTCATACAAAAGCGTTTCGGCGCGCTTGATGGCGTCGCGCACGCCTTGGCGCGTGATGCCCTCGTTTTCGGCGATCTCCGAAAGCGAAAGGTCATCGTTGTAATAATAGCCGAGAAAATCGCGCTGCTTTTGCGTGAGCATTTCCCCATAGAAATCCAAAAGGATCGTGATTTCCACATTATTTGCCATTTTGTGAAACCATCCTTTCCGAAATAAGCCCCTCTGTAAAGCAGAAGCCTTTACAGAGGGGTATTATACTAAAGATTTCCCGCCTTGTCAAGCGGTATTTTGACGAAAGTGCGCGTTACCAGACGATGACCGCCTCGTGATCCTCATCCAACTGCGGAGATTCGGAGCCGATCTGTATCCCGCCGGAGCTGCCGCCGCCGTTATCGCCGCCGTTGTTGCCGCCGTTGTTGCCGTTGTCACCGGGATTCGCGGTCGTGGTGCCGCCGTTGCTGTTCGCATCGGATTCCTGATCCATGCGCTCGACATCCTCCGACACCTGCTCGGCAGTCTTGGTATACAGGTCCTCCAACAGCTCCATGGAGCCGTCAACGCCTGTGGTCACAGGGATCAGATCGCCGTAGATATTGGTCACATACAGCTCGCCGTTTGCGTCTGTTGTGTATTCCACGGGTTCATATGTTGTCTCGTCCCCGCCGCACGCGGTGATGACACAGGCGACCGCAAGCATTGCGAGCGCCGCAGCAATAATCTTTTTCTTCATATCCAACGCCTCCGAAGCCGTCTGTGTTGATGGAACCGCCGATCAAGCGGCTGATCATAGTTATTTTAACATATTCCCGCACACTTTGCAACCGAAAAACACTTATTTCAGCTCGGCAATGGTCACGCCCTCTTCCCCTTCGCCGTATACGCCGGTGCGGAACGTCCGGATATTGGGGTGCTTTCGCAAATGCGCCTGCACCGCCTTGCGCAGCACGCCGGTGCCCTTGCCGTGCACGATGGTGACTTCATTAAGCCCTGCACGAACGGCGCTGTCAAGAAACATATCCAAATCAAGGATCGCCTCTTCGGCGTTTTTGCCGCGCAGATCTACACGCATCGCCGTACTCTGTGCGGCGGCGCGGCTGCCTTCGGAAACGGGACGGCGCGGCGCGGGAGAAGTCTTTGGTTTCCCCTTCATAAGCCGCAGGACATCCTGCCCGACCTTCATTTTCATTGCGCCCGCCTGCACTTCAACGTTTTTGCGCGCGTCGGGTACGGATACCACGGTCGCCTGCGTACCGAGAGTCGTGACAAATACCGTATCGCCTACGCGCAGCTCACGCGGCAGGGTGTATTCGCCGTCGTCCGCCGTACCGAACGACTCAGCCGTTAGGTCATCGAGCTCGCCGAGCTTCGCTTTCATGGCGGCGCGCGCCTTGCGTGCGGCAGCTGCGGCGTCCTTTTCCTTGGCCTGCTCCTTTTTCAGACGCTCGACCTCCAAAAGCAGGCTGTTTGCGGCACGGCGGGCATTTTCGGTCAGCGCCGCCGCCTCACGCTTTGCACGTTCCAATTCCCGCTGCCCTTTTTCGGCAGCCTCCCGTTTTACCTCTTCCGCCTGCGCGCGCAGACGGTCGATCTGCGCTTCCCGTTCGAGCACGCGCGCCTTTTCCTGCTCTAACTCTGCGCGCGAACGCTCCAGCGCGTCTACCACATCTTCAAAGCGGCGGTTCTCCGAGGAGACCAGCGCTTCGGCGTCATCCAGGATCTCGCGGCGAAGCCCCAGCCGTTCGGAAATGGCAAAGGCGTTGGAACGCCCCGGCACGCCGATGAGCAGCCGGTACGTCGGCGAAAGCGTTTCGACCGAGAATTCGCACGAGGCATTTTCCACACGGTCGGTGTGCAGCGCGTATTCCTTGAGCTCCGAATAGTGCGTGGTCGCCGCAAGCCGCGCGCCCTTTTTGCGCAGCGCTTCGATCACCGCCACGGCGAGCGCCGCGCCCTCCACGGGGTCCGTGCCCGCGCCGAGCTCGTCGATGAGCACCAATGTGTTGTCGTCCGTTTCACGGTCAATGCGCACAAGGTTCGTCATATGCGCCGAAAAGGTAGAAAGCGACTGCTCGATGCTCTGCTCGTCGCCGATATCTGCCAGCACCTTGCCGAACACCGCCACGCGGGAGTTGTCTGAAGCAGGGATATACAGCCCGCACGCCGCCATCAGGGTTAAGAGCCCCAGCGTTTTGATGGAGACGGTCTTGCCGCCCGTGTTCGGGCCCGTGATCACCAGCGCGTCAAAATCCGTACCCAAGCGGATGTCCACCGGCACGACGCGGTCGGCGGGGATCAGCGGGTGCCGCGCTTTTTTTAATTCGATCTCGCCGTCGGCATTGAGCACGGGCAGGCTCGCTTTCATTTGATAAGCAAGGCTCGCCTTTGCAAAGATCAGATTGAGCGCCACGGCGCTTTGGTAGCTTATGCGGATGCTGTCCGCAAAGCTGCCGGCTTGGGCGGAGAGCTCCGTTAAGATGCGTTCGATCTCGTCGCGCTCGCGGCTTTCGAGCACCTTGATCTCGTTGTTCGCCTCCACCACGGCGGCGGGTTCGATGAACACCGTAGAGCCGCTTGACGATGTATCGTGCACAAGCCCCGGCACCTCGGCGCGGTGCTCCGCCTTGACGGGGACGACAAACCGCCCGCCCCTTTGGGTCACAAGTGCGTCCTGCAAGCTGTTTTTGTAAGCCGGCGAGCGCAAAAGGCGTTCGAGCTGTTCGCGGATACGCGCATCCTGCGCACGCTTTTTGCGGCGGATGTCCTTAAGCTGCGGCGAGGCGTTGTCGGACATTTCCTCCTCGGAAAGGATCGCATTGCAGATCAGATCCTCTAAATACTTGTTCGCATAGAGACTGCCGAACAGGTCGTCGAGCGCGCTCTCGGTCCCTGCGCTTTTCTCGCGCCAGGTGCAAATGCCGCGCACGGCGCGCAGTACGCCGGCGATATCCAAAAGCGCGCGCATGGTGAGCGTCGCCCCCGCCTCGGCGCGGCGCAGCGCACCGTTGACGTTTTGAAGCCCGCCGAACGACGGCGCGCCGAATTTGGCGATGAGGATATGCGCCGCTTCGGTTTCCCGCAGCAGCCTTTGCGCCTCGTAATACTCGGTTTGCGGCTCAAGTGCGAGCGCCGCCTCGTGCGCGTCTGCACAGGCGGTAAGATTCGCGAGTTTTTCTAAAATTTTCGGAAGCTCCAATGCTTCATAATGCTTGTTCATCCGTTTTTAATCCTTTGTTTATATTCGTGTTTATTGTATCATGTCCATACAAAAAAAGCAACGCGGCGGCAAGCGGCAAATTTTTTTCGGTTTTATGGTTTTCTTTCTGTGAAAAGTCTGATATACTGAGTTGGAACAAAAATGATCCCATATTTGACGCAAAGAAAGGAAAAGCGTTATGTTGGAAATTCTTAAAGCGTTTATCTTGGGCCTTGTGGAGGGCATCACCGAATGGCTGCCCGTCAGCAGTACGGGGCACATGATCTTAGTCGATGAATTTATAAAGCTCAATGTTTCGGATGAATTCCGCAGCATGTTTTTAGTGGTCATCCAGCTCGGCGCGATTTTAGCGGTCGTCGTGATGTTCTGGAAAAAGCTGTGGCCCTTCGGCATGAAAGAAAAAAAGCTGCTCATCAAAAAACCGATCTTTACGATGTGGTTCAAGGTCCTGGTTGCCTGCATCCCCGCCGCTATTGTGGGGCTTTTGTTCGATGAAGAGCTCGAAGCGCTGTTTTACAATTGGCAAACGGTCTCCGTTATGCTTATTTTGGTCGGTATCTGCTTCATCGTGATTGAAAACTATAACAAAAAGCGTACCCCGAAAATCAACTCCATCGCCGAGATCACCTATCCGATTGCTTTCTACATCGGCCTTTTCCAGCTGATCGCCGCCATATTCCCCGGCACCTCGCGTTCGGGCGCAACGATCGTGGGCGCGCTGCTTTTGGGCGTATCACGCACCGTTGCCGCAGAGTTCACGTTTTTCCTTGCCGTACCCGTGATGTTCGGTGCAAGCGCCTTAAAGCTTGTGCAGTATGGCTTTTCTTATACGGGGCAGGAGATCGCCATTCTGCTGGTGGGGCTTGTAACGGCGTTTGTCGTGTCGCTGTTCATCATCAAATTCCTGATGTCCTATATCAAAAAGCACGACTTTAAGGTGTTCGGCTGGTATCGCATTGTATTGGGCGTCGTGGTGATCGGCTATTTCACGATCCGCGCGCTGGTCGGATAAACACAGAAAAGAGAAAACTATGGAAACGGAAGTTTTACAAGTCATTTCGCCCGATGGTACTATAAATGAAGCCGCCGTAAAAAAGGCGGCTTCTCGGCTTCTCAACGGGGAGGTTGTCGCCATCCCGACGGAAACGGTCTACGGGCTTGCGGCAAACGCCTTTGACGAATCGGCAGTCGCCAAAATATTTTCTGCAAAAGGCCGCCCGCAGGACAACCCGCTGATCGTCCATATCGCCGCCATAGACGAGCTGGCACAGCTGGTCACCGACGTGCCGGAAAGCGCCAAGCGTCTTGCCAAGGCGTTTTGGCCCGGTCCCCTGACCATGATATTGCCGAGAAGCGACCGCGTGCCCGCCGGAGTTTCGGCGGGACTTCCGACCGTGGCGGTGCGCATGCCCGTCCACCCTGCGGCAGCGGCCGTCATCCGTGCAGCCGGCGTACCGCTTGCCGCGCCGAGCGCCAACCTTTCGGGCAGTCCGAGCCCCACGAACGCGGCGTATGTGCTGGCGGATATGCGCGGGCGCATCCCGCTGATCTTGGACGGCGGCGCATGTAAGGTCGGCGTGGAATCCACGGTCGTCTCTTTGACGGGCGATGTGCCGCGCGTGCTGCGGCCGGGCGGCGTGACCGTGGAGCAGCTGCGCGGTGCGCTCGGCGAAGTCGAGGTGGATGACGCCGTGCTGCATAAGCTCAAGGACGGCGCAGTCGCCGCTTCACCGGGAATGAAATACAAGCACTATGCCCCGCGCGCGGATATCACGATCTTAAGAGGCACGTTTGAACAATTCTGTGACTACGTCGCCGGTAAGGATGCAACTGTCCTCTGCTTTCAGGGAGAGGAATCGCATTTTCCACACGCTGTGACCTATGGCAAAGCGCACGACGGCGCGTCACAGGCGGCGCGGCTTTTCGACGCCCTGCGCGAACTCGACGAGCATGGCGCGGCGACCGTGTATGCGCGCTGTCCGGAGCTCGACGGCATGGGGCTTGCGGTCTATAACCGCTTAATTCGCGCGGCGGGATTTCATTTGATAGACTTAGATCATACGGAAAAATAAAATACCAAACACAAAAGAACGGGAGAGAGCAGATGCTTTCTCCCGTTTTTTCGATTTTGAATTTTACACAAACGAAATAGAAGGAACTTCTATTCCGTTCGGGGAAACCCCGGCGAGGTTTCCCCAACGCAAAACGTCCCGCCGGGACGTTTTGCGCCCCTTCTGCGCTTTATGCAGGAATGGAATTTCGCGTCCTGCGGGACGCCGCAGCGGCTCTGCCTTTGGAATCCGCGATTTTTTGTAAAAAATCGAGTAAAACTTTTAAGGACCGTACGCAACAAATCGGGAAAAATCTCTCGTTCTCTTCCTGTTTCAAGCTGCGCGCTGCCGTCAATCCTCCATCTGCTTGCCGAGGAAGGACGCCGCGACCTGCAAAAGCTTCGTCTCCTCCGCCGTAGGCATGGAGCCGTCTTCGCGAAGCATCAGCACAACAGAGCCCGAAACGTCGCCGCTGCCGATGATCGGGAACGCCAGCGCCGCCTCCTTTTCATAGCCCGAAACGGGGTACAAGGGCGGGGTATCGGGCGTCGCGGTGTAGGTCGCGCGCTCGGTCATCAGCGCTTCGAGCTCCTCACTGACGCGGCGGTCGGCAAAATCGCGCTTGGGCGCGCCGGAGACTGCGATCACGTGGTCGCGATCCGTGATGAGCACGGGCAGCTGGATGGCGCGGTTGAGCACCTCCGCATACTGCGCAGCGATCTGCGACAGCTCGCCGATGGGCGAATACTTTTTAAAAATGACCTCGCCGTCCGCCGCGGTGTAAATTTCCAGCGGGTCGCCCTCGCGGATGCGCATGGTGCGGCGGATCTCCTTGGGGATGACCACGCGCCCGAGGTCGTCGATTCTTCTGACAATGCCTGTGGCTTTCATATATAAAATCTCCTTTTTTCTTTTTTCAAAATTGTTCTGTGTTATTGTCTGTTTGATTGGAGATTTTATACCGAAAAAACAGGAAAGTTTTTTGTCGAATACCATGCGGAAAAAATTGTAAAAAAGAGACGAATATCCCGTGCAGCTAAAACAGCTTGGTCTGCCCTGTTTTGTTCGACCGCACCCGCCGTTCGGGATAAGTCTTTCTTTCGTCTGTTGCACTGCAAAGCAGGGGCGAATTCGGGTCATAGGCGGCACGGTGTTTTTCGACGGCAGCTTTGCTTCGGTTCGCGTAGCAATACACACAGCCGTTCGGGCAGGTGTCGTATACGCCGATGTCCACGCTCTCCGAACAGCCGCACATGCCGCGCTGGTTTTTTTCGGCGGTAAGATCCAGCGCACACCCGCAGATGCGTTCGATGCGCGCTTTGTCGATACAGGCGGCACGTGAAATTCCGTACACGGTTAAATCCGCCGCCTCACAGCACGCCGTCGCGCGCAGCCCGTAACGCCTTGCCGTCTCGCCGATAAACGCCGCCAGCTCGGCTGTTTCACTCTCGTTCGGCGGGCGCACAGGTACGGTTTTTATCTTTTGATATATGTCTAAAAAGCTGATCGTAACTGTGTCGGTACAGTCGGATAGCCGTTCGCACAAAGCCCGGAATGCCTGCTTATGAAATGCAGTGTCTATCCCTGTGCTAAGCAGGATCGGATCGTACCGCCAAACCACCCGCTCGCGTCCCAGACGCTCGGACAGCGCGCGAAAGGTCTGCACGATCTCTGTTTTCGGGCGCAGTCCCGGTTCGAGCGCGTGCGGATACGGCGTTAGGGTGAACTGGAAATAATAGGTATAGCCAAGACGGTCAAGCTCATCCAAATACGGCAGCAGCGGCGTGGCGTCCTTTGTCCAAAAGACGATACAATCCACGGTGTCCTCGGAAAGCGGCAGCCTTTGCACCTGCGCGGGATTCATAGGATTCTGCGTCAGCACGAACCCCGCGCGAATGCGGTTCATAAACCAGTCCGCATACCGGCCCGGAATATCCGTACGACGGGAAACGGAGAGGATCATATATCGTCCCTCCGTTTTCTATATTGCGGGCGGTACCACCGCGGCACGACGATGCGCATGTGGTCGTACCACTGCAAAATTTCGCTTGCCTGCGCGCGCATGATGTAGATCTTTTTCTCCCCGAACGGGATCGCCCACGGCAGGGAGCCAAGCGTGTTGCTCGAAATATACAGCGCCAACAGCCGCCAAAATTTCATCGGTACGTCGCCGTCAAAATACCCGTCCACCATGCCGCTTGCAAAGTTGGGTGACTTTTGCGCCGCCCAGACGATGCGATTGAATTCTTCCCACGGGTCGCCGTAGTCGCGGCGGTTGAAGTCGATGATCCACAGCTTTCCCGTACGGTCGAGCATCATGTTGCCGATGTGGAAATCGCCGTGCTGCAAGGTCTGCGGACGGTCTTTCAAAAGGCTGCGGTTTTCACGCAAGTAGGTGAAAAACGGCTCATCCTCTGCATAGCGCAGCCCGCAGGCGGTATACAGTTGGATCTTACGGTCGATTTTGCGGTTAAAACGCGTTTCCCATGGTTCGGCGTTTTCAGGTGCGGGGATAGAGTGGATCTTTTGCAAGGCGCGCCCCGCCGCGAGGCCATAGATATACTGCTGTGTTTCGGGAAAACGCCCGATCACGTCCTCTGCGTCGTCGCCGTCGATCCAAGCTTGCAGGCTGTATACGCCCTCGGCGCACAGCCCGAATTCCAGCGGCTGCGGCGTGGGCACGCCGAGCGCGAAAACACGGCGCATCAGCTCGAATTCCTGCTGTTTTTCTTCATATTGCGCACGCGGGGAAACACGCAGAAAATACCGTGTGCCGTTTTGCTCCGTCACGCAGTATTTTTTGTCGCCCGACCAGCCCTTTGTAATTTCCGTTCGAGTTGTAAAGGATCTCATACTGCTCCTTTGTGCCCATACAGAGACGAAAAAGCCCTTTGCTTTTGCGCAAAGGGCTTTGATTTGTTATGCGTTCGCGTTCAGATAATCGCACGCGGCAAGGGCGGCAATGCTGCCGTCCGAAGCGGCGGTGGTCAGCTGACGCACAGTCTTTGTGCGGCAGTCGCCTGCGGCGAACAGCCCGGGCACATTCGTTTTACACGATTCGTCCGCTACGATAAAGCCGGCGTCGTCGAGCGTCACTATGTCACGGCAAAAATCGTTTGCGGGGACTTTGCCGATGGAAACAAACACGCCGTTTACCGGGAGTTCCGAAGTTTCGCCCGTCTGCGTATCGCGCAAGGTGAGCGACTGCAAAAGCGGTTCGCCGGAGAGCGCCGCCACCGTTTTGTTCAAAACGAGTTCGATGTTCGGCTTTGCTTCCATGGCACGGATCACGGCCTCCTCCGCGCGGTACTGCGTGCGGCGATGGATCAGATACACCTTTTCGGCGACGTCGGCAAGATAGATCGCACTTTGCAGCGCGGCGTTGCCGCCGCCTACGACGGCTACGGTGCGGTTTTTGAAAAACGCCCCGTCGCACACCGCGCAATAGGACAGCCCGCGCCCGAGATAGGACGCTTCTTCCGCAAGCCCGAGCCGGCGGTGTTTTACGCCCGTCGCGAGGATAAGCGCCCGCGCCGAATAGCTTTCGCCACTCGTTTCGACGGTGAACATACCGTCCTGCGCACGCACAGCCTGTGCTTTTTCGAGCTCCACGGACACGCCGAGCACGGTCGCCTGGGTAAAGAGGCGATCCGAAAATTCTGCTCCGCTGATGCTTTCAAAGCCGGGGTAGTTCTCGACCTGCGGCGAGGTGGCGATCTGCCCGCCGACGGCTTCGTTTTCGAGCACGGTCACGGTCTTTCCCGCGCGCGCCGCATAGATCGCGGCGGTCAAGCCCGCCGTGCCCGCGCCGACGATCAGGATGTCCTGCATAGGTTATGCCCTTTCCGCGAAGGCCTTGATGTTGGAGGCGTTCGCAAAAGTCTCAAAGCTGTCGCCCGCGACCGACACCAGCGTCGGCGCCTGGCGCACGCCGTATTTGTCTGTGAGCGCGGCGTTTTCCTCCGCGTCAATCACGGTATAGGCTACGCCCGCCTTGTCGAGCGCCGCTTTCGCAAGCTTGCAGTTCGGGCAGGTCTTGGTGGTGAACAGAAGCAGCTCGCCCGCTTTATTTTCTGCGGCTGCCGACGGAGCTTCCGCGCTTTCCGCAGGGACGCCGTGACGGCGCAGATGCGAGTTCGCAATGTCATACAGCTTGCGATGCTTGAATTCTTCCGCCTTGCCGTCGTTCCAGTTCTGCACCGGACGATAGTAGCCGGTGATGCGGCTGTACACTTCGGTCACACCGCCGCACTCGGGGCAGGTGTAATGCTCGCCCGTGATGTAGCCGTGCTCCTTGCACACGGAGTAGGTCGGCGACATGGTGTAATAGGGCAGCTTGTAGTTCTCGGCGATCTTGCGCACCAGATTCGCCGCAGACTGCCAGCTCGGCAGCTTTTCGCCGAGGAAGGCATGGAACACCGTACCGGAGGTATAGAGCGTCTGCAGATCGTCCTGGATATCCAGCGCCTCGAAAATGTCGGCGGTGAAGTCCACCGGCAGGTGCGAAGAGTTCGTGTAGTACGGGGTGCCGCAGTCGCCCGCCGCCGTAATGATGTCGGGATAACGCGCGACGTCGTGCTTCGCAAGGCGGTAGGTCGTAGACTCTGCGGGCGTCGCCTCAAGGTTATACAGGTCGCCGTACTGCTCCTGATAATCGGAAAGGCGCTCGCGCATGTGGTTGAGCACATCCTTTGTAAACTGCTGTGCACGCTCGTGGCTTAAATCCTCGCCGATCCAGCCGGCGTTCAGGCAGGCTTCGTTCATGCCGATAAGCCCGATGGTCGAGAAGTGGTTGTTGAACGTGCCGAGGTAGCGCTTGGTGTACGGATACAGTCCCTCGTCCAAAAGCCGCGAAATGATGTCGCGCTTGACCTTCAAAGAACGCGCGGAAATATCCATCATGCGATCGAGCCGCTTATAGAATTCTTCCTCGGTTTTCGAGAGATATGCGATGCGCGGCATGTTGATCGTGACCACGCCAACGGAGCCGGTGCTTTCGCCGCTGCCGAAGTAACCGCCGGATTTCTTGCGCAGTTCGCGCAGATCCAGACGCAGGCGGCAGCACATGGAACGGACGTCCGAAGGCTCCATATCGCTGTTGATGTAGTTCGAGAAATACGGCGTGCCGTACTTCGCGGTCATTTCAAACAGGAGCTTGTTGTTTTCGGTCTCGGACCAGTCAAAGTCCTTGGTGATGGAATAGGTCGGGATGGGGTACTGGAAGCCGCGGCCGTTGGCGTCGCCCTCGACCATGATCTCGATGAACGCCTTGTTGACCATGTCCATCTCTTTTTTGCAGTCTTTGTATTTGAAGTCCATTTCCTTGCCGCCGACGATCGCGTTGAGCTCGGCAAGGTCCGCGGGGACTGTCCAGTCCAGCGTGATGTTCGTAAACGGCGACTGCGTGCCCCAGCGGCTGGGCGTATTGACGCCGTAGACGAAGGACTGGATGCACTGCTTGACTTCCTTGTATGACAAGTTGTCAACCTTTACAAATGGGGCAAGGTAGGTATCGAAGGAGGAGAACGCCTGCGCGCCCGCCCATTCGTTCTGCATGATGCCGAGGAAGTTGACCATCTGGTTGCACAGCGTCGAAAGGTGCGACGCGGGCGAAGAGGTGATCTTGCCGGGGATGCCGCCCAGACCCTCCTGGATAAGCTGCTTTAACGACCAGCCCGCGCAGTAGCCCGTGAGCATGGACAGGTCATGGATGTGGATGTCTGCGTTGCGGTGCGCCTCGGCGATCTCGTTGTCATAGATCTCCGAAAGCCAATAGTTCGCCGTGATCGCGCCGGAGTTGCTTAAGATCAGGCCGCCGACGGAATAGGTCACAGTGGAGTTTTCCTTCACGCGCCAGTCTGTCAGATGCACGTAATTGTCCACGATCTCCTTGTAATCGAGCACGGTGGACTTCATATTGCGGATCTTTTCGCGCTGCTTTCTGTAAAGGATATAACCTTTCGCCACGTCGGCATAGTCCGCCGCGATGAGCACTGCCTCAACGCTGTCCTGAATGTCCTCCACGCCGATGAGACCGTCCTTGATCTTTTTCTCAAAATCCGCGGTGACCTTGAGCGCCAGCAGCTCGATGATGTCCATATTGTACTGCCGTTCCTGCGCTTCAAACGCCTTGCGGATCGCTTCCGTGATCTTGGAGAGGTCAAAATCCACATGTTTGCCGTCTCGCTTGATGACCTGATACATTCCTTTTCCCTCGCTTTTATTAAAAAGTTTTTATGTTTCTAAAATCGTGTTTCTCCGAAACGCCTGTATGATCTATACTATCACAGCCGCTTGGAGCTGTCAAGCCGTTTTCACAATATGTTGTTAAATTTATTCTTGCGAAGCACAATATATTGTTGTTTATACCTCTACGCCGCGCAGTTCCGTCTGCGGCAAAACGCTCTGCACCTTATGAAGCAGGTCGCGCATCTCCTGCGGAGAATAGGCGTGCATGGTGCCGCCTAAAATCTCGCCCGAATCGCGGAAGCCCTGCAAAAAATACCGCTTTGCACCCTGCAGCCATTCGGCGATCGCCGTAAGATTGCCGGCGCGGTGCAGCTCGCGGACGACTGTGGTGCGGAATTCATAGTCTACGCCGCAGGACATCAAATACTGCACGCTTTCGAAAATCGGTTCCATGGAAAAATTCGGGATGCCGACCGTTTCGGCATAGCGGCTCGGGTCGTTTTTGACATCCATCGCCACATAATCCACCGCGCCGCTTTCCACGGTCTGCCGCAGGCGATCGGTCAAAAAGCCGTTGGTGTCGAGCTTCGTCGTAAAGCCAAGCTCCTTTACCCTTTGAAAAAACAGAATCAGATCCGTTTGCAGCAATGGCTCGCCGCCCGTTACGCAAACGCCATCGAGCACGCCGCTGCGTTTTTTAAGAAAGGCAAAAAATTCGTCCTCGGTCATCTGCGCGGGTTCGTCAGGCTCGAGCACCAGCCCTGCATTATGGCAAAACGGGCAGCGCATGTTGCAGCCGCTCGTGAACACCGTGCAGGCGACCTTGCCCGGAAAATCCAGCAAAGTCAGGGTTTGAAGGCCGCTGATTTTCATAGCGCTCCCCCTCGTTCAAGATAAAATTCTTTCCGCAGCACACCCGCGCGGCGGAAAGGAAAGCTTTATTATTATAGCACCACTAAATTTAGTGTGCAATCGGAAATGCGGCGAAATTTTGCGCAATATATTGTGCAGTTTGTCTAAGACATAAAAAGCTCCCCCGCAAGCGGGGAAGCTCTGTGCAGTTTGTTGTTTTTGCGTTCACGAGCCCAGCTGCACAAGCAGCTCATGCAAAAACTCGGTTTTTTCGGGCGGATATTTTTCGAGGAATGCAGCGATCTGGTCGGCGACCGCCTGTTCGCGTTCGGCATAATACCGCTCGCCCGCCTCCGTCAGGCACAGCATCACGTTGCGGCGGTCACGCCCGGTGCGCACCCGCTCGACATACCCGAAATCCTCCAGCTCGTTGATGAGCTTGGAAAGCTGCTGCTTGGTCACCTGCAATTCCGTAAGCAGAAAACTTAAAGACAGCCGCTTGTCATGCGCACGAGCAAGCAGATACAGCACATGGAACGCATGGGTGTGGATCTTCGGCCCCTGCGTTACGCGCGGGTGGCGCTGACCTGCGCTGTAAAAGCGGAACAACAACTCGGTAAGCATTTCGGCAGCTTCCTGCCGCGCAGTTTTTGGCATCAAACCGCCCCCTATTTGTCTATAATATATACCTTTCCCTATAATCTGTCAACAAAATCACGACAGTTCATATAATGTTTACAATTTAGGCGTTGACACCCAAGGGCATTTTCCATTATGATTAGAATCAGAGGATCAAGACAACAAAATCAGAACAAAAAAGGAGGATGCAAGATGCGAAAGAGCAAAGCGGAGATCATGGATTATGCCGCAAAGATGAGTTTAGAGAACACCGCATGCAGCACCATTGATCCCGAGCTATATGAACAATATGCCGTAAAGCGCGGTTTGCGCGACAAAAACGGCGTGGGCGTTTTAGCAGGCTTAACGACGATTTCCAATGTCAAAGCATACGAAGAGACGCCGGAAGGACGCAAGCCCTGCGCCGGCGAGCTTCGCTACCGCGGCATCAACGTTACGGAGCTTGTGCGCGGCTGTATTCGGGAAAAGCGTTTTGGCTTTGAGGAGGCGGCGTACCTGCTTTTGTTCGGGGCGCTGCCGAACAAAGCGCAGCTTTCGGAGTTTTGCGATATACTTGCGACCATGCGCTGCCTGCCGCGCAACTTTGTGCGCGACGTCGTGATGAAAGCGCCGAGCAAGGACATCATGAACAGCCTGACGCGCAGCGTGCTGACGCTTTCGGCATATGACAGCAACCCGACGGAGATGACGCAGGAAAACGTGCTGCGGCAGTGCCTGTCGCTCATCAGCCGCTTCCCGATGCTCGCCGTGTACGGGTATCAGGCGTACAACCACTATATCTGCAACGACAGCCTGTATATCCACCACCCCGACGCCAGGCTCTCGGCAGCGGAAAACATCCTGCGGCTGCTGCGTCCCGACAAAAAATACACCGCGCTCGAAGCACAGGTACTCGACATCGCGCTGATCTTACATATGGAGCACGGCGGCGGCAACAACTCATCGTTCACGACGCACGTGGTCGCCTCCTCCGGGTCGGACACCTTTTCGGTCATGGCGGCGGCGCTTTGCTCGCTCAAAGGTCCGAAGCACGGCGGCGCAAACATCAAGGTCGTGGAAATGGTCAAGGACATCAAGCGCCATGTGCGGGATGTGCATGACGAGGATGAGGTGCGCGCATATCTTGAAAAGCTGCTTAACCGTGAAGCTTTTGATAAAAAGGGCTTGATTTACGGCATGGGGCACGCGGTATACTCCATTTCCGACCCACGCGCAGAGATTTTTGAGGGCTTCGTGCAGAAGCTCGCGCAGGAGAAAAAGCGCGGCGAGGATTTTGCGCTGTACAGCATGATCGCGCGCTTAGGCCCGCAGGTCATCGCCGAACGCCGGCGCATTTACAAGGGCGTCAGCCCCAACGTGGACTTTTACAGCGGATTCGTTTACAGCATGCTGGACATTCCGCCCGAGCTTTACACGCCGATCTTTGCGATGGCGCGCATCGTGGGCTGGAGCGCACATATGCTCGAAGAATTGACGAATGTCGACAAGATCATCCGCCCCGCATACAAAAGCGTCTCCGGCGTAAAGCCGTATGTGCCGCTTACAGAGCGATAAGCGCCGGACGATATACAGCAAAACGAAACGGACTTCGGAAAAACCGAAGTCCGTTTTTGCTTTGATATTCTGTATTCTGTCAGAACCCGCGCGAGCTGCCGCCGCCGGAGAAGCCGCCGCCTCCGCCCGAGAAGCCGCCTCCGCCGCCGGAAAAACCGCCCCCGCCGGAGAAGCCGCCACCATGGAAACCGCCGCCGTGATAGCCGCCGTAAAAGCCACCGCCGCCTCCGCCCCAATGCCGGCGCGTAGCGACAATAAAGATGAGTACGAGGACCGTGAGTATCGGGAATATCGCACCCGCAAAGCGGGCCAGATCCCCGTCTGTGATCTCATAATCTTCCTCTATAGGGACATACCCGTCGGAAGGCTCCATATCATATTCGATATAGACCTCATTGACAATGGCCTTATACGCCTCCAAAAGCCCGGTGGAAAAATCGTCCGCGCGCAAATACGGTATGGCGTATGTATCGAGTATACGCCCCGTTTTACCGTCGGTCAGCCTGCCTTCAAGGCCGCTGCCGACCTCGATGCGCACCTGCCGGTCGCCGGTGGAAAGCAGCAGCAGAACGCCGGAGTCCGCGCTCTCATCGCCGATGCCCCAGCCGTTGGCAAGGTCATAGCCGTAATCCTCAATGGATGCACCGTTCAAAGACTCCACCGTCACCACGACCGCCTGCGCCCCCGTCGCACGGTACAGCGCCTCGCCCAAAGCTTGCATCTCCTGTGCATCCTCGGCATTTAAGCAGCCCGCGAAGTCGTTGACGAAAAAGTCACTTGTCGGCTCGGGGTATTCCGTTCGCGCCGCCGAAGCGGGCAGCACCAAAAGCGCCGCCGCCAAAAGCCCCAGCACAAGCGCCGAAATTCGTTTCATTCTTCTCCTCCAAGCCCCGGGATCAGTCGAAGCTCACTTCCGGAACGGTTTGTGACTCTTCAGACGCCTCGAAATAATCCACCTGCTCAAAATTACCGATGCTTGCGATCAGCGAGGACGGGAAACGCTGGATCCGTGTATTGTATTCACGCGCCATATCGTTGTACGTATTGCGTGCCTGCACAATGCGGTTTTCGGTGCCCGCCAGCTCATCCTGCAAATTGATGAAATTCTGGCTTGCCTGCAGTTCCGGGTAGTTTTCTACCACCACGAGCAGCCGCGAGAGCGCGGAATCCAGGGCGCTGTTTGCCGCATTGAGCTCGTCGACCGTGCTCGCGCCCGCGAGCGCCGCGCGTGCGTCGGCAAGGGCGGTGTAGACCTCTTCCTCATGCGTGGCGTAAGCCTGCACCGTGCTGACCAGATTCGGGATCAAGTCGGCGCGTCTTTGCAGCTGGCTTTGCACGTTTGCCTGCTGTGCCGTCACCTGCTCGCGTGTTTCCACAAGCCCGTTGTAAGTGGACATGATCCAGCCCACCGCGGCGATCACGACGACCGCCACCACGGCAAGCGCGATCCAAAGAGACTTTTTGCTTTTCATATTTTTCCTCCTGCTGCGGCAATGCGCCGCAAAATTATACGGGGGATCGCTTATTCAAATCCGTTGGGATTCTGCTTCTGCCAGCGCCATGAGTCCTCGCACATCTCGGCAAGGCCGCGCTTTGCCTGCCAGCCGAGCACCTCTTTCGCCTTGGTGGGATCGGAGTAGCAGGTGGCGATGTCGCCGGGGCGTCTGCCGACGATCTTATACGGGATCTTTACGCCGTTTGCTTCTTCAAAGGCATGCACGATGTCCAAAACGCTGTACCCGACGCCGGTGCCGAGGTTGAAGATCTGTACACCGCGTTTGCCGGACAAAATATTGTCGAGCGCCTTGACATGCCCCTCCGCGAGGTCGACCACATGGATGTAATCGCGCACGCCGGTGCCGTCCTTGGTGTCGTAATCGTCGCCGTAGATCGAAAGCTCAGGCAGCTTGCCGACTGCGACCTGCGTGATGTAGGGCATAAGGTTATTCGGGATCCCGTTCGGATTTTCACCGATTCTGCCGCTTTTATGCGCCCCGATCGGGTTAAAATAGCGAAGCAGTGTCACATTCCAGTCATTGTCCGCCTTGTAAATGTCTTCCAAAATGATCTCGATCATGTATTTGGTCGTGCCGTAGGGGTTGGTCGTGCCGCCTGCGGGCATGGTTTCCTTGAGCGGAGAGACGTTGTGCATGCCGTACACAGTCGCGGATGAGCTGAAAACGATGTTTTTGCAGCCGCAGTCGCGCATGACTTCACAGAGCGTCAGCGTGCCGCCGATGTTGTTGTCATAATATTCCATCGGCTTTTGGCAGGATTCGCCCACCGCTTTGAGCCCCGCGAAATGGATCACCGCGTCGATCTTGTTTTCCTTGAAAACGCGCGTCATCCCCTCGCGGTCGCGGATATCACACTCATAGAATTTCAGTTCCTTGCCGCACAGCTCGTTGATGCGTTCGAGCGACTTGGGACTGGAATTGTAGTAGTTATCCACGATGACGGCGTCATACCCCGCCTCAGTGAGTGCGATGCAGGTGTGCGAGCCGATAAAGCCCGTGCCGCCTGTTACCAGAATTGCCATAGTTCATTCCTCCCGAAAAAAATTATGTTTAAACCGTAAGCTGTGTACCGCTGTAATAGCGGGACAATATTTCCGTGTATTCCGCGCCCGTTGCCGCCATGCGGTCCGCGCCGCGCTGGCTCATGCCGACGCCGTAGCCGATGCCATAGACCTCGAACAGAAACTCATTGGTTTCGCTCTGGTACATCACCGAGAAGCACACGGACGGCAGGTTTTTCCCCGCCATGACCACGTCTACAAACTCCCTGCCCGAAATCTCGCGGTCGCCGACACGGATGGTGTGCACGTAGCCCGTGCCCGTATCCACCGCGCCGTCGTGCTCCGTTACCTCCAGCCAGTCGGCGGTTTCCTCGCCGAGCGTGATGCTCGCGTCATAGGCTTCTACGAGCTCCCGGATCTCGTCTGCGGGGATGATGAGCTGTGTTAAGTACCCGTCCTCCGTGCGGTCGGAAATGCTGTCCGCCGCGCGCAGATACGCATAGCTCGTACCGAACACCGTCTCACAGGCGGCGGTCCTGCCTGCCGAAAGACGGAAGAACGGCGTAAACGCCGGCGCGCCGTTGAAGCTCAGATATTCCCCGAACACCGCGCGTACCGCATTGTAGACTTCTTCGCTGTAGTCGTCGGCAAGCGTAACGCCCGTGATCTTCCAATTCGTATTGCGGTATTTGAGATAGGTGTATATCGCCACCGTCTGCGCCTTGAGCGCTTCGGTATTGTAGGTGCTGTCCATTTCCGCCTCGATCATGCGGGCGACTGCCTCTTTGGCGTCGAGCGTCCTGCCGTTGACGATCATTTCCGTCGGGATCTCGTCGCCCGTGGCGGTGCTGCCGCCGGTCGTGTCGATCGCGACGCCGTCTGAATTGGCGGTGGTCGTTTCGGCTGGTGTTTCCTGCACGCCGTTCAGCATTTCATTATAAATAAACTCCGAGATCGTCACCGTGTCCGTCACGACCGGCGCAATGGTCGTGTCGGGCTGTTCCGTCACGATAGGCGGCTGCGTGGTATTTTGCGCTTCGCGCGCGCGGCGTTCGCGCACAAAGAAGATACAACCCACCGTGACCGCTGCCGCAAGCACCAGCGCAATAACAGACATCGTCACCTTGCCGGCAGGCCTTGAAAGGAAGCCGCCGCCGCTTTTCTCATTTCCGGCGTCCGCGACCTCAATGCCGACCATACCCTTGCCCGCCGCTTTTTCGCCGATCAGCTCCACGAGCTCCTCGGCGGCGTCGTGCAGGAAGCTGTTTTCGGTCTCGTCGTCCTCCTTGTAGAGCTTGCGCACCACGGCGGTCTTGTCATCCGCCACCGTGACGCAGACATACGTGCCGCCCTCGGCGTCACACACATCGGAAATGCACGCACCGAACGTTGCACCCGAAAGCTCCTTGGCGGATTTTGCCAGCAGCGCGGCGTAGTCGGTCATGCTGTAATCGCCCTTGTCCTCGACATGGGGTGTAAACAGGAAGAACGTTTCAAAGTCCGGCGTGTTTGCGCCGAGTGAACGGATGATCTGCGCGCTCGGGGTGCTGCTTACGGCGACCGTAGCATTGTTTTCACGCAGCAGATTCACCGTACGCCGTACCACTTCACCGGCGGCGGCAGACACTTCGAGTGCAGGCATCTCATGCTTTTCGGGCGCTGCGCTCTCCGCCTTGACCGATTTGCGCATCAGATACGGCACCAGCCCGTTTTTGAGCACATGCGTAAGGCTTTCTTCTTCCAGCGGCAAAAACACGATGGTCTGTTTGCCCTTTTCCACCGCAAGGCCCGTATAAAGACCGTCCGAATTCGGGAACAGCGCGGCGTTTTTCGGCACGCGGGCGATCTGTTCGATCTCCTCGGGCGGCAGCGCCGTATTTTCGGACAAGCGTTCATAAAGCGCCCGATCTTCGACCGTCGCCAGCGACAGCGCCGCGCACAGTTTAGTGCGGATCGCATTGTACTTCGCGCCGTCCACGGCGAGCACGATCACACCCTGTTTTTTCAGCGCCTCGGCAAATGCGGGCAGCAGCGTTTTGAGCGTCGGATACGTTGCAAACGCCGTATCCGTATCGCTAAACCCGCTGAGCGTGCCGGAGATGCGCACCAGCAGATGTGCGTGCTCCTCCCCCGCCGTCAATGCGAGCAGTTTCATATCCATGTTCTCTCATCCATCCCTTACTCTCGGATTACGGCATCCATTTTTCAGCGTCCGCATAGGGGTTCGTGATCCCCTGCTTGTCATACCACGCCTGCGGGTAGCGCGGCGAAGCATTTTCCACGGCCAGACTCGTGTCCACCGACGTGCTCTCGCCGTCGCGCACCATCCTGCCGATGACGACCAAGCGTGCGTCGGAGAATTCATAGGTGCACGTTTGCAGTGTCAAAAGCTTGTCGCCGGGCTGAATGTCCACGCCGGTCGTATACAGCTTGCGCTCATCCACTGCCGCAATATATTCCATAAATTTTTCATCGGAGCCGAAGTCCGTCACGGTGTAGTTGAAGATATACCCGTTATCATCGTCCGCCTGGCTGTTTGTGATGAGCACGGCATACACCTTAAAGGTGTAGCTGCGGTACAGCGTATCGAACTGAATGACCGGAGACTCCTGAAAGCCTTCTATGGTCTTGTACTTGGTGAGATCGGCGAACACCAGCCCGTCGCTCATATGATGCCCGTAAATAATGGTGTTCTGCCCGAGGTATTTCGGATCGTTGCGGTAGTCCATATACGGGCAGCCGTAGCGGCTGTAATTGCCGTAAAAATCTTTTTTCAGGTATTCGCCGTTTTCCTCGCTTTGCACCACCTGCACATCGACGATGGAATTCGGGATCCGGATCCAGCCGACCAGATCCTGATTGATCGCATACAGATAGGCGTATTTTGCCATCATGCCCTCGGGAAGCTGGATATTGGGATACTGCGCGAAGAATTCCGCCCACACATCGCTCTCGCTGTCAACGGTATCCTCCGCAATGATCTGCCCGGTGATCTCTGCCTGCTGCGCTTTTGCAGCATGGCTTTGATAGGCGTAAACGCCGAAATAGACGCCGCAGGCAACGAGCGCGAGCACAGACAGATCGACGATCACCTTGCGGATCCCTTCGCCGACGGTGTCGCGCTTATTCGGGAAAATTTTGCGCAGCCCGCTTTTGAAAATCTCATTAAAAGTCCGGTACTGCTTTTCCTCGGCGGGCGCTTCTTCCGTTTCGGTTTGCGCTTTTGCTTCGGTTTCCCGTGTCGCTTCCGCCGGTGCTGCGGCAGCGGGGGGATCGGCTTCGGGCTGCTTTTGCAGATCGGCGAACCCCTCATACCGGTCGGTCACATCGACAAATTGGCTCTCATCCGATAAAAACTTGGCTTTGCGGGTGGTCTTTTCGCTTTCCTGTTCGTTTTGCATCACCGAACGCAGCACGTCGTTATAAATGCTTTTGTAATTCTCCGCTTCACTCGGCGTTTCGGGCGCTGCCTCGGCGGGGGATTCCTCTTCGGCGGGCGTCTGTGCCGGTTCGGGCGGCGGTTCTATATCCCGCAGGGAATCAAGCAGCGCGGCAACCTCAGGGTCGGTCTCGTCCGTATCCGGCTGCACTTTATCTTTGAGCTCGTCGAAGGAAAGCATATCCTCCGCATGTTCTTTTTCGTTTTTCGGCATCAACCCTCACCTCTCGGGTACCATTTTTCATCGTCCTTATACGGGTTTTCGATCCCGTATTTGTCATACCAAAGCTGCGGATATTTCGGATTCGGATTTACCGTTGCCTGAGACGTATCCACCGATTCGTCCTCGCCCTCGCGCACGAGCCGCGCCATCACGACACAGCGCGCATTTTCCTGCTTGCTTGTGATGTCCATATCCCGCGTGCAGGTGGAAAGCGTCAGGATCTTATCCGTCGGCAGCACCTCCACGCCGGTGTCATACAGGCTGCGCTTGGCGACCTCGTCGATAAACTCTTCAAAGCTCGACTCCGTCATGAACGGGTAAATGTAATTGAATACATAGTTGTTGTCAAGCTCCGGAGACGCCGTCGTCAGGAACACGGCGAACACCTTCCATTTGTGATCGGCGTAGATCGTGTTGAATTCAATCACGGGCGCAGTCTTATAAAACTCGATGTCCTTATATTTCTCCAGATCGGAAAACATCGTGGAATCCAGATAGTTGTGCCCGTACAAAATGGTGTTCACATTCAGGTTTTCCGGGTCGTTGCGGTAATCCATGAACACCGTGCCGCGGCGCAGATAGTTTTTATAGAAGTCCCGCCGCAGGTAATACTCGTTGTCGTCGCTCTGCATCACGGGATGGTTGATCGCGGTATTCGGCACCGTGATCCAGCCGACGAAATCGTTGTTCTGGTTGTAAAGCTCCCGGTATTTCGGCTGCACGAAAGCCGGTTCGTCCGGATAGTTTTCTTCGGACTCCGTCACGAGCGCGGCAAGCTCCTCGGTCTGATTTTTGTTCTGGTAAAGCTCGACAAAATACTTGACGCACACCGCCCCCGACACAAGCAGGACCAGAACCGCGACGATCGTGATGACGCGGTTGGCCGTTTTGCTGAAGCGGGACTGTTTTTTTCGCTTTCTCGGGCGCGGGGCCTGCTCGTTTTGTGTGCTCATGCGTCTAAGAACCTCCCCAAAGCTGCAAGCGCATTGTCCGCCGAAGCGCGGCGGTTATTGTCGCGGACGTTGTCCGCAAAGTGGTTGCGGTACTCGTGCACTTCCACGCGCGTGCGGTCCGCAACGGCGATATACACAAGCCCCACGGGCTTGCCCGTGTTGTCGGAATCGGGGCCGGCGATCCCTGTGACCGCGACCGCCACATCCGCTTTTGACACATCCAGCGCACCGAGCGCCATTTCCCGCGCGGTCTGCTCGCTGACCGCGCCGAATTCGGCAAGTGTTTCCTTACGCACGCCGAGCAATTCCGTTTTGATGCGGTTGGAATAGCAAACGATGCCGCATTCGAACACCTCGGATGCGCCGGCAATATCGGTGATGCGCTTGGCGATCCATCCGCCCGTGCACGATTCCGCCGTGACAAGCGTTTTATGCCGGGCTTTTAATTGTTTTACCGCCTGTTGAGCAAGCGTCATGTTATCGACCGTTCCTTATGATCTCAAATTTCGCGTTCTGCGCTGCGCGGGAAACGAGCGCTTCCACATTGAGCTTCTGCTCCGCTGCTTCCACAAGCGAGAGCGACGGGCGCGTGCGCGGGTGGCGCGGGGTAAAGACCGTGCAGCAATCCTCATACGGGCGGATGGAGATGTCAAACGTCTCGATCTGCCGCGCGCGGACGATGATCTCGTCTTTGTCCATCCCGATGAGCGGACGGAACACGGGCAGTGTTGCCGCGGCGTCCGTGCAGCCTAAGGCGAGCATGGTCTGGCTTGCGACCTGTCCCACGCTTTCGCCCGTGATGAGCGCATCACATTTTTCGCGGCGCGCTATACGCTCGGCAATGCGCATCATGAACCGCCGCATCACCAGCGTGAACAGCGCTTCCGGGCAGTTGTCGCGGATCTGCTCCTGAATTTCGGTAAACGGCACGGTGTAAAGCCCGATGTCCCCGGAATAGCGTGCGACCTGCTCGAGCAGATCGTGCACCTTCATTTCCGACTGCGGCGAAGTGTACGGGGGAGATGCAAAATGCACCGCATCAAGCACGATGCCGCGCTTGGACATCATCCAGCCCGCAACAGGGCTGTCGATGCCGCCGGAAATGAGCAGCATTGCCTTGCCGCCCGTGCCGACGGGCATGCCGCCCGCGCCCTTCAGCTGGTCGCAGTGGATATACGCCGCGTGCTCACGCACCTCGACCGTGACGATCTTTTCGGGATGATGCACATCCACATGCAGATGTGGGAAGGCTTCCAGCAGCTTGCCGCCGACTTCCGCGCTGATCTGCGGCGAAGTCAGAGGGAACGTTTTGTCCGAACGCTTGGACTCCACCTTGAACGCGGAAATGCCCGCCAGATCTTCCCGGAGATAGGTGCTTGCCGTTTCCAAAATCGCGTCCATGCGCTTTTCCACCGCAGCGGCACGCTGGAATGCAGCAATGCCGAACACGCGGCGCAGACGTTCCACCGCCTCATCCGTATCGAAATCCGATCCCGTCGGTTCTATTGTAATCGTAGATTGTGAACGGTTTATGACGAAATGTCCCAAATCTCGGAGGCGCCGTTTGATATTTTTTACCAAAACGCTTTCAAACGTCGCCCGGTTAAGCCCCTTGAGCGCGAGCTCTCCGTTTTTGATGAGTATGATTTCCTGCATAATCTTATGTTCCTTTTTTGCCGATTGTTTTGAGGACGTCCTCCACAGCCGCCGCGCACGCGTCGATCTCGGCTTCGGTCGTCTCGCGCGAGAGGCTGATGCGCAGCGCCGTGTCTATGCGCTCCGGGGAAAGCCCCATCGCCGTGAGCACCGCACTGCGATGCCCGCGCGAGCACGCAGAGCCCGCCGAAATGCAGACCTGCCGTTCGGACAGCGCGTTGACACCGACCTGCGCAGGCACACCGCGCAGCGAGATGTTGAGAATATACGGCAGCGCATCGGCCGGGGAATTGATCTGCACGCCCGAAAGCGCTGACAAATGTTGTGTAAGCCTATCGCGCAGCGCGCGCACATAGGCAAGGTGCGCCGTGCTGTCGCCGTAAGCGCGCACCGCCGCCGCAAACGCCGCAATGGCAGGCATGGGCTGCGTGCCCGAGCAAAGCCCGTTTTCCTGCCCGCCGCCGAGTAAGTAAGGCTTGATACGCACGCCCTTGCGCACATACAATGCCCCTGCACCCTTAAGTCCGTGTACCTTGTGCGCGCTGACGCTCAACAAATCGATGCCGCATTTTTTCGGCACGATAGGCAGCTTCAAAAAGCCCTGCACCGCGTCCACATGCACCAGTGCAGGTGATCTCTTGGCGCGGACGATGCGTCCAAGCTCTGAAAACGGCAAAACGCTGCCCACCTCGTTGTTGATCGCCATAAGGCTTACAAGCACGGTTTGCTCGTCTACCGCTTCGGCGATCTGCCCGGCGGTGATATGCCCGTTTTTATCCGGGTGCAATCGCACGACCGTAAACCCCCGCGTTTCAAGCGCGGACATACACTGCTCGACGCTCGGATGCTCCATGGCGGAAGTCACGATCTTCCCGCTGCGGTATCGGGCCACAGCGCCGAAGATCGCCGTGTTGTTCGCCGCCGTACCGCTCGGGGTAAAGACGATCTCGCCGCTTTCGGCGCGAAGGCTGTCCGCGATCGTTTTTCGCGCGCGTTCGAGCAGCTGCTGTGCCGCCATACCGTTTTGATGCAAAGATGACGGATTGCCGAAATGCTCGGTCATGGCGTCCACGGCGGCAGCCACCGCCTCTTGGCAGGGCTTTGTGGTCGCGCTGTTGTCCAGATAACATTCCATGCGGCGGCTCCTTTCTGCGGCGTTTTGCGGAACCCTATGATTCCGATTTTATATTATACACGAGGAACGCCCTTTTGGCAAACAAAAACCGTGATTTCTGCGGTTTTTTTCGTATATTTTCGGCGTGACTGCAAAATCTATCCACGAGGTGAACGATATGGGGAAACCAAAGTCCAAACGAAGCCGGATCCGGCTCTTTTCTTTTGCGGCGGCGGTCGTGCTTGCGCTGTCCGTCTTTGCCATAGCCGGTACGGTTCGCGCAAACCGGTATGAGCGGCAGCTGCGCGCTTCGGGCGAACGGGCGCTCGCAGAATTGGACGATTCCTTAAGCAGCATGCAGACGAATCTGCAAAAGGGCGTGTATGCCAACACCGCGCCGATGCTCGGCACCATGGCGACCGAGCTTTGGCGCGAGGCGACATCGGCAAAAAGCAGCCTTGCGGTTCTGCCGCTTTCGGACACACGGCTTGACAACACGTATAAATTCCTGTCACAGGTCGGTGATTTTGTCATGTCTTTAAGCCGCAAGGTGGAGGCGGGCGAGCAGATCACCGATGACGAACGCCAACAGATGTTTGCGCTTTTGGATTTCGCAGAGACCTTAAGCACCCAGATCTCCGATATGCGCACACAGCTTTACGAAGGGTTTTTGGACTTTACCGCCGCAGAAAACACGCTTGCTGCGGATACCGAACAGATCGGCACGCTTTCCGGCGACATGGAGGATACCGAGCAGGCGCTGACGGAATATCCGTCGCTCATCTATGACGGCCCGTTCTCAGATCATATCAATCAGATGGAATCCGAGCTGCTAAACTCAGCCGAGGAGCTCACGCAGGAGCAGGCGCACGAGCGTGCGGCGGAGATCCTGGGGCTCAACAAAGATGCGCTGACCTTTGTCGGCACGGAGGAGGACAATTCCGCCGCTTACGTGTTCGGGACGGAGGACGCGACCGTTGCCGTTACAAAGCGCGGCGGGTATTTGCTGTATCTGCTTTCAGGCAGCTTTGTGGGCGAGGCAACGCTTCAATATGAGGATGCGCGCACTTACGCCGCCGACTTTCTGACGCACTGCGGGTTTACCGACATGCAGGAAAGCTATTACACCGTCTCCGACGGCATTTGCACCATCAACTACGCCTACACGGAAAACGGCTATATCTGCTACCCGGACCTTATCAAGGTCAGTGTGAGCCTCGCGGACGGCACGGTGCTTTCGGCGGACTGCCGCGGTTATGTGATGAACCACAAGGCGCGCACCTATACCGCGCCCGCTGTGACGCGCGAAGCGGCAGAGGCGAATGTCAGTCCCCTTTTGACAGTCACAGACACGCGCCTTGCCGTGATCCCGACCGACAGCGGCGGGGAAGTGCTCACCTATGAATTCCACTGCAAAAACGAAAGCGACGAGGAATTCTTAGTCTATATCAGCACGCAAACGGGCTATGAGGAAGAGATCCTGCTGCTTTTATATGCCGACGACGGCGTTTTGACAAAATGAATAAATCAGATTTTTCGGCAAAAAATAGAGACGTCCGAAAACGTAAAAAAGAGGGACTGACTATGAAAAAAACCATTTGGATCCTGGCGGCGGTCGCCGTTGTGCTCTGTGTGTTTTTAGCGGCATGCGGCGGCAATGACGACAATGCGGGTACGGATTTGATGACGGATGCACAAGACATGATGACCCACGCGGGCGACGCGGTCTCCGATGCAGGCGACGCCGTGGGCGACGCGGCACAAGACGCGGGCGACGCCGTGGGCGATGCGGTCTCCGACGCAGGTGATGCGGCCGGCGATCTTGTGTCCGGTGCGGGCGACGTTGCGGAAGATCTCGTTACGGGCGCGGGCGACGCGGTCTCGGACGCGGTAAGCTGACGATCAACGCGCCGGCAAAAGCACAAGGGGATGCCGCGCATACGGCATCCCCTTTTTTCGATAAAATCCCGACCGGGCGCCCGTTTCTTTCAAAACGGGCGCCCGGTCGTAATAAGGTTTTGTTTTTACAGCTGCAGCGCTTCAAAAATTTGCCGCTTGTAGCCGAGGAAGGCTTCGCCGAGCATGAAATCATGCGCGCGCGGGCGGGGCTCTTCAATGGGAATTTCCGCAAAGATCGTCCCCGGGCTGCCGCCCAAAATGCACACACGGTCGGACAGCTTGACCGCCTCGTCCACATCGTGCGTGATGAACAAAGTCGTCAGCTCGATGTCGCGCATGATGTCAAGGTACCATTCATGAATGGCGCCCTTGGTGATGGTGTCGAGCGCGCTGAACGGCTCGTCGAGAAGCGCGATGCCGTCGGACGCAAGGTAGGTGCGCAAAAGCGCCGCGCGCTGGCGCATGCCGCCCGAAAGCTTGTCGGGATATTTCTTTTCCGTTCCCGCAAGCCCGAACCGCGCAAAGTGTGACGCTGCCTGTTCGCGCGCCTCTTTTTTCGGCACGCCGCGCAGCATCAAGGGCAGCGCAACATTGTCGAGCACCGTGCGAAACGGCAAAAGCAAATCCTTTTGCAGCATGTAGCTAATCTTGCCGGGCTGCCCGGTCGTTTCCGCACCGTTTACAAACACATGCCCGCTGTCGGGCTGCATAAGCCCCGACAAAATATTGAACAGCGTCGTCTTGCCCGCGCCGCTGATGCCGAGCAAACAGACAAGCTCCCCTTTTTGCAGGGAAATGCTTACATCATCGAGCACCTTGTGGTCGCCGAAGCTTTTAGAAATGTGCTCGGCGCGCAGCACCGCGTCAGGAGAGATAGGCATTCGTATACCCCGTTCCTGCGGGCAGCTCTTTTTCGATAAGCCCGTTGTCCCAAAGCCAAGCATAAAATGCATCCCAGCGCGCGGGATCGATGTAGCCCCACTGTTCGACCTCCGCCTTATACTGCTCGGAGATCCACTTCTGGCTTGCGGTCACAAGCTCCAGCGAATCGCGAAGCGACCCGGTGGTGTCACCGTCCACAAGGATCTGTGCCGCCTCTTCGGGATTTTCAATGGCATATTCATAGCCCCTGCGCAAAGCATCGAGGAATGCCCGCGTCTCGTCGGGATGCTCTTCCAAAAACGTATTGTTTGCAATGAGAACCGGCGTGTAGTAGTCGAACACGGGGTCTATATCTCTGAAATTGAAATAGTCAAAATCCAAACCCGAAAGCTCGGCCGCGATGCAGCCCCAGCCGTAAAACACCCAGATCGCGTCCGTCAAATGCTCGCGCAGGGCGCCCGCTTCATCGGTAATGGTGTTCGGAATCAGATTCACCTTGTCAAAGTCCCCGCCGTCGCGCTCAACGACCGCGCGCAGCGTGGCAAGCTCGATAGGCGAATCCCAGGTGGAATAGGTGTGGTTCTCCAGGCCTTTCGGTCTGTCCATCCCCTCGCCCGCGCGCGAGATGATACCGGAGGTATTATGCTGCAAAAGCGCGGCAACCGCCGTAACACCTAAAGGCTCGTCGGTCACAAACGCTGCGGCAAGCGTATCCTGCGCTTCTACGGCAAACTGCGCCTGCCCCGCTGCGCACATGGCCGCCGCGCCCGTTTCCGGCGGCTGCACCACGGTCACGGAAAGTCCCGCTTCTTCAAAATAGCCCTTGGCAAGCGCCACATAAATGCCGGTATGGTTGGTATTCGGCGTCCAGTCGAGCGACAGGGTGATCTCCGTCAGGTCCCCGCTCGACTGGCCGCTGTTCGTCTGATCCCCTGCGCACGCCGCCATTGAAAACAGCATCGCTGCACACAAAAGCAGTGCGCCGAGTTTTTTTAAAGTCGATTTCATTTACGCTCTTTCTCCTTTCGTTCCCACGGCATCACAAGATACCGCAGCAGCGTCACGCCCCACATCAGCAAAAGGCTGATGAGCGTGATGAACAAAATCACGGAAAACATCTTGTCAAACGCATATGCTTTTTGCACGCGCGTCATATATACGCCCAAGCCCTCAAAGCCGCCGAGCCATTCCGATATGACGGCGCCCACCACCGCGTAAGAGGCGGAGACCTTTAAGCCCGCAAAAAATGAGCCGAGCGCCGAAGGCATCAGCACATGGCGGAAGATCTTAAGTCTGCCCGCGCCCATACTGCGCAGCAGATTGACCGCATCCGCGTCGGCACTGCGGAAACCGTCCAGCAAGCTCACGGCGATCGGGAAAAAGGTCGTGATGACGACCAGCGTGATCTTCGGCGCCATACCGAAGCCCATCCACAGCACCAAAAGCGGCGCGATGGCGATGGTCGGGATGGTCTGCGTGATGACCAGCACCGGGTAAAGCGCCTTGTAAAGAAACGCAAAGCGGTTCATCAACGCCGCCAGCACAAAGGCGAGCAGCACCCCGATAGAGAGCCCCGCGAACGCTTCGCACAGCGTCACGCCCGCATGCTGCAAGAGCAGCGGGAAATCCGAAACGAATGCGTCCACCACCGCGCGCGGAGACGGCAGCATGAATGACGGTACCCACGAAAAGCCCGTCGCCGCCGCCCAAAGCGCCACGACCACAAGCAGCGCCGCGATGGGTGAAAGCTTATTTGTGATGTTTTGTAACTTTTTCGTCAATGGTCAGCACCCCGCCCTCGGGCTTGTACGAAATTTTGACATAGGCGGAAACCGACGGCGCACCTGCGCGCACGGCTACGTGCTGGCACTCGCGGACGATCTCCATGAGCTGATCGTAATCCTCGCCCTCGATGGTCGTCTCAAAGGGGCCGACAGAATAGTGAAGTCCCGTGGACGCGATATAGTCGATGACCTCATCTACGATACGCACGACTTCTTTCGTGTCCTGCACGCCGGGCAGGACCTGGATAGCTACGCTTGCTTTCATTGTTTTTTCCTCCGTTTGCAAAAAGATAAGCCTTACGGCAAGCTGTCGTAAGGCTTTCGATGTTTTCACGCAAAACAAAAAGCTTCCTACGGCGGCATTACCCGCATCAGGTCGTAGGGTCAAAGGAGCGCTATCCTTTATCTCAGCCGGCTTGGCGCCAGCCCCCCTGTTTCTTGTCATAAGACTTTATATGCAGTATAAACCGGATCACCCAAAAAGTCAACTGCCGAATTTTTGATATCGCTTGTGTTCGTACAGATGGTTTGTAAATATTTGTAAAATTTATTCGCTTGACGCGCGCCGTGCTTTCCTGTACTATGAGGATAGAGAAAGTTCTGCCGCAAGGCAAGGAGGATACCATGGATCAACCCAATAAATTACCGAACACTCCCGCAACGGACGATACGCAGCCCAGCCCGGCGGCAAATGCGTCTGCGGAACAAGCATACCCTGCGCAGCAGCCGTCTGACAGCGCACAGCCGGCTCCCGCACAGCAAGCGCCTTATGGCGCGGCGGGGCAAATTCCCTACGGTGCACAGCCCAATCCTGCACAGCAGACGCCTTACGGTGCGGCAGGGCAAGCCCCCTACGGTGCACAGCCCAATCCCACGCAGCAGCCCTACGGCGCGGCAGGGCAAGCCCCCTACGGTGCACAGCCCAATCCCACGCAGCAGCCCTATGGTGCGGCGGGGCAAGTTCCCTACGGCGTGCAGCCGAATCCCGCACAGCAGCCGTATATCCCGTATGGCACTGCGCAGCAGCCGTATCCGTATATGGCGGCACAGCCGCAAAAGAAAAAGCTTTCCGCCGGCAAGATCGTCGCCATTGTAGTTTCCGTCCTTGTCGTGCTCGGCCTCCTGTTCGGCGTCGGTGGTTTTCTGTTCGCACGCAAGGCACTCTCGCCCCAAACCCAGCTTGCGGCGTATGCCGAGTCCGGGGATTTTGCCACACTGATGGGGGTCTGCGACCTTTATGATACGTTTTTGATGAGCATCGGCGATACGGCGGGCTTGCAATCGTGTTTTGCAGAGGTCACGCGCGATCCCGACCTCTTTTATAATACCTTCCCTTCCACAAGCTGCGCGGACATCTACGAAAACGCTTTTGCCTGCTATAATACATTCATGGCAGACTACTTCGTGCTGATGCTACAAAACGGGGATTACGACAACTACGTGCGCATCTTTACGGAAAAGATGCTGGAATATGACCCTGTAACCGAGTATTATTACATGACCTCAAGCACATTCGTCTATTATATTGAAAACGACTATTTTGTGCCGACCGAGGAACAGGCGCAGGTGATCGTGCGCGGCTTTGACGCGCTGATTGCCGCTTCCACCTCATATGAGGAAATGTATCTGAATCTTGAGGAATACTACGACTGCTGTATGGCCCTAGGGCTGCAGGAGCAGGCGTATGCCATTGCCGAGCAGATGCATCAATTCGAGAGCGCAAATACAGGCTGGGCGGCTGCATAAAGCCCGGCCGGCTTTCCCATGAACGAAAACCCGCCCCGCACATCTTTGGATGTGCGGGGCGGGTCATTTTTTCACGGCTGCCGCAATACGGTTTATTGTTCCGCGTCGTTCTGCACGTTTTCTTCCTCGTGCTCCACTTCGATGCGCAGGTTCAAATACGAAAACAGGCACACCGCAAGCCCGATGACCGCCAGCGGGATCGCACCGTAAATGAACTGCATCGCGCCGCACACGACGCCCGCAAGCAGCACCGCAAGCCCTACCATAGACTTGAGGATCGCCAAAACCAGTTTTTTCTTCTCAAGCATCTCTCATACCCCTTTCTTATCCCATGCTTTCTTCTATATCCTAACACACATGACTTACGTGTGTCAAGGCGCGCAAGGCTTTCGGACAAGCGGGACACCTTTGATATGTTTTCCCCGCCGCTTACAGCAGGAAAAAGCCGACCGCGCCGCAAAGCATCCCGATCGCCGCGCCGCAGAGCACGTCACGCGGGAAATGCACCCCACCAACCACACGGACGACGGCGAGCAGCACGCCGAGCACGGTCAGCACGATCCCGACGGGCACGAACGTATAATAGAAGGCAAACGCAATGACAAACACCGAAAACACGTGACGGCTCGGAAAGGATTCGCCTTGCTTATCCTTTTGAAGCAGCGGTGAAAATTCCAGCACCTCATACGGGCGTTTGGCATTGATCACGCGGCGCAGGACGCTCACCACCGCGAACGACACGCCCGGCACGAGCACGCACCGCCAAAAGCGCGTGTCCCGCGTAAAGAAAAGCACGCAAAGCAGCACGGGGTATGCAAGATATACGAGCGCCGTCAGCACCTTATCCGTCATGCGCAGCGCGCGCAAAAGCGCCTGATGCTTTTGAAAGGGCTCTGCCAGCCGCATATACCGTTCCCGCGTCATACGCGCCATTCCTTTCGCTTTCGTTTAAGCTCAGTATACCAAATCCCGCACCGCTTCGCAATAAAAAAGAGGGGACACACAAACTACCAAAGCTGCTTGTTCCCCTCTCTGACAATATAGAAAAGGTCAGCACAGCACAAAACGAAACAAAAACACAGCACCGAAAGTTCTGCTTTCGTTTGTAGGGGCGGGTCTCTGCGCCCGCCCGTATGAAACTAAGATTTTGCAGTTTGTTGTGGCGAAAAACAGACATATGGTTTTCTTGAAAGACCTAAACCGTTGTCTCGTCGAACTGTCCTCGGGCGGGCGCAGAGACCCGCCCCTACAGATGTGTGCTGTTTTCCGTTTTGCGGAAAGCCGCGCCACCGCACATCTGACCTATGCCTTCTAAATTCTGAACTCTGTTCGCGGGCGGGCATAGAAATGCACTGAACGCGGTATCCATTTGTCCGTTGCACACACATTTCTCCTAACAGGGGGAATCACCCGCTCCTACGGCAGAATCTTTTAACGTTTCCTATTAGATAGCCGGTCATCCGCGTGAGTCTTTCTTCCTTTGTTGAGAAAACAAAATCGGCTTTTTGACACGCAAAAACGGGGACGCAAAATGCGTCCCCGCAAGAGGTCGTATTCGGTTTGCTTACGCAAGCTCCGCGAAATACTTGATGGTGCGAACCATCTGGCTGGTGTAGGAGTTCTCGTTGTCGTACCAGGAAACGACCTGCACTTCATACAGATCGTCGGCAATCTTCGAGACCATGGTCTGGGTCGCATCAAACAGCGAGCCGTAACGCATGCCGATGACGTCGGAGGAGACGATCGGGTCCTCGTTGTAGCCGAAGCTCTCGCTCGCAGCCGCCTTCATCGCAGCATTGATGCCCTCAACCGTGACGTCCGCGCCCTTGACAACTGCGGTCAGGATCGTGGTCGAGCCGGTCGGAACGGGCACGCGCTGTGCGGAACCGATGAGCTTGCCGTTGAGTTCCGGGATAACCAGACCGATGGCTTTTGCAGCACCGGTGGAGTTCGGAACGATGTTGGCAGCGCCGGCACGTGCGCGGCGAAGGTCGCCCTTTCTGTGCGGGCCGTCGAGGATCATCTGATCGCCGGTGTAAGCATGGATGGTGCTCATGATACCGCTCTGGATAGGCGCATAGTCATTGAGCGCTTTCGCCATGGGCGCCAGGCAGTTGGTCGTGCAGGAAGCGGCGGAAATGATGGTGTCCTCCGCAGTCAGGGTCTTTTCGTTGACGCTGTAAACGATGGTCTTCAGGTCGTTGCCCGCAGGCGCGGAAATAACGACTTTCTTTGCACCGGCGTCGATGTGCGCCTGGCTCTTCGCCTTCGAGCAGTAGAAGCCCGTGCACTCGAGCACGACGTCCACGCCGATCTCGCCCCACGGAAGCTCCGCAGCGTTCGCCATCGCATAGATCTTCAGGGTCTTGCCGTCCACGGTGATGGTGCCGGCTTCGTCATCCGCGGAGATCGTGTGCAGATTTTCGCCGATCTTGCCGCAGTAGCCGCCCTGTGCGGTATCGTACTTGAGCAGGTGCGCGAGCATCGAGGGCTTGGTCAGATCGTTGATCGCGACGACCTCATAGCCTTCTGCGCCGAACATCTGACGGAACGCCAGACGGCCGATACGGCCGAAGCCGTTGATTGCAACTTTTACGGACATAGGAATTACCTCCAAAAAAGTATTTTTACTTTTGCGTTTAACATTTTATACCGAATGCCGGAAATTTGCAAGAAGTTTTCCAAATTTCCCCGTGCTTTGTGAAAACTTTGTCGTACTGCCTAAAATATTCGTATCACCGGCGAAAAAGGGTATGCTATTCCCATAACTGCGCGGCGGCGGTCGTTTTCAGTATACCCGCCGCGCATGGAAAAATTCGGCCGAGAAGGGGAAAATATGCAGAACACGCTTTTGGAGGAGATCGAGGATATGGAACGCATCCTGCAAAGCGGCAGCGCCACAGACGCGCTGCGCGACCGTTTGCAGGGGTATTTCGACGAGCTGCTGTATCAGGCAGGCAGCGGTGCGCCGCCAAGGCTGCTGGAGGACGCGTACCGCCGCGGCATGCGCACGCTGCGTGCCTTTTACAACGCACAAAGCCCCACCGCACAGGCTGGGCGTGTGCGTTTGGAACTGAATGCTTTTTTCGAGGATCTTACCTTTTGCTGCAACCTGCTGTGCGGCGAAGGGCGCGTGGTTTTTTGCCCGACACGCATGGTACAGACGGTATGCGCGCCGCGTGCGCTTTTGTGGGCGGCGCTGGAGATGCTTGCCTGTGCGCTGCGGCTGTCCGGCGGCGCACCGATCCTGCTGCGCGTGTTTGCGCACAAAGACTTTGCCGGCTTTGCGGTCAGTGCGCCCGCAAGCGTTCCGGCAGACGCGCTCGCATGCGCCGCAAGCCGGCCGGGCAGCGGGCTTTGTTTTGCGCGCCGCACAGCGGACGCGCACGGCGGGCGGCTGCTTTCGGGCTGCGCGGGCAGGCAGGCGACGCTTGCCTTTTCGATACGGCGCAGCGGGCAGGACGCGCTCTGCCCCGCCGGGACGCGCGCCTGCTTTGCAGATTGGCTTTCGGACCGGCTTTCGCCCGTATATGCCGCGCTGTCCGACCTGTGCGCGCCGCCTGCATTCTGAACGCGGCGGTCAAAACGGCGGTTGCAGCGCTTTTGTATTTATGCTACAATATTCCTACCAAATAAAGGGAGGAAACTATATGCTTTTGACCACTACACCGACCGTTGAAGGTCATCCGATCCAAAACTATCTGGGGCTTGTCTGCGGCGAGGTCATTTCCGGCGTGGATTTTGTCAAGGATTTTGCAGCCGGGATGCGCAACTTTTTCGGCGGGCGCTCGGCTTCGTATGAAAACGAGCTGACCGACGCGCGTGCACAGGCAATCGAGGAACTTGTGCAGCGTGCCGAGCAGATGGGCGCGAACGCCGTAGTCGGCATTGATGTGGATTACGAGGTGCTCGGGCAGGGCGGCAACATGATGATGGTGACTGTTTCGGGCACGGCAGTCATACTCTGACCGATTATGCGGCGTTTGCACTTTTGTTAAGGAGGTTTTTCATTTGAAGCGGTTTTTCAACGCGCTGTTTTTCGGCAAAGCAGCCGTGCCCGTATTTACACTGCTCGCTGCGATCTCAGCGCTTTTGCTGCACGGCTTCCGCAATACCAACGTTTTTGTAGATACCGTTATATTTTCAGGCTTCTCCTTCGCGCTGTTTATAGCCGCCGTTTTAGATACGGCGCTTCTGTTCTGTCTTTGGAGCACACGTCTGCAAGCCCCCGAACGCACAAAGGGCAAGGCTTACCGTGTTCTTGCGGTACTCGGCGGCATACTTGCCATCGTGCTTGCCGTTATAGCGTTCGGGTTTTCGTTCGGCAACCTGTTCATCGGCGGCTCGGAAAGCCTGCTTGTGGGACTCAGGCTGTGTAAAAAGTCTCTGCCGATGTGGCTCGGCGCGCTGGCGCTGGCAGCCGCGGCGCTGCTTCTTCCATACATACATAAAGACCGCCTGAAGCGTATTTTTTCAGGTATCCTTTGCGTTTGTCTTCTGATTGCCGTTTATGCTGCGTTTTTCCCGCTGACGCCGTTCCGTTTTACCGCACTGCCGGTCGTATTCGACACGGGCAGTGCATACAGCGTGGTGTTTGCAACAAACGATATCGGCACGGCATATATAGAATATGAGATTTCCGGTGAGACCGTCCGCCGCTATGACGCATCCGGCGGGCGCAAAAACGGGGGCAGCTGCATCCACACCATTTGCGTACCGTATGAAGAATTGACAAACAACACCTACAAAGTCGGTGCGACACGTGTTCTGGATGAACTCAGCTACGGCGGGCGCAGCGGCAAAACGATCGAAAGTGAATCCATTGCTTTCGGGGGTACATTTTCCGATGAAGTAAAGCTGCTCACGCTTTCGGATTGGCATATGCAAAACCGGCTTGCACTGGATACGGCGCAGCAGCTCGGAAGCTTTGACGCGCTGATCATGCTGGGCGACAGCGCCACAGGGCTCATGCAGCCGGAGGAAGTCGCCGCGTATATTCTCGACTTCGGCGCAACGCTTACAGGCGGGCAAAAGCCGGTTCTTTTTGCCCGCGGCAACCATGAGACGCGCGGCAAAGAGGCTTCGAATTTGCCCGAATATTTGGGAATGGACAGTCTGTATTATACGGCGCAGTTCGGGCAATATCATTTCATTATACTCGACAGCGGTGAGGATAAGGCGGATGATCATCCCGAATACGGCGGGATGACGGATTATGAGCAAAGCCGCCGAGATATGGTAACGTGGCTCCAGTCTCTTGAAAATCCAAACGGTGAAAAAACGATTGCGCTTTCACATTTCGAAGAGATCTGTATAGAAGAAGATCTTTCCGCCGCCGCGCATGAAAAGCTGGACAGCTTAGGCGTCAGCCTTTTGGTCAGCGGGCACTGGCATACAACGGAGTTTAAAACGGAGCACAGCTATCCTACGCTTATTGACGGCGGCTGGAATGCAAACGGTACAAACAGCTATGTCGCGTCTATGCTCACCTTGACGCCCGAGGGCGTTGAAATTCTGTCCGTGGACAACAGCGGGCAGACCACCGTGCAGGAAACGGTCGCCTGGAGATAAGCAGCCGAGCGCCGGACTCCAATGCTGAAATCGTGCAGGAATACCGGTATATTTTCAGTTTTTTAACACAGAACGCGGAAACGGGCAAGCGCATCCCGGCATTTGCTTCGCTCTGTTAACCGTGGAAAGCATCGCTTAATTTGCGC
>CAKMIX010000001.1 GCA_927362715.1 uncultured Clostridia bacterium | reverse complement strand
TACAGCGAAGAGTGGAGCTCGGACGAAAACAATCACTGGCATGCTTGCGAGTGTGGAGCAAAGGCGGATACGGCCGCTCATACCTATGGCGAGTGGAGCGTCACCAAAGAAGCCACTGAAACGGAAACAGGATCCAAGGAACGCACCTGTACGGTCTGTGCATATGTGCAGACTGAAGCCATCCCTGCAGCGGGAACCGGAGAGCCAACCGATTCGACTGATCCGACCGATTCATCCGATTCGCAGGGTCAGCAGGATCCTTCCGGCGACACCGGCAGCCCCCAGACCGGGGACAGCAGCAACATGATGCTGTGGATCAGCCTGATGCTGGCCTCCTGCGGCGGCGTGCTGGGAATGCTGCTTTACAGGCGGAAAAAGGCGGCGGCCGGGAAATAGCCCGTCTGCCTGAAACCAAACGGAAAAGCCGGCGGGAAGCGGCGGACGGAAACGGGACTATGTGTCCTGGCCGCCCTTCCCCGGCTGGACCGGAAAGAAACGGAGGCGACTTATGAAAAAACTGTTTGCGGCGCTGCTGACGCTCTGTATGGTGTTTGGGATGGCCGTCCCGGCCTTTGCGGCCGGAGATCCCCTTACCATCCGCTTTTACTACGGCGGCGCGGACTACGGCAGATATAAGGAAGGCTGGATTGACGTCGGCAATATTGATACCGGCGCCGGCCGGTTCTATGCGGCAATAAACTTCGGGGATGAGGAAATTGGAGGGGACATCAATCCTGCGGACAAAAGCATCACCGGCAGCCATGACCTCATCGGTTCAGCGTGGCTGTATTATGATGTGGAGGTTGCGGACAGCTCCAGCTTCTCCGTTGCGCTCCCCAAGGGTCCGAGCTACCACTACCCCGGCAGCGAATACAGCCCGCCCGAGACCACCGAGTTTGCCGCATGGGTGGTGAGCGACGGAAACGGCGGGGATAAGGAGCTGGATGGTTCCGTCACGGCGGAGGATGTTCAGAACGCAATCGTGACGGACGAGGAAGGAAAAAGAGTCGCCGTGATCAAGGCGGCTTTTCCGGCGGTTGTCATAGACAAAAACGCGCTGACCTATGAAGAGACCGGACATCCGAAATATGCCGTCATCCTGCGAGCCAATGGCGGAACCTTTGCGGAGGATGGCAGCGACGATTTGTATGTGTGCCCGCAGTCGCTGGAATATTCCGCTCTGAACGACTTTTTCGTGGAGGCATCCTGTCCTAAGCCGTCAAACGGCGATATGGTGTTCGCCGGCTGGTACAAGGACGAGGCCTGCACCGACGGGCCGGTCACCTATCTGAACATTAACGATGATTTGAAGGAAGAACCCGCCTATGTCGCGCCCTATGTGCCGATGGATTTGTACGCAAGGTGGGAGCCGGCCGGCTTTGTGCCGGGCAATACCTCCACGCCGGCGGATGAGCCGGGCGGGCCTTCGGAAAACAATACCCCCGCCCCTTCGGACAACAGTGCCCCCGTCCCTTCGGACGAGGGAAACAGCAACCTCCCGTTTGCCATCGGCGCGATTGCCGCCATTCTGCTTTTGAGCCTGCTGACTCTGCTGTTCCTGCTGTGGAAGGGACCCGTTACCTTGAGCTTTTACTACGGCGGCGCGGACTACGGCAGTTACAGGGACGGCCTGGTGAATTTGGGCCGTGTGGATACAAAGGCCGGCAAGCTCCAGGCGGTTTACCGCTACCTTGACCCCGAGACAAAAATGTGGAAAACACTGGTCGGGACGATCAATCCGGAGGATAAGAGCATTGACAACGATGACCCGCGGCTCCTGAAGGGCAAGCTCTATTACAACAGGAAGCCGTTTCTCAGGCTTAAGTTTTCTGTCCCCCTGCCGGATGGTGTGGACTATCACTTCCCTGGCGGCGAGGGCGCCGAGCCGGTCACCGTAAGCTTTGCCGCATGGATGTTAAAGGACGGAAACGGCGGCTACAAGGCCTTGGAAGATCCCGTCACATCCAAAGCGGTAAAGCCTGCCGTGGAGACGGAGAAAGTCAAGCGGCGCAAGGTTCTCATCACGGCGGCGTTCCGTTCGGAAATGGCAGATGTGTATGCCCTGAATGACGAGAACGGGAATCCCCGGTACGCCGTCAGGCTGCATGCCAACGGCGGGGGTTTTGAAGCGGACGGGACCGATCTGTTGTATATGAAGCCGCGGTCGCTGGAATTTGCAGACCAGGAGCTTTTCTATGTGGAGGCTACCTGCCTGAAACCGACGAGCAGCGGCAAGGTATTCACCGGCTGGTACAGGGATAAAGCCTGCACCGTCGGCCCGGTAACAGGGCTTAAAATCCTTGAAGAGCTGAAAGAGCGCCCTGTCAGGGAAGCGCCCTATGCGCCGATGGATCTCTACGCCAAATGGGAGACGCAGGAAAGCTGAAAACGCAGAAGGGATATCCCTCCTTTATGCTTTGGTATTCACCAAAGCATAAAGAACTTTAACTGCGGCAAAGAAGGTTATTCGTTCCGCCCTGGCTGCCTGAACCGGCGCACCGGGGAACGGATGGCATAGAACACCGAGAAAAAAAGGGGGGGTGACACACCAAAAAGAATGATCAAACCGTTTATTCACATGAATTTTATCTTGAAAGGAGAAAAATCAGTTATGAAACTAAAGCGCAAACTTCTTGCAGGACTGCTGACGCTTTGTATGGCTGTTGGAATGGCTGTGCCGGCGTTTGCGGCGAACGGCCCCTCGTCCGGGGACATGAGCGCCGCATGGGTGCAGCTGTATGATAGCAGTGTAGAAGAACCCGATGGCTATGTACTTTATAGCAACGGCGGCGAGGCTGACACGGTGGAGGGCGCTGTCTATGACAAGGCTACCAACACCATCACCCTGACAAACTACAACCACCCGGAAATGACCCTTGCCACCAACGAGATGGGCGACGATTTGAAGCTTCATCTGGTGGGTGACAATCATATCGCCGAACTGGTTGTATGGGGCTTCGGCTGGGGCGGCAATCTGGAAATTACCGGAGACGGCTCCCTGACCATCAATGAAAACAAAACATCTCAGATTGCGGCGATCCGCTTTATGGCTGAGGGAACACAGGGTCTGCTCAAGGTCGGCTCAAACGCTTCTGTGACAGCGTATAAGAGCGCAGGTGAAAACACTTATTCTGCGGCCTTTGTATCTACTACCTCCTCAACCCTTCCCTTCCAAGGCAATCTGGAAGCAGCCCTTACCATGACCCCTGACTCCGGTGTGGAAGGCGAATATGCAGTGGGTGCAACTGTTATTTATGAAGAAAGTTATGATAACAGAACATGGCAGCTTGCCACAAAGGACAATGACGGCAAACTCTACGGCATTTACTTCTTCGAGGCTAATGAGTATTCAGAGGGTCAAACTGATGTGTTTGAGCTTGTAAAGGTTGACGGACTTGCCAGTGGAAATGAATATCTCGCGGTAGCTGTCAGCCAAACCGCCGGCGTAGCATGGCCCGAGGGCTATACTAAGGACCCCGAGGGAAAAACCGTTGACGCAAAAATTTCAAATATAAAGACCATGACCTTACTTCAAAAAGACGGCGAAACCTTCTATTGGGGTTCGGATAAGATTGAATATCCTCCTGAAGGCGGAGTAGGAACACCTTGGTATTCCGTTTACAAGGGACTTACCGACAAGATGGAGATTGTGGATTATTGGGGCGATAAAAAAGAAGCTGTAATTGCAGCTCCTGTTGAGGGTATGAGAAATCTTACCAAGGATCATAAGGCAATCCCCGAGGGCTACAGCCAGGTTATTGAAAAAACAGGTACATTCGATTACTTCTGCACCAACGATGTAATCAAGGCAGTGCCCGTTAAAGACCCGGTAGAGCCGACTCCGACGCCCGGTGATGAAGGAAAAATTAAGGATCTGACCTATTCCGATACCGGCGTTTCCATCTCCCTGACCGATGGAGTGCCAGAGGGTGCAGAGCTTTATGCCGACACCATTGCACAGGAAAGCGTGCTGGGAAGCCGTCCGGAACTGAAAGAGGAGCTGCCGGGCCTGCTGTCCATTTACGAGATCAGCGTTAGAAAAGACGGTAAAGCTCTGGAAATCAAGGATAACCCCATGACGGTCAAAATCCCGATGAACGACCACCTGAAGGGCTACAAATACTATCAGGCGGTATATCTGGGAGACCCGCTGGAACGCTTTGATGCAGTGGTGGTAGGTGACTTCCTGGTATTTGAGACTACCCATCTGAGCCAGTATGCTATCCTTGGCTCCAACACGCCGTTTTCAACCAGTACGGTTCAGGACGGAGAGCAGACCGGCACGGGCGATCAGTCTTCCGATACAACTATTCCGCAGACCGGGGGCAGCAGCAACATGATGCTGTGGATTGGTCTTCTGGCTGCATCCGGAGCCGGCGTCTATGGCATGACGCTTTACAGCAGAAAGAAAAAGGAACAGAATATCTAACATTTTACAGCCGCCATCAGACAGATGGCGGCTGTTTTAGAAGGGAGGTGGGACTATCAAACGAATTGTGATTTTGGAACTATCAGACCAGGATAACGTTGCTTTAGAGGAAATTTCAAAGATTTTGGAGCGTCATCCTGATTTGAAGCTGATTGAAATGGTAGTTGAACCGACATTGATTTTTAACCACCTCATAATTGACACAGGAAAAAGAAAGGTATTGTGACAAGGTTAAGCTTTACTTCAAATGGTGCCTGGATAAGAAAGTGATTTGGAGATGTGAGAAAGGACACGAGTGGGAAGCTGCCGTTAAGATTCTTTCTCCAAAATTCGTTCACCAATCGTGCGGCAGATCATAAACAGGATAATTCCCGCCGGTTTCGCTCCTTACAGGTGAGATACAAATATTTTAACATAAAATCATTTAAAACCTACCTGCGGGCGTCAGCTCCATAGGCAGCGCTGTGTGCCGTGATTGAAAATCTTGACTTGTATCCCAAAAGCGTGTAAAATGTACTGTGTCCTGATATTTCCCGCAGGAGTATCGGGACTTTCTGCTTTTCCGTTTACCAGCAGAGCGTTCGATCGCTTTCGCCTTACGATATAACGGGAAGCATTTGAAATCGTTACCGCACAGTATATGTATGAAGTGAAAGGGAGAACCGTATGGCAAGTGACCGTCAACCCGCCGCGCAAGGCAGCAAAAAGCTTACGCCGCGGCAGACTGTGATCCAGATCGCAAAATTCGTCGCGTTTTCGCTCGGCGCGGGGATCATTCAAATCGTCACGTTCACGCTGTTGACGGAGTTCACGGATTTCCCTTATTGGGCGTGCTATTTGCCGTCTTTGGTGCTTTCCGTTTTATACAATTTTACGGTGAACCGGCGCTATACCTTCAAATCTGCAACCAATGTGCCGATTGCCATGCTGAAAGTCGCATTCTATTATTGTATTGCCTTTTTACACCGCTGTCTACCTATCTCGGCCATTTGGCGACAAACGCCGGCGTCAACGACTATGTTGTTGAAATCACGACGATGCTCTGCAATCTTGTTACGGAATACCTCGTATGCCGTCTGTGGGTGTATCGCGGGTCAATGAATACAAATTCTTTGGCAAAAAACGAGAAAGGCGCAGAAAAAACAGACGAAGCAAAATAAATAACGGTATATGGCAAAACGCGGGACACATTCAAAGTGGCCCGCGTTTTGCGCTTTTTGCATAAAATCGAGCCTATACAAAATACTAACGCGGGAGGCGTTTGCATGCAAGACCGTGAGCTGCTCGACTATATTCTCAATACACCGCACAACAACATGACCAATGAAGAGATCATCCACCTGCTTTTGGAAAATACGATTTCTGAAAACGGGGAGGAAAAGGAAACGTTCGCCCAGCGCGCGGCGGACAAAATGGCGGCGTTTGCGGGCAGCTGGACGTTTATTTTGAGCTTTACGGCAGTGCTCATTTGCTGGATCGGCCTGAACCTCTGGTTCGGCACGCGTGCGTTCGACCCGTACCCGTTTATCCTGCTGAATTTGGTGCTTTCGTGCGTCGCAGCCGTGCAGGCACCGCTGATCATGATGAGCCAGCAGCGGCAGGAGCAAAAAGACCGCCGCCGGAACGAGAATGATTATAAGGTCAATCTGAAAAGCGAGATCATCCTCAAGGACTTACACAAAAAGCTCGACAGGATATTATCGCTGGTAGACCGCGAAGAATTCAACAGGTTGCACGAAAATGTTGAAAACCGTATAAATAAATCAGAATAACGCAAAAACTTTTATTGAAATTAACAAAAACCTGTGCTATACTTAACTCTGTGTTCAACAACTATTCTTAGAAACGGGGGATACAGAGATGAACAAGACCCGCAAACTGTTTGCAAGGGCGGCAGCCGTGCTCTTATCACTTGCACTGCTCATCGGCGTTTTGCCGAGCATCCCGCTGCAAACAGCGGCAGCCGAGGGAAATTTGACCGTCGGCGTGATGAACGACCTGCACTATTTCCCACAGTCGCTCATGGGCTCGGATGTCAATGCCTTTATTGAGGCGTCCAAGCTCAATTCCACCACGTCCTATCTTGCGGACGCCATTTTGGAAAACGCTTTGTATGAATATGGCGAAATGGCAAAAACGCAGGGGCTCAAATACGTGTTTATCCCCGGCGACCTGACTAAAAACGGCGAGTATGAGGGGCACCGTCAGCTTGCCGCACGGCTTGAACAGTTTGAAAAGGAAACGGGCGTGCAGGTGCTGGTCATCAACGGCAACCACGACATCCGCCGGGAGGAGTCGGCGCAGTTCCAGAACGGACAGTTTGTCCCGACGCGCACGACCGAGCCGGAGGAGTTCCGCGAGCTGTATGCAAACCTCGGCTATGACCTTGCCGACGCATACTTCACCCCGCCCGAAGGCGAGACGGCCGGGATGCTTTCTTATGCCGCTACGCTTGAAGGCGGCTACCGCGTGATCGTGCTCGACGGCGCCTGCTATTCGAGTGACATCCATTCCGAGGGCTTAAACGTTGCTGAAACGCGCGGCGCGTATTCCGACGCGCTGATGGAGTGGGCGCTCGATCAGATCGCCGACGCCAAAGCGCAGGGTCTTACGCCCATCGGTATCACGCATTTCAATCTCGTGGAGCACTTTGAAAACGAAGACAATTTGTTTACCGCCTTTACGATCGATAATTGGATGCAGGTTGCGGAAAGCTTTGCCGATGCGGGTATGCACTATGCCTTCACAGGGCATATCCACATGACGGACATTGCCTCGCACACCTCTGACAACGGCGAGACGCTGACCGATTGTTCCTCCGCGTCGCTGCTCAATTACCCGTGCTATTTCCGCGTTGTCACGATGGATAACACGGCAGGGGCCGAAAACGTCACGATGAATTTCCAAAGCTATGATATCGACCGTACACGTCCCGTTACGGCGTTCGGCACTACATATCCGCAGCCGTTTAAGAATACGGCGTTTGCCTTGAACTTCGGCGGCGGCGATATGACAACCTTTGCCACGAATTATGTACGGTATCTGCTTGAGTATACGCTGATCCCCGAAATGGAAGCTGCAGGGGGCTTGTATTGGTATCTTAACAACGCCCTTGATCTGGACGGCGCACTGGATTCGCTGTTAAGCAGTGCGTCGGGGCTCGGCGCGCTGCAGGACGTCCCCAAGGTCACGCTGAAAATGGTCATCAAAAATGTCTGTGATCAAATCGAGCGTCAGTATTTAGACGGCGGCGCGGGGACGGAGCATCTGCTGGATGTCGTGCATGATGCGGTCGATAAGCTCGTTTCCATTGAGATCTCCGACGAAAAATGCACCAAGTTCTTAGATACACTGGGTATCGGCAGCACCACGCGCAACGGGAATTTCGGCGACGCGGTTTCCTCCTGCCTTGCCTATATGTATTCAGGCGATGAGGATCGCAGCGACGACCCGTTTATGAACGACGTCATCGACCGTTTCTCCCGCGGAGACAATGTGGATGTCATCCTTGACACGCTCATTGATATTGTCCTGCATGATCTTCTGGAAGATGAGATCCTGCAAAACATCCGCCTTGATTTAGTCGGGATCTTGGGTTCTTTGAGCGACGTGGAAGCCGAAGCGATGCTCGGCGACGTCATTGAACAGATTTTGGGTGCGATCGGGGAAGACAGCTTGAACGGCATCGTACCCGCGCCGAGCCTTGCACAGATCATCAATCTGTTCTTTGCGGCAGGGCTCGTGGAGTACAATTCGCTTGAAGACGTGCTCCAAAGCCTCATGGATGAATACCTGACGCAAAGCCAGATGGATACCATTGCAAATGAGTTTATGGTGTTCCTGACCGATTTCACAACGGATACGAACCCCGGGCTTCGCATGGACAATTCCGCGACGATCACCTATGCGGGGAAAGTCTCCGTAACGCCCACCGTGGAGGACCTGCGGCTGCCTTCCGGCATCGCGGTCACCTTCGGTTCGGATTCCGCGACCACGCGCAACATCAGCTGGTATACGAAATACAGCGTCACAGGCACGGATATTGAGATCGTCCCGTATTCGGAAAACCCGCGCTTTACGGGGCGCCCGACCACCGGCAGCAATATCGTGGCGTCTACTGCGGAGGTCACGCGTGAAGTCCCCGGCGTGGATCTCGGCGTGATTTCGATCATTTCCTATCCCTTCGAGGTCAACCGTCATATGGTAGAGGTCAGCGGCCTTAAACCCGGTGAAAAATACTGCTTCCGCGTGGGCGACGCCTCCCGCGGGTGGTGGAGCGATGTCGGCACGTTCGAGATGGCGGACAATTCCGACAGCTTTACGTTCTTCCATATGAGCGACACGCAATCCGGTACGCCGAAGCAGTATGAGACCTTTGCCGAGGTCGCCGATACAGCGTTTGCACTGTACCCGGATGCGAAGTTTATCATGCACACGGGCGATGTGGTAGACAGCGGTAAGAATTTTGAACAGTGGAACTGGCTCTTCAATGCCGCTTCCGATACCCTTTTGAACACCGTGATGATGCCTGCTACGGGCAACCACGAGGAGGATATGGACAATGCCACGGTCGAAAACTTCCTTTTGACCGATTATCCGCAGCAGGATACCACGAACGGCGTGTATTATTCCTTTGATTATAACAACGCACACTTTATGGTGCTCAACACGAACGATCTGAATTCCGACAACACCCTTGGGACAAAACAGCTGGAATGGCTCAAGGCGGACGCTGCCGCAAGTGACAAGACCTGGAAGATCGTCGCGCTGCACAAGGCGGTCTATTCCAACGGTTCGCATTATGACGATGATGACGTTACGGCGCTGCGCAAACAGCTTTCCACGCTCATGCCGCAGCTCGACATCGACGTGGTACTGCAAGGGCATGACCATGTGTACCTGCGTACATCCGCCATGAACAACAACGCAGTTTGCGAGATCGTGGAGCGCACAGTCAAGCATGACGGCACGACCTACACCGCCATGGTCAATCCCGACGGCACGGTGTATGCCATCGACGGCTGCGCGGGCGTCAAGTATTATCAGACCAAAGATGCGGCGCTGACCGATCAGCTGTTCCCGCGTGCCGAGTCAATCGTGGATGCCAAAGCGCCTGTGTTTGCGGCAATCGAGATCGACGGCGAAAACCTGTTCTTCAATGCCTATACTGTGGAAAACGGTGAAGCACAGAAGATCGACAGTTTCGCCATCACCAAGGCGACGGCGTCGGAATTGCCCGGCACAACGCCCGACAGCGAAACGCCGATTACGGACGCCAATGTCCCGAAGACTGCCGGGCAGCAGGTTACCTCCGCGCTGTTATTCCTGATCCCTGTAGCGGCTACGGTCGCTCTGACCGGCAGCGCGATCAAGCGCAAACGCAACGAAGAACCGTAATTCTTTTCTAAAAAGAACCGCCCCGCTGTGTCCGAAAACGACACGGCGGGGCGCTTTTGTCAATCTACACAAAAAGCGGATTTGACCGGTTAAAAACTCATGGATTCCTCGAATTGACCCGGCAGGCGGTTCGGTTTACAATAGCAGACGACTGAGGTGATTTTTTTGCAAAAACGTCTGCTTGCCGTAGATATTGACGGTACGCTGGTCAACGATGATAAGGTGCTTTTGCCGCAGACAGCGCGGGATATATCGGAATTTATGGAGCGCGGCGGCGTGTTGGTGCTCGCCACGGGCAGACCGACGCCCGGCGTGCGCCGCTATATAGATGAGCTTGCCTTGCCCACGCGCGGCGGTTACGTCATTTCCTATAACGGCGCACGTACCTTCTACCCGCGCGAGGCTCGCGCTTTTACGGAAAAAAACGTCCCGCCGTCCACGTATCCCCGCATCCTCGACGCGGCGCAAAAGCTTAATTTGCCCCTTACGGCGTACCGCGACGACGTTGCTGTGACCGAAAAAGCGGATGACCGCTATTTCCGCATGGAGACGACGATCAACGGGCTTGTGATCGATCGTGTGCCTTCCCTGCGTGAAGCACTGACCTTTTCCACGCCGAAATTTTTGATCACGGGCGAGCCTGCGTTCTTAGAAACCGCTGAAATTCAGCTTCGCAACGCGCTAAAGGATCTGCCCGTCGCCGTGTTCCGTTCGGAGCCCTGCTTTTTAGAGATCACGGCGCGCGGCTGCGATAAAGGCGTCGCCATTTTGGAACTGGCGCGGCTTTTGGGCATCCGTCCCGAAGAAACTATGGCGTGCGGCGACGGCTACAACGATGTGACCATGCTTTCCGCCGTCGGGCTCGGTGTCGCCATGGCAAATGCCCGTACCCCTGCCAAGGCGGCGGCGGACGTTGTTACGCTTTCTAATAACGAAAACGGGGTCGGGGCGGCGATCCGCCGCTATGCGCTGTAAGACCGCCAAAATTTGTGGTTTGTTTTTTTCGGTCGATCTGTGTTAATATAGCGTTGAAATGACAGGAAAGGTGCGATCGATTTGCTTCGATGGCTTCAAAAACTGAATCGGAAGCGGATCCTGTACACACTTCGTATTACGGGCATGTTCGCGCTTTCTCTGGTGCTTGCAATGTTTACCACCTCTTTTGCACCGCAGATGTTCCGCGAGACGGCAGCCGAACCGGTGGATTCCGCACCGACAACGGCGCTTTCTCAGCCCCAAACCGAACCGCTGACCACACTGCCTGCGCAGACGACCGTGCCCTTGACCGAAGCGGAAACCGAGACGAGCCCGACTTCGAATTATAAGGCGAATACGAACGTTGTCGTGCAGGTCGCAACAGGTGACCGCGAAAAGGATGAGGACGCGGGCGGCGAAAAGGTGCCGGACAGTGCGCTTTCGGGCGGCAGCAGCGGCGGGGATACCATTGAGCAGGGGAATGCCTCACAAAGCGGCGGTACGGCGGATGTGCATGCATCTATGTATACGGATTATGTGTATGCGGATGTCTCACGCGTAACGGGACTTACGACCCTTGCGGGCACGCCGTTTTATTTAAATGCGAACCATACGCCTTTCAGCGGCATTCTCAAGCTCGACGGGCGCAACGTCCGTTTCAACGCATACGGTGCCAAGGCTTCACGGATGGGGATCGATGTATCCCAGTGGAACGGCAATATCGACTGGGATAAGGTCAAGGCCTCTGGCGTGGATTATGCGATCATCCGCGTGGGCTTTCGCGGCTACGGCACGTCCGACCCTGTCAAGCCCGTGATGCAGGATAAAAACGTTGAGCAGAATATCCGCGGCGCGCTTGCGGCGGGGCTTGACGTCGGCTTATATTTTTTCAGTCAGGCAATCAACAAGGACGAGGCGCTTGAAGAAGCGGGCGCGTGCGTCAATATGGCGCGGGAATACAACATCACCTATCCGATTTATTTTGATACGGAGTTCGCTACGAGCAGCCACACAGGGCGTGCCGATACCTTGAGCCGTTCCAAGCGCACCGACCTTGCCGTCGCGTTCTGCGAAGCGGTGAAAAACGAGGGCTATACGGCGGGCGTGTATGCGTCCAAGACCTTTTTCTATGATGAGCTGCAATTCAGCCGCCTGCAAGATTACGCGATCTGGGTGGCGCATTACACCTCCAAAGAGACGGATTTCAAATACAGCTACGGCGCATGGCAGTATTCCGACAGCGGCAAGATCGACGGCATTTCGGGTTATACGGACTTGAACATCGGGCTTTACGACTACGCCGCAAAAACGGATATGCAGTCCGTTGGCAGTAAAACGGTTTTGACCGACAGCGCGGGGCTTCGCACGTATCTTGCGGCGGAGCAGAACCTTGCGCGTTACATCGCCGAACCGAGCGAGGCTTTATATAATACAGCTTCCTCCGCCATCGCGTCGCTTTCTTCAACCGGGGTGCGCACAGCGCTGCAAAAGGCGCTCGACGACGCCTGCGCACAAAGCACGGCGCCGGCTGTGACCGCACCCGCGCAAACACAGGCGCAGGCATTGGCTTTCCGCACCCGCGCATAACGGTGTGCAAGCTCTCTTTTGCAGAATCTAATCGGATGATACCGCAGACAGCATTTGCCGTCTGCGGTTTAATTTTCCGGCGGACTTGCAAGCGGCAAATCAAGATCTCATATAGTGAAGCAAAGGGTAAAAGGGAGAGATCGCACCGTGTTTTTAGAACTGCTGTCCGCCATCAGCGCCAATATGCTGTATCTGATCTTACATATCGAGGGGGCGAGCTCTTTCCCGAAGCCTCTGTCCGCAAAGGCGGAACGTGAGGCGCTCGAGCAGTTTTGGGCAGGTGACACCGCGGCGCGGGACCGGCTTATTGAGCATAATCTGCGCTTAGTCGCGCACATCATCAAAAAGTATTATGCCTCGTATTCCGATCAGGATGACCTGATCTCGATCGGCACCATCGGGCTGATCAAGGCCATTCAGTCCTTTGACGGCAAAAAAGGCACGCGCCTTGCTACGTATGCCGCACGCTGCATTGAAAATGAGATCCTCATGTATTTCCGCTCCCGGCGCAAAAGCGCGCAGGATGTCTCCATGAGCGATCCTATCGATACCGACCCCGAGGGCAATCCGCTGACACTTTCCGAGATCCTTTATACGGATGATACCATCGCCGATGACCTCGACCGCAAGATCAAGACCGAGCAGCTTCGCCGCTATGTTCGCGAGATCCGCGACGAGCGCGAACGCGAGATCATCATCCGCCGTTACGGTCTTAGCGGAAATGCGCCTGAAACGCAGCGCGAGGTCGCCGACCGTCTGCACATTTCCCGCTCGTATGTGTCGCGCATCGAAAAGCGCACCCTCGCCGCACTGCGCGCACGGTTCGAACAGCACGGAAAGACCCCTAAGGTATAGCTGTGTAAAGCCGCGAGCAGCCTACACGTGAGCATGAATATTCACACACTGTTTACTTGCTATTTGTTACCCTTTGTGGTAAAATTATTCAAATATGGCTTTCAAAGAAGGACGCGCAAATGGTGATATTGGGAATCGACCCGGGCTATGCGATCGTCGGCTACGGCGTGCTGGAATATCGGAACAATCGCTTTACCGTGCTCGATTACGGCGCGATCACGACTGAAGCGCACACGCCGTTCCCCGAACGGCTCGAAAAGATTTACCGTGACCTTTGCGCGCTGATGACACGCTTTCATCCGCAGGCGATGTCGATCGAAAAGCTGTTTTACAACACCAATGCTAAAACCGTGATCGACGTCGCACAGGCGCGCGGGGTCACGGTGCTCGCGGCCCAGCAAAACGGCGTGGAGATCTTTGAATATACGCCCCTGCAGGTCAAGCAAAGCGTTGTCGGCTACGGCAGGGCGGAAAAAAAGCAGGTGCAGGAGATGACGCGAATTATACTGCATCTTGAAAAGATCCCAAAACCGGATGATACCGCCGACGCGCTTGCCATGGCGATCTGCCATGGGCACGCCAGCGGCTCGCTGATGGGCAGGCTCAAGCAGATGGAGAGAAAATAAGGATGTTTTATTCGATCACGGGCAAAATTGTATATATCGACACGCAAAGCGTTGCGATCGAAACGGGCGGCGTAGCGTTTCGGTGCAGTACAACGCTTACCACGCTCAAACGCATCGGTGAAAAGGGGAGCACGGCGACGCTTTACACCTATCTCAACGTCCGTGAGGATGCGCTTGACCTGTTCGGCTTTGCAGACGAACAGGAATTGGAATGCTTTAAGCTGCTCATCGGCGTTTCAGGCGTAGGACCCAAGGCGGCGCTGGCGATTTTATCGGAACTGACGCCCGATAAATTGGCGCTTTGCCTTGCGACGGGCGACAGCAAAGCGATCACACGCGCACCCGGTGTCGGGCCGAAGCTCGCGCAGCGCGTAGTGCTTGAGCTTAAGGACAAGCTTGCGAAAGGGCTGGAGCTTTCCGCCGTCACGCCGGAGATCGAGGCGGCAGGCATCGCCGCAGCCGAGGGCAGCGCTGCCGAAGCGGTCAGCGCGCTGACGATGCTCGGCTATTCGCAAAGCGAGGCGGCGGCAGCGGTTGCAAAGCTGGACGCTGCGCTGTCGGTTGAGGATATGATTCGGCAGGCGCTCAAAACGCTTGCAAGGCAGGTATAAGCCATGGATTTTGATAACGAAAACCGCATTGTTTCCCCTGATTTCAACGCGGCGGATGAGGCGCTGGAACTCTCCCTGCGCCCTAAAACGCTGCACGATTACATCGGGCAGGAAAAGGTCAAGGAAAATTTAAAAATTTATATTGAAGCTGCCAAAGCACGCGGTGAACAGCTCGATCACGTGCTGCTCTATGGCCCGCCGGGCTTGGGCAAAACGACGCTTGCGGGCATTATTGCCAACGAGATGAATGTGCAGATCCGCATCACCTCCGGCCCCGCGATCGAAAAGCCCGGCGACCTTGCCGCTTTGCTTACCAACCTTTCGGACGGCGACGTGCTGTTTATCGACGAGATCCACCGCCTGTCGCGCAGTGTAGAGGAAGTTCTGTACCCTGCCATGGAGGATAACGCCCTCGACATCATCATCGGCAAAGGACCGTCCGCACGTTCTATTCGGCTCGATTTGCCGCGTTTTACGCTGGTGGGAGCCACCACCCGCGCCGGGCAGTTGACTGCACCTTTGCGCGACCGCTTCGGGGTGATCGCAAGGCTCGAAATGTATTCTAAAGAAGAGCTTTCCCAAATCGTCCGCCGCAGTGCGGGTATCTTGGGGATTGCCGTGGATGATAAGGGTGCGCTGGAGATCGCTTCGCGCGCAAGGGGTACGCCCCGCATCGCGAACCGCCTGTTAAAACGGGCGCGCGATTTTGCCGAGGTCATGGGCAACGGCGTGATCACGGAGGAGACTGCGCAGATCGCGCTTTCGCGCATGGAGATCGACGCGCTCGGCCTTGATAATATCGACCGTATGCTCCTGACCGCCATGATCCGCAACTACAACGGCGGCCCTGTGGGGCTTGAGACCATCGCCGCCACCATCGGCGAGGAGGCGGTCACGATTGAGGATGTTTATGAGCCGTATCTGATGCAGATCGGCTTCCTTTCCAAGACCCCGCGTGGGCGGGTCGTAACGGCGCTTGCCTATAAGCATTTAGGGATCGACATGCCCGGCCAGCAAAAGCTGGATCTGTAAGCAAAACAGGAGGAGAAACATGGGAAGACTGTTCGGAACAGACGGCGCGCGCGGCGTAGCCAATACAGAGATCACCTGCGAACTCGCCATGCAGATCGGGCGGGCGGCAGCTATGGTGCTGACGGAGAATCTGGCGCACCGCCCGCGTGTGCTCATCGGCATGGATACCCGCGCTTCCGGCGAAATGCTCGAAGCGGCGCTGACGGCGGGCTTTTGCTCCGTCGGTGCGGATGTCTGCCTTTTGGGTGTGGTGCCTACGCCCGCCGTGGCATACCTCGTGACGGCGTATCAATATGATGCGGGCGTGATGATCTCCGCCTCGCATAATCCGTGTGAATACAACGGCATCAAAATATTCCAGTCCACGGGCTACAAGCTGCCCGATGCGCTGGAAAACGAGATCGAAGCCATTATTCTCGACGAGATCAAAACGCCGCCTGCACCCATCGGCGGCGAGGTCGGCAGAGTTTCACGCGCGGAAAACGCCGTGTCCGATTATATCACGCACCTGCTTTCTACGACCGATGTGCGCTGCGACGGGATGAAAATCGCGCTGGACTGTGCCAACGGCTCGGCAAGCGTCTCGGCGCGGCGGGTGTTTGAGTCGCTCGGCGCGGAATGCGTCGTGATCCATGACAAGCCCGACGGGGTGAATATCAATCTTGACTGCGGCTCGACACACCTCGGCGCACTGCAAAAGTGCGTGCTGGAAAACGGCTGTGATCTCGGCTTTGCCTTTGACGGCGACGCCGACCGCATGCTTGCCGTCAACCACCTCGGCGAAGAGGTGGACGGCGACCGCGCCATAGCGGTGTGTGCCAAGCACATGAAGCAGCAGGGGACGCTCAAAAAGAACACCGCCGTGGTGACGGTGATGAGCAATATGGGCTTCTTTAAATTCTGTGAACAGAACGATATTTTGTGCGAGCGCACCAAGGTCGGCGACCGTTACGTGCTTGAAAATATGCTCGAAAACGGCTATTCTATCGGCGGCGAGCAGTCCGGTCATATCATCTTTTTAGACTATGCCACCACGGGCGACGGGCAGCTTTCGGCGATCCAGCTTTTAACTGTACTCAAAGAGTCGGGCAAAACGCTCAAAGCGCTGGCGGACGAAATGCGCGTGTACCCGCAGGTGCTGTATAACGTCCGTGTGTCGAACTACGGGCGCGTGCGCTTCCCTGACGACAAGGAGATCCAAACCGCCATTCAAAGCGCCGAAGCGGAGCTCGGCGACACAGGCCGCGTGCTTGTGCGTGCTTCGGGAACGGAACCGCTTGTGCGCGTGATGCTTGAGGGCGAGGATGAGGAAAAGATCCGTACACTCGGCGAAAGCATCGCCGAGGTCGTGCGTGAAAGGTTGGTATAATGCGCGTTGCGTCTCATTGGAAGGATTATACGCTTTTGGATTGTTCGGACGGTGCGCGTCTGGAAAAATGGGGCAGTGTAACGCTCATCCGCCCCGACCCACAGGTGATTTGGAAAACACCGAAAACGCACCCGCTCTGGAAAAAGGCGGACGCCGTCTACTACCGTTCCAAAACGGGCGGTGGGCATTGGGAGGTGCGCGGCAATGTGCCTGCGCGCTGGGAGATCGGCTACCGCGATCTGCGCTTCAATGTCAAGACTATGGGCTTTAAGCACACGGGTGTGTTCCCGGAGCAGGCGGTAAATTGGGATCTGGTCGCAGAGCTGATCCGAAATGCCAAACGCCGTGTCAAAGTGCTTAATTTATTCGCATACACGGGCGCGGCGACCGTTTCCGCACTTCAGGCGGGCGCAGAAGTCGTGCATGTGGACGCCTCCAAGGGCATGGTGCTTTGGGCAAAGGAAAACGCGCAAAGCAGCAGCGTTGCCGACCGCCCCGTGCGCTGGATCGTGGATGACTGCATCAAATTCGTGCAGCGCGAGATCCGCCGCGGCAATCGGTACGATATTCTGATCATGGATCCGCCGTCCTACGGCAGAGGCCCCGGCGGCGAGGTCTGGAAGCTGGAAAACGAGGTCTATGATTTCGTAAAGCTCTGCCGTGAGGTGCTCTCGCCCGACCCGCTTGCCGTATTTATTAACGCCTATACGGCAGGGCTTTCCCCCGCCGTTATGCAATACATTCTCGGCTCGGTGCTTTGCCCGACGCTCGGCGGTTCGGTGCAAAGTGACGAGATCGGGCTGCCCGTAAAAAGCACGGGACTGGTGCTGCCCTGCGGTGCGACCGCGATCTGGCAGCATAAATCATTTTGAGGAATCAAAACATGGCAGACATCATTTTGGATTTTCAAGACGTGTGCTTTCGCTACGAAGCGGATGAGGATGAAACGCCTCTGCCTCTGTGCGTCAAACACGTCGATCTGCAAATTGAAAAGGGGAGCTTTACGGTGATCCTCGGGCACAACGGCTCGGGCAAATCCACGCTTGCGAAGCTCTCGAATTCCATTCTGGTACCCGAAAGCGGCAAGGTGCTTGTAAACGGCATGGACACGGCGGATGAAGACCTGTCCTATGACATTCGCCGCACGGTCGGGGTGGTGTTTCAAAATCCCGACAACCAGATCGTCGCCTCCGTGGTGGAGGAGGACGTCGCGTTCGGCCCTGAAAATCTCGGCGTGCCGCCGGAGGAGATCCGAAAGCGTGTAGACGATGCGCTGAAAGCAGTCGGTATGTACGAATACCGCGGGCATGCGCCGCATAAACTCTCGGGCGGGCAGAAGCAGCGCGTCGCGATCGCAGGGATGATCGCTATGCTGCCTGAATGCCTGGTGCTCGACGAGCCCACCGCCATGCTCGATCCGCAGGGCCGAAAAGAAGTGCTCGACACGATCCGCCGCTTAAATCACGAGCGTGGTATCACGATCGTGCTGATCACACATTTCATGGAGGAGGCAGTCAACGCCGACCGCGTGCTGGTCATGGATGACGGAGAAATTTTACTGGACGGCACGCCGCAGGCGGTGTTCCGTGAAGGCGAAACGCTTCGCCGTGTTGGGTTGGAAATTCCGAAGGTCGCGCAGTTGAGCGCAGATCTGCGGGAATACGGTGTGCCGCTGCCGCCCGATATTTTAACGGCGCACGCGCTTTCAGATGCTATATATACCTTACTCGGAGAACGAAACCATGCCGATTCTTGAAACGCAGAACCTGTCTTACGTTTACGGCGAAAACACCCCGTTTCGGGTGCAGGCGCTTGAAAACGTGAACCTTTCAATAGAAAAGGGTGAGCTTGTGGGCATCATCGGGCACACGGGCTCAGGCAAAAGCACCCTTATGCAGCATTTGAACGGGCTTGTCAAGCCCTCTTCCGGGAAGGTGCTTTTGGACGGGGCGGATATCCACGCCTCCAAAGCCGCGACGTATGCCGCGCGCTTTCGCGTCGGGCTTTGCTTTCAATATCCCGAATACCAGCTGTTTGAAAGCACGGTCTATCGTGATATCGCGTTCGGCCCGCGCAATATGGGGCTTTCTAAGGCACAGGTGGACGAGCGTGTCCGCCGCGCCGCGTCGTATCTGGAGATCCGCGACACCTGGCTTGATAAATCACCGTTTGATTTGTCGGGCGGCGAAAAACGGCGTGTGGCGATTGCCGGGGTCTTGGCGATGGAGCCCGAGATCCTGATTTTGGACGAGCCGACCGCGGGTCTTGACCCGCGCGGGCGTGCGCAGATCGCCGCCTTAATTGAGAATTACCGTGTGTCCACAGGCAGCACGATCCTGATCGTTTCCCACAGTATGGATGACATCGCCGAGACCGCTACGCGCGTTTTGGTGATGGATAACGGCACGGTCGCCTTAAGCGGCACCGTGGACGAGGTGTTCCGCGATGCGGCGGCGCTTGAGCGCCATGGGCTGGATGTTCCGCAGATCACCCGCGTGTTTTTAGGCTTGCGTGCGCACGGCATAGAGGTGCGTACCGACATCTATACGGAAAAGCAGGCGCGGCGTGAGCTGATTGGACTTTTCAAAAAGAGGGGGGTGCTGCAGTGATCCGTGACATCACCATCGGACAGTATTTCCCGGGAAAATCGCCGATCCACAACCTTGACGCGCGTTTAAAGCTCGTGCTGACGTTTGTATATATCGTCTCCATCTTTTTTTGCAAAAATTTTGTGTCGCTCGGCGTCTCTCTGGTATATTTGGTTATTGCCGTGCTGCTTTCACGCATTTCCCTCAAGCTTATTGCAAAAAGTCTGAAGCCGATCGTGATCATCGTGCTTCTTACCTCCGTGCTGCAAATTTTTTATAACGATGACGGCACGGTGCTTTTCCGGCGCGGGTGGTTTGAAATCACGACGGGCGGGCTTATCATGGCGGTGTTTACCTCCGTTCGCATCGTCGCGCTGGTGCTGGCAAGCTCGCTCTTGACCTATACCACTTCGCCGACGCTCTTGACCGATGCGATCGAGAGACTGTTTTCCCCACTGAAAAAAATCAAGATCAATGTGCACACCATCGCTATGATGATGACGATCGCTTTGCGTTTCATCCCGCTTTTGATCGACGAGGTCGACAAGATCATGTCCGCACAGAAAGCACGCGGCGCGCAGCTTGATTCCGGCGGCGTGCTCAAGCGCGGACAGGCGCTCGTGCCCGTATTTATACCGCTGTTTGTAAACGCTTTCACACGTGCGTATGATCTGGCATTCGCCATGGAATGCCGTTGTTACCGCGGGGGCGAGGGCAGAACGCGGCTTCGCGTGATGAAATTTTGTAAGCGCGATTATGCGGCGATCGCCATTACGGTCGTGTGCCTTGCAGGCATCGGCGTTTCGAATGCATTTTTGACGGCGCTGATTTGACGCGAAAGGCGAAAGACATATGCGAAATTTTCTGTTGACGCTGATGTTTGACGGCAGCGCTTATCATGGCTGGCAGGTGCAAAGCAATGCCGTCACCGTGCAGGAGACGCTGCAAGACGCGCTGGAGCGTATTTTGGGTACACGCTACCCCGTGACCGGGTGCAGCCGCACGGATTCCGGCGTGCACGCGCTGGAATTTTGCTGCAATGTACGCGCCGAGACTGCGCTTTGCCCCGAACGTCTGTCTGCGGCGCTCAACGCCGTGCTTCCGCGCGACATTGCCGTGCGCTCCTGCCGCGAAGTCCCTTTGGGTTTTCACGCGCGCTATGATTGCCTCGGCAAAACATATCAGTATATCCTTTGGAACGGAAAGACGCGCAATCCCTTTTACGAGCGGCGCGCATACTTTTATCCCTATGTGCTGGATGCGGCTTTTTTGAACGAGCAGGCACAGGACTTCGTCGGACGGCATGACTTTTCTGCCTTTTGCGCCGCGAACAGCGAGGTAGCGGATCGGGTACGCACGATCCGCAGCTTTTCTGTGGAGCGGCAGGGGGAACGGGTGCAATTAACGGTATCGGGCGACGGTTTCCTTTACAATATGGTGCGCATCATGGTCGGCACGCTTTTGGATATACAGTCGGGAAAGCTCCCTGCGGGCTGCATCCCCAAAATTTTCGAAAGCCTCGACCGCACGAAGGCGGGCGTGACTGCTCCCGCAGCGGGGCTCTATCTCGCACAAGTGGCGTATAACGAACGGGATCTTTTCTTAAATCCCTTGGATGTGGGCAGGTAAGGCAATGGCAAAACAGGCAAAACCCAAAAAGAAAAAAAAGAACCGTACTGTCGGGCGCGAACGTCTTTTGACAGTGCTCAAGGCGCTTTGCGCCGTCGTAGTGCTGCTGGCGCTGGTGGTCGTTGCCGCCCAGCGTTTCGGCAACGTTACGTTTTCGAGCATCGGTGATTCTTTAAGCTCGCTCATTTCCGGATTGCAGCGCGGTGACGGTTATCCGTATTATTTTGAAGACAGCAGCGTTTTGTTTGTGGAACCGATCGGTTCGGATCTGTTTGTTGTGACTGAGAATGATACCTACGTGCTCGATTCCACCGCGCGCAAGTCGGCTGAGACACAGCACACCTATGCTTCACCGTATGCCGACAGCCGTGGCGGCAGGGTATTGCTGCTCGACGTCGGCGGCACGGCGTATCGGGTACAGTCTAAATCTAAAACGTTATATGAGGGCGAAAGCGCGCAGCGGCTGCTCACCGGCGCGATTTCTGAAAACGGTACGGTCGCGCTGGCTTCCCGCGGGGAAAATGCGCAAAGCTCGCTGACAGTCATCAATCGAAATCAAAAGGAAATTTTTAAGTGGAACTGTGCTTCGGAGACGATCGTTGCCGTCGGGCTCTCCGATAACGGCAAACGTGCCGCTGTGTCGGTGCTGGGCGCACAGGACGGCGAACTATATACCAAGGTGCATATTTTTGACTTCGATTACAGCGAACCGATCGCTTCCTTTGACTTTGAAAATACCGTTTCGGGTATTGAGTTTTTGTCAGAGGAACGTGTCTTGCTGACAGGTAACCGCGTGTTTGCCATCGCCGAAAATGCAGAATTGACGCTTGAAGAGGATCTTTCCCTGAACACACTTTCCGCCGTATACAGCGAGGACGGACATGATACGGCAGCGGTGCTTTCCAAATACGGCAGTTCCGCTTCCAAAATCGTGCGCGCATATGATCAAAACGGCGAGCTGCTGTTTGAGACGGAGCTGGAAGAAAGCGTCAAAGGTGTTTCCTGCGACGGTCGGTATGTTTCCGTATTGACCGACAGCTATCTTTACAATTACGACCACGAGGGTACACTCGTCGGCAAAGCGGCGGTAGACGCCGACAGTATCCGCCCGTATACCGATGGGAAAAATACTTATGTCTATGCCCTCGGCGGCATAAAATGCTATGAAACCACGCAAACGGAAGAAAACGCGCAAACCACGTCGGAAGCGGGATAAAGGAAATTCGGATTTCTATTTGTACATGGAAAATTCGGTTGTAAGTATGCTGTGATTATGCTACAATATAGATGCAGCAAACGCTGCAAGCAAAAGAAAGGAACGATACGGCTCACGGCGCAAAGGGCGCTGTATTGCCGCAGTACGGTGAAGATATGGGCATTATTCTCGACTTGATTTTTCTGTGCATCGCGGTCGCCGCAATCGTGGTCGCAGCCAAAAAGGGTATTGTAAAAACGGTGCTTGATATTGTCGCCTTTGTGCTGGCGGTCGTGCTTTCCGCACAGCTTGCCACGCCCTTTGCAGAAGGCGTGTATGATGCTTTCCTTGGGGAGAGCCTCCAAAACCGCGTGGAAGAGGCCTTGCCTGAAGACGGCGGGAGTGCAGATGTCGTAGCGATTTTGGAGGGGCTTCCCGATTTTGTGACGGACTATCTGGAAAGCACGGGCTTTAACGCGGACGCACTCTCTCAACACCTCGCCGGCGGCGCGAACGCCGCCGAAGCCGCGCAGCGGATCACGGATGAGGTCGTGCGCCCCGTATGTATTGCAGCACTTGGCGCAATTCTGTTTTTGCTTTTGTGTATCGTGCTGCTCGCCGTATTTAAAATCGTTGCGGATTGGGTTTCCAAGCTGTTTAAAATACCGATTGTTAAAACACTCAATCAGGGGCTTGGTGCCGTGCTCGGCGCAGTAAAGGGCTTGCTCATCGTTGTGATCATCAGTCTTTTGCTCCTCGTCATCGCACCGCATATCGGCGGCGGATTTGAATCCATGGTATCGGATTCCTATATTGTGGAGCAGGTGGAACGCTTTTTGCCGGAGAGCTTATCCGAAATTTTATTATAAATTGAGGTACTTATCATGAAAGAGAATTTAAAAGCGCTGTTTAGCGGATGCCTGACCGTGCCGAATCTGCTGTCGCTGATCCGCATTTTGCTGATCCCCGTGTTTGGCGTGCTGTTTTACAACGGCGAAGCGCTGTGGGCGGTGGTCGTACTTGTCCTTTCAGGGCTTACGGACCTGTTTGACGGCAAGATCGCCCGTCGTTTCAACCAGATCAGTGAACTTGGCAAGATCTTGGATCCCGTGGCAGACAAGCTCACGCAGATCACCATCGCCGTCGTGATTTTTCTGGTGCTGGACAAGTCCCAGGATCCGACGATGCAGTGGTTTAAATGGGTGTTCCTGTTCTTCCTGTTCAAGGAGCTTGTCATGATCTTAGGCGGCGCGGTGATGCTCGCGATCGGGCTGCGCCCGGGTGCGGCCGAAATTTACGGCAAGGTCGCCACATTCGTGTTTTACGGCGTTATGGTGGTCGTGTTAGCCTTCGGGCCTGAGATCGGCGCGCTGCGCGAATGGTTCACGCTGCCGACGCCCGTGATGATCGTACTGGTGATCATTTCCGCCGCGCTCACGTTCGTTGCGCTCTTGAGCTACCTGCCGTCCACTTTCCGCCAATTCAAAGAAAGAAAGCATAAATCCGAGGAAAAATAACGAATGAACAAAAACATGCTGTGCAGCCGGTGCCATAAAAATCCGGCGGTATTTTTCATCTCGAAGGTGGAGGGGGATAAAACCACCAACGAGGGGCTTTGCATCAAATGCGCCATGGAGCTGAACATCGGCCCGATCAAGCAGCTTATGGAGCAAATGGGGATCACAGAGGATGAAATGGAAGAGGTCTCCGAGCAAATGGCGCAGATGATGGAAAACGCCGACGGCGAGGAGGGCTTCCAGCCCGGCGGTGCGCTGCCGCTTTCCTTTATGCAGGGGCTGTTCCCGGGGATGAATAAAGCCGCGCAGGATAACGACGACGGCGATATGATCGACCCGTCCGAGGTCAGCGTGGTGGAGGAGCCCAAAAAAGGCGGCAATGCGCAGAAAAACCAAAAGAAGAATAAAAAGCGCAAATACCTGTCGCTGTATTGCACCGATTTGACCGAGCGTGCACGAGGCGGGCAGTTGGATCGTATCATTGGGCGCGACCGCGAGATCTACCGCACAGTGCAGATCTTGTGCCGCCGCACAAAAAACAACCCGTGCCTGATCGGCGAACCCGGTGTCGGTAAGACTGCCATCGCCGAGGGCCTTGCGCAGAAGATCGCGGCGGGCGAGGTGCCGGCGAAGCTTGCCGATAAAGAGATCCACTTGCTCGATCTCACCGCGCTTGTTGCGGGCACGCAGTTCCGCGGGCAGTTCGAAAGCCGCATTAAAGGGCTGATCGACGAGGTGAAGAGCGAGGGGAATATCATCCTTTTCATCGACGAAGTGCACAACCTTGTCGGCACGGGCGATGCCGAGGGCACGATGAACGCGGCAAATATTTTGAAGCCTGCGCTTTCCCGCGGTGAGATCCAGGTCATCGGCGCGACTACATTCAATGAATATCGCCAAAACATTGAAAAGGACGCTGCGCTGGAACGCCGTTTCCAGCCCGTCAAGGTCGAAGAACCGTCCGTAGAGGACGCCTATCAGATCCTTTTAGGGATCAAAAGCTATTACGAAAATTACCACCGCGTGCGCATTTCCGATTCGCTCGTGCATAAGGCGGTGACGCTCTCCGAGCGCTATATCACCGACCGCTTCCTGCCCGATAAGGCGATCGACCTGTTGGACGAAGCGTGCACCTGTGCGAACCTCCGCAATAAGGCAATCAGCGATTACGAGCTGTTTTTGCGCCATAAAACGGAGCTGCAATCCCGCGAGGAGGAGCTCGTCACTACGGCGGAGACCGAAAACGACGAAAAGAAAAAGAACGAAAGCTACGCCGCGCTCGCGCTTGTGCGTTCCGAACTTCTTGCCTGCGAACAGAAAGAACCCGCCCTGCGCGAAAAGGCAAGCGACAATTTTGTGACCGAGGAGGACTTGGCGCGCGTCATCAACCTTTGGACGGGCATTCCGACGACCAAGATCGTGGAAGGCGATGTCAAACGCCTGATCGGCATGGAGGATCGCTTGAAAGCACATCTTGTCGGGCAGGACGAGGCAGTCGATCTCGTTTCTGCGGCGATCCGCCGCAGCCGCATCCAGCTTTCGGTGCAAAAGCGCCCGGCATCCTTTATTTTCGTGGGCCCCACGGGCGTGGGCAAAACCGAGCTTGTTAAGCTGCTTTCCCGTGAATTGTTTGATACGCCGGAAACGCTCATTCGCCTGGATATGTCGGAATTTATGGAAAAGCATTCGGTATCGCGGCTCATCGGCTCGCCGCCCGGCTATGTCGGCTATGACGAGGCGGGGCAGCTTACCGAAAAGGTGCGCCGGAAACCTTATTCCATCATTTTGTTTGATGAGATCGAAAAAGCACATCCCGATGTGATGAACATCCTGCTGCAAATTCTCGATGAGGGCAAGACCAACGACGCCCACGGGCGTACGGTCAGTTTTGCAAACACCGTTATCATCATGACCTCGAATGCGGGCAGTGAACGGCAGGCGGGCGCTATGGGCTTCGGCAAGGAAGCGGGCGACGTCAAAAAGGAACATGCCATCAAGGCGCTGCGCGAATTCCTACGTCCCGAATTTTTGGGGCGCGTGGATGAGATCGTAGTGTTCAACGAATTGACCGAGGAAAACTACCGGCAGATCGCCGTTCTGATGCTTGGTGAATTGCAGGAAGCTTTGCAGGACAAGGGCATCACGCTTTCCTTTACGGACGATCTTCCTGCGCTGCTGGTCTCCAAAATGGACGGCAACGTCCGCGGCGCGCGTGATTTGCGCAATGTGCTGCGGCGCAACGTGGAGGATAAGCTTTCCACCTATCTTGTGGAGCACAGCGAAGAGCCGATCCGCGCGATCCGCCTGACGCTCAAGGACGGCGAGGTTGAGTTGACCATGGAAAAGTAAATTGACATAAAAGTAAGCGCCCCGCCGATTCCCGGCGGGGCGCGATCCATTTTCAGAAACCTTAATGCCTTTCATTCTCGTTTGCATACATTTCGCAAAACCGCGCTGCAAAAGCAGGCGGTTCGCCGTGCGCGTACAGGTGCGAAATGTCGCCGAACGCGCTGCACCGAAACACAGCAATGCCTTCTTCGCGTTCCTCGGTGTAGAGCGTCGTTACGGAGGTCGGCGCGGCGCAGAAACCCTGCCAAAGCACGACAGGGGAAACGTGCAGCAGGTGCGAAAGCATCACGCATTCCACGCCGAAATGGCAAAAGAACGCCAGTGTGTTCATGTTCGGCGAAAGGGCTTTATAGTAGTTGCCGTGCCGCGCATAGCCATGCTGCCGAAGTACCTTGTCCAGTCCCTTGCAAACGCGGCTATACTCTGATTTCAGCCGCAGCCCGCCGCGCATAAAATCCGTATCCGCCCAGCGGTGCACGTCATAGAAATCCTCGTTGACAGTGTAAAAGGAGGGGAGCAGATCCCACGGCCCTCGGATCTTTTTGGCGGCCTTGTCCCAGATCGGCGCGTGAAATTCACGAAGCCAGCCAAGTGTTTTCCCTTGCGCGTGCATGGCGTTTAAGGTGTAAGCGGCGGTATCGCGCGCACGGCCTAAGGGCGATACGTAAAACGCATCGATTTTTTCTTTTGCCATGCGTTCGGCAAGGAATTCCGCCTCGCGCCGCCCTTTTTCAGTTAGCGAATCCACGGCATAATCGGGGTCGCCGTGGCGGATGATCAGGAGTCTCACTTACATGTCCTCTGTGTTGCCGATTTTTTCATCGCGTGCATTGACAAAGGCAAGCACCTTTTCGGAAAGCTCGCCGTACAGCTTGTATTTCTTAGAAAAAATAATGAAAGAAATCAAAACCAGAATGGGCGGCACAACAAAGGTCATCACGCTGATGGTCGTTTCCGCAAACGGGGTCTGTACCTGCGTGTTGCCGTCATAGCCGGAGATCCCGAAGCCGGAGAACATAACGATCGTTTGAATGGTGTACGCCATTTTCTGCAAAAAGCCTTTCATGGCAAAGGTCGTGCTTTCGCTGCGCTTTCCGGTCTTGTATTCGCCGTAGTCCACAATGTCGGCAAGCATGACCGTCTGGTTGACGAACATCGATGCAATGCCGATAGAAGCGATGATGTAAGCCAGGCTCAAAAGCAGCATATTATGGAGGATCGGCCCGCAGATCGTCATGGCGATGTACCCGATGATGACGATGATCAGGCAGAAGCGGTAGATCGTGCGGCGGGTATATTTTTTGCTCATCAGCGGAATGACGAACAGCCCCAAAAATGAGCCGACCGCGCCGAATGTAGCAAACGTGCTCTGTTTTGTGATGTCGCCCTCTACATTGTCGAAGTAATAGGCGCCTACGCCGCTGGTCAGGTACCAGCCCGCGTTCGAGAGCATCGCGAAGATCATAAAGACGACCAGCTGGTCATTGCTGCGCACGACTTCAAACACCTTTTTGAAGCTGAATTTGTCGTTGTTATAGATCACATGGCGTTCTTTGGTGACAGAAACGCAGATAACGGCGAACATAACCAGCAGCACCGCGCAGATAATCGCCCAGCGGCTGAAGCCCTGTGCGCTGACCTGGCGCTCCTCATCGGTTAAACCCGTACCCAAAAGCACAAGCGCGTAAGGGGTGAAGATTGTAATGATGCCCTGTCCGATACCGCTGAAGGTACGCGCAATGGTCGAAATGGTGTTGCGCTCATTCGGGTCGTTCGTGAAGCTCGGCACCATGCTCCAATAGGGGATGTCCGCCATGGTGTTCGTCATGCCCCACAGGATATACATCACCGCGACATATACATACATCCAAACGGAACCGATGGAGATCCCGGGGTTTGTGAACATCATGGCAAGTATAACGGCATTGCACGATGTGCCGATCAGGATCCACGGGCGGTATTTGCCCATGCGTGTTTTGGTATGGTCTACGATTACGCCCATCATCGGGTCGTTGATACCGTCCCAAATGCGCGCGATCGGCGTGAGGATCAAAAGGAACGCAGCCGGCATCAGCAGAACGTCCGTTAAATACTTGGAAAGGTAGGAATAGAACAGCCCATAGCTCAAATCTAAGCCTACCGCGCCGATCCCGTAGCCGATATAGCGCCCGAAGCGCGCGGGATTCTTTCGGGTCTTTGTAGTCTCCAAGGCAAAAACCTCCGTATTCAGCATTACCAATATATGATACCTGTTTTTCCAATTTCCGTCAACCGCCGCATGCAAAAAAGCGAAAAAAGAGCGCCGCTTTTGCGGCGCTCCCTTTCATTCGAAAAAGAAAATTTATTCTGCCTCTTGCTCGCCTTGTGCGGCTTTGCGTTCGGCGATCTCCTTGACCATTTCCCGTTGTTTCTTTTCCGTCAGGCGATAGAACAGGATGGGGATAATGGTACCCACCATGCTCAGCGCGCCGGAAAGCACAAGAAGGTTCCACAGCGTCTGCTCGCCTTGCGCGGTGATGTAAACGCCGTCCGCCGCCGTCGGGTTGATGCCCGCCCAGTCATAAGAGAACACGCCGATGAAGGCGCCGACCGCCATACCGATCTTGTTCATGAGCGTCTGCATGGCAAAGCAGATGCCTTCTGCACGCTCACCGGTCTTCCACTCAAGGTAGTCGACCGTATCGCCGATCATCGCGTAGGAAAGGATGTTGTTCGCGCCCTGCGGGATGCCCAAAAGCACAAGCCCGATGGCGCAAACGATCAATTTCCAAGGCGCATCATAGCCGATGAAGTACATGGCAAACATGACGACCGCACCAAGGATATGTACATAGATGTATGCCCACTTTTTCGTGAACTTTTTGGTCATCCACGGCACCAGAAGCGACGCGACCAGACCGCCGGGGACGACAAGCAGGGTAATCAGAGAGTACCAGCTGTCATTGTGCAGGACGTAGCGCGCGAAGTACAGGCCGCCCGTGTAGGTGTAGACCATGCGCGCACCGCCTAAGATACCGGAGATCACGATCAGCATCAGTTCGCGGTTCTTGAAAAGGAGCTTCAGGTTGTGCCCAAGACTCGGCGGGTTTTCCAAAGATTTGATGCGCTCCTTGGTGTTCTTGAACCCATAGTAGAACATCGGGATGGCGACTACGGTGAACACGACCGCGCAAATGAAATAGGTCCATTTTAAGGCGTTTGCATTGTCATAGATAAACTCGGGAAGCACCGTGCCGGTTTCATCCTTGTATTTCGCCGTAACAAGGTCTGTGATGATCGGCACGCCGACCGTAACGATGCCCGCGCCGAGCGTGCATACAAGACGGGTGACGGTCAGCAGGTTGCCGCGAACAATGGTATTGTTCGTCATGCTGCTCGACAGCGCCCAATAGGGTACGTCGACCACGGTGTAGACAACGGACCAGATCACATATACAACGGCAATATAGACGAACGTGCGCACCGTGCCGGCTTCTACAAACGGGTTGAAGCACAACAGCGTCATAATGGCGATCGGGATCGCCATCCACTTCAAATACGGACGGCATTTTCCGTATTTGGTGCGCGTTTTGTCCACGATCGAGCCCATGATCGGATCGTTGCACGCATCAAAAATACGCGTTCCGAGCATCAGGTAGGCGACCGCCATCGCGCCGGAAACACTGCCGATCATAACGTTGGCGGAACCGAACAGCAGCGCATCCGTCATAAAGATCGTCAAGTAGGAACCAATGATGGTACAAATAAAGTTCTGACCGAACCCAGCCACGGCATAGGCTACGGCTTCCTTTGGCTGCAAATTCCCGTCGTTCGGCGTAGTGCCGTAGACCTTGTGCAGCAAAGCTTCCAGTTTCATCTGGTATCTCCTTTCAATTTGGCAATACTGTAATTATAAAACAAAAACGAAGGTTCGTCAACCGATTTATTAGACGAAATGTATATTTATTTTACAAATTTAAACAGATCGTCTGCACGACTTCGGTTGACAAAAACGAGTGTCTGTGGTATCGTGCTTGCGGGAAAATGCACGGTTGCAGACCGATCTGTGCACGAAAAGGAGTGGTTTTATGTCTAAAATATATGACAATCTTGCGCAGCTTGTCGGCAATACGCCGCTGTTCGAGCCCGTCTGCCTGGCGCGTGAACGGGGTTTTTCAGCGCGCTTGCTGCTCAAATTGGAATATTTTAACCCGGCGGGCAGTGCCAAAGACCGTATCGCCGTTTCCATTTTGGATGACGCCGAACGCCGCGGTGTGCTGAAGCCCGGCGGCACGGTCATCGAACCGACCTCCGGCAACACCGGCATCGGGCTTTGCGCCATGGCGGTTTCGCGCGGCTATAAGGTCGTGATCACCATGCCGGAAACGATGAGCGTAGAACGCCGCAAATTGATGCGCGCTTACGGTGCCGAGCTTGTGCTCACCCCGGGAAATGAGGGTATGTCCGGGGCGATCCGGCGTGCGGAAGAACTGCACGGCCAAACGGAAAACAGCATAGTTGCGGGGCAGTTTGAAAATCCCGCCAACCCGAAAGCGCATTACGAGACTACCGGACCTGAGATCTACCGCGACACAGACGGCAAGGTCGATATTCTTGTTGCGGGTGTCGGCACAGGCGGCACGCTTTCGGGCGCAGGCAAATATTTAAAAGAGAAAGACCCAAATGTTCGCGTTGTCGCTGTCGAACCGCTTTCTTCGCCCGTTCTTTCCGAGGGGAGAAGCGGCGCGCATAAGATCCAGGGCATCGGTGCGGGCTTTGTGCCTAAGACGCTGGACACATCGATCTATGATGAGATCATCCCCGTACCCGACGACGCGGCGTTCGAGACGGCGCGTGCCGTTGCCAAATCAGACGGTGTGTTCGTCGGCATTTCTTCGGGTGCGGCGCTGTATGCAGCCTCACAGCTTGCCGTTCGCCCCGAAAATGCGGGGAAGACTATTGTCGCGGTCATGCCCGACGGCGGCGACCGCTACCTTTCCACGCCGCTCGTGGAGGACTGAAGCGCACCTTTTCGCGCCGCGACTTACTCCAATTTTTACACAGCGCGCGAAATCGGGATTCGGTTTTGCGCGCTTTTTGTCTATTTTGCGGAAAATGCATGAAACACTGTCTTTCGTGCAAAAATGGATTGAAGAACACGGAAGATTTTAGTATAATAAATGCAAATTTGTTCAGGGAGAAATTGTATGGAAGCCATTACACAATTTTTAGAACCCCTGTTTGGCAATGTTGTTAATCTCGACTACAAACAGGTGATCATGTGGGTGATCGGCGGCATTCTTATTTATCTTGCCGTCAAAAAAGACATGGAGCCGACCCTCCTTTTGCCGATGGGCTTCGGCGCGATCTTGGTCAACCTGCCGCTTTCCGGCGTGGTGGATCAAATTTACGACGGTGAAGTAGAAGCCGGCGTGATCGACCTTCTTTTTAACTCCGGTATTTCCAATGAGCTGTTCCCGCTTTTGTTGTTCATCGGCATCGGCGCCATGATCGATTTCGGTCCGCTGCTGACGAACCCGAAGCTGATGCTTTTCGGCGCGGCGGCGCAGTTCGGTATCTTTTTCACCTTGAGCATGGCGGCGCTGTTCGGCTTTGACCTGAAAGATGCGGCGTCTATTGCGATCATCGGCGCGGCGGACGGCCCCACCTCGATTTTCGTCGCCAACTATTTCCAGTCCAATTACCTCGGTGCGATTATCGTCGCGGCATATTCATACATGGCGCTCGTCCCCATCGTCCAGCCGCCTGTCATCAAGCTGCTGACGACCAAGAAAGAACGCCTCATCCGTATGCCGTATGAGCAAAAAGAAGTTTCCAAGTTGACGCGCATCCTCTTCCCGATCATTGTTACGGTGATCACGGGTATCTTTGCCCCCCGCGCGGTCGCGCTCATCGGCTTCTTGATGTTCGGTAACCTTATCCGCGAGTGCGGCGTGCTCAATTCGCTGTCCGACACGGCGCAGAACGTGCTGGCAAACCTGATCACCCTGCTTTTGGGCATCACGATCGCGGCGCGCATGCGTGCCGAGGATTTCCTCAATCCGGAAACCTTGCTGATTTTGGGCCTCGGTTTGTTCGCGTTCATTTTCGATACCGCGGGCGGCGTACTCTTCGCCAAATTCCTCAACCTGTTCTTAAAGAAGAAGATCAACCCGATGATCGGTGCTTCCGGTATTTCGGCGTTTCCCATGTCGGCGCGTGTCGTGCACAAAATGGGTCTTGCGGAGGATAAGCAGAACTTCCTGCTGATGCACTCCATCGGCGTCAACGTCTCCGGGCAGATCGCCTCGGTCATTGCGGGCGGCCTGATTTTGAATTTGATTGCGAGGTAACTGTATGGGCATCAATGTAGATTTGTTTTTGCAAACGCTGCCGATCATGGCAAAAGGGCTTGTCGGGATCTTCGTCGTGACGGGGATCATCATCCTCTCGATTTATATCCTCAATAAGGCGACGAGCCGCACGAAGAAGGATAAGAATAAGGATGACGCGGGCAAATGACCCGTGCCGCAATAAAGCAAAAAGCCGCTGCAAAATGCAGCGGCTTTTTGCTTTGAAAGGGGAGAGACGTCAGGCGTTTTCCCCGGCGCCTTCGATTCGTACGGGCTCGGGCAGCGCGTCGAGCGTGCGCACATCCTCACCGGCGATATACATGCCCGTGATTGCCGCGTGCCCCTGATAAATGCGCACGGTCACATAGGCTTCGGGCTGTTCAAACGAAACGTCGCTGTCGATCCGGGACGTCTTAGAATAATAAGAAAGCAGATTAAAATTTGTTGGGTTGTACAGAGCAGTATTTCCGGATGCGTACTCCGTTGTATTCGGAAATGCATTCGGGCGGTTCAGAAGCAAATAATCTCCGTCTTTCGGTACGCTGTCTAACCGGCTGCCGAAACTTGCAAATCCATCCGCATCCACTTTTAACCGAACCGCCTTTGTACTGTTGGAATCGCCGGAATAATAATAGTCATACGTGAATAGATCATCATAGCCATTGCCTGTGGAAAAGTGGATCGTACCGTTCGGCTCTATCGACTCCAGCAGCACGCGGAAACGGTATTCAGTTCCTTGTGTTTCGATTTTGCTGTCTAAATTGTTATAATACATTATGAATCCCGCCAAAGCGCTCAACTGTAAGACTGTAACTGCGCACAGCAGAACCAAGATCCATTTTTTCTTCATGCTTCTCCCTCCTTTTCCGAATTTGCTTCATTTTCCCCAAGGCCTTTGCTGCCGGCTTGCTCGGTTAGTGCTTCCATGGCAAGTGCCTCTTTCTTGTCAAGTGCCATTTTGATGTTAATGCCTATAAGCAGTGCGCCGAACGCCAAAAAGCCAAGCCCGACGATCAGGATGTTTTGGGAGAAAATCTGTAAAATACCAATGCACTGGATAAATAACAGGATCATACCGAGATTCACATAAGCAAGCCGCATCGTCTGTGCTCCGGACAGGAGCAAAACGATTCCGAAGCCGATCGCTGTTACGATCATGAACAGGAGGAAATTTTCCGCAGAAAACAAAACACCGAAAACGCCCAGCAAATATGAGCCGAGCAGAAATGCAGCCTGCAGAATTTTCAGAATTTCATCCTCCAGATCGTCCCGCCGCAGGAATACACAAAGCCCGATAAAGACGCAGACAAGCATAATAGAAATGTAGATCCACGGGGCGTCGCCGAAGCTTGGAAAGACAGGCTTATAGGCTTCTGTATTGGTTAACTGACTCAGCAATGACCCTTCTGACCACGCATAAAAGTATGGTTGTATGCTGCTCCATTCTATGATGGAAAAAAGTGCGGAACATATCGTCCCGCCAAAAAGCCCCAGTGGCGCAAAAGGCTTCGTAAAGTCCAAACCGCGATCCAAAAGCAAAAATCCTGCAAATACCGGGAACAAAAGCAACGGAATGTAAAATGGGTTGCCGTAAGGATCTGTTACTAAAGCTTCCACCATGATTTTTGCCGCATAAAAAGCGGTAGCCCCAAGCGTCGCGATCCACACGGAGAATTTGTAGCGGGCATCCGCCTTGTCCTTACGAAGCACCAGCGGCAAAAGCAGCCCGCCTGCAAGCAGGAGGAGCGCAAAGAGAAATTCCACTGTGTTTGCCTGTATTGACCAGTGTATGACCATATATAGATACGGCGCCAATGGGGAGACCGCTTGAAACAGCCACAAAACAGGCAGACAAAATACAATATCCAGCAGAAGACAATTCGTAAAGCCGCAGTGGATGTCGAAAACACTGTTTACAAGCGCCACGGTGGAAACGACGCCTACACACCAAAGGATAGCGGCGCACTCCCGAAACAGCACGCTTTGCCTCTGCCGCAGAAAGACGTATACGGCAAAACCCTGCCCCAGAAGAATCGGCAGAACGGAAAATACCGCCTGCAGCCCCAGGGGAAAGTCGCGCCAGAAATTGAAAAAGATCAGCACAAGCCCAATGCCGACAAACAGTGTGCCGAGCACGGCGAGTACGATGCGGATGCGGTAGTCCGGGCGCTGCTCATCCGTGCCGATATGCCGGCGTTTGCCGTAGATGAGCGCTTCGATCTCTGTGTTCAGAATTTCAGAAAGCCGCACGAGCGCGTCAATGTCGGGCTGGGTCTTGTCGTTTTCCCAGTTCGAGATCGCCTGCCGCGTAACGTGCATTTTTTCCGCCAGCTGTGCCTGCGTCATGCCGCAGTCCGTTCGCAGGCGGCGCAGATTTTTTGCAACTTTTGCCATACCGATACCTCCTTTACAATTTCATTGAACCATATTTTTGTCAAAATGTCACGCAATGTTTCATTGCATAAGGTAAAAAAATACAACAAACCGCATTGCAACGAGAAATTTCTGTGCAATGCGGTAGTGTTTATGTTGGAATTTACAGCATGACTTTCTGCGGCATGCCGTCCTGCTCGCGCGAACGATCTGCAAGATATACGCACAGATGTCCTGCCACGGAGTCAAAGATCGAGGTGCACGCAAGGCTGGTTTTGCCGCCCTGCAAAAAGTTTACGAAATCCTCCGCCAGCCGCTCGTCGCCGCCGCCGTGCCCGCCGTATGCGCCGACCATATCGCCCGTAACATGCAGATCGACCTCTTCTACCGTCTTTTCGTCGGTCTTGGTCGGGTGGATCTTCGAGATATAGAATTTGGACTCTTCAAAGTCTCCGTAAATCTCACCGAGTGTCCCGATGATGTGGATACGCCGCTCGGATTTGGAAGCGCCGCCGACCATATTGTGCGTGCCCGTAGCGCCGCTCGCAAAATTCACAAGCACGGATTGGTGATCCACCACGTTGTTGTTGCACTTATAAATGCATTTGCCGTAGTTGCTGTCTCCTTTTAGAAGGTTGACGCGGTCCTGCTCGGTGGGGTGCTCGAGCCCCTCTAACTTATCCCAAATATAAAATGCCCAGCGTTCGGGCTGGTCGAGATACAGCCGTTTGGCGGAATACCGGCAGGTTTCTACCAACGGACAATCCACAAGGCAGCGCGTGCCGGCTTCCTTCAGCGCGTTCTCAGGCTTAAACTGGAATTTACTGCCGAAGGAACATACCGTTACCGGGCGTGTTTCGGCCATCATCCACATCATCAGGTCGATGTCATGGCAGCACTTTGCCAAAAGCATCGTCGTGTGGCATACGTCGGAATTCGCCCATTTGCCGCGTACATACGACGTGGAAAGATGGTGATAGCTGACGTGCTCGTTCATCTGTATATTGATGATGTCGCCGATCTCGCCGGCGGCAACACGTTCTTTAATGGAAAGGTAAAACGGCGTGTAACGCAGCACATGGCAGATCATGACCTTGTTGCCTTTTTTGCGCACGCAGTCTACAAGGCGGCGCATTTCTGCCTCGTTGGTGGCGAAAGGCTTCTCAAGAAGCATGTCGTATCCCTTTTCCAAAAGGGGAACAGCGGTTTCCACATGCTGCTGATCCATCGTGCCGTTGATTACGGCATCCGCAAATTTCGGTACGGCTGCCAGCGCTGCAGCGTCCTCAAAGCAGTTTTCTTCGGGAAAGCCGAACATCTCGCGCGTCTTTTCGCGCCGGATGGGGTCGGGATCGGCAACGCCCACGATCCGAAGCAGCTCCGGCTTTTGCAGCGCCAGTTTTGCATAAATAATGGCGCGATGCCCCGCGCCGACGATCACGGCGGTAATCGGTTTTTGCGGCATATCATTCATCCCGTTTCGCAAAATTTCCGACATTATACACCGACCGTATGTAAAATACAAGGTTTTTTTCGAAAAAAATAACAGCTTTTGCAGGTAAATCACAAAAGCTGTTCAAGGCTATGATAAAGCATTTCAGCGAAGGCGGATGCGCATATCGCTGCCTACAAAATGCAGCACCGCATAGTTGCCCAGAATGCGCGAAGTCACGCGGTCGGAATATCGCGTTTCCAGCTCCGAGAACGTCAAATTGCTGTTGAGAATGGTCGGGCGTGCGCACAAAAGGCGGGTGTTGACAATATTATAGACTGCCGCTTTGATAAATCCCGTGGTATATTCTGCGCCGAGGTCGTCCAAAATCAAAAGGTCACAGTCCTCCAAAAGGCTTTCCGTGTCCGCATAGGGCTCCCTTCCGAAATGTTCTTTTTCCAACTTTCCAAACAGGTTTTGCGCCGAACCGTACACCACACCGTAGCCCTTTTTGATCGCAGCGGCAGCGATGGCGAGCGAAAGGTGGGTTTTCCCAAGCCCCGTTTTGCCGTACATGAACAGGCTTTGCGCCTTGTCCGAAAATGTATCCGCGTAATTTTGACAGATGCGCAGGATCGCTTCCATTTCCTCACGCGGGATCAGACCGTCGGCATTCGGCACGGCGTCATATACATCCAGGCGAAAACTGTTAAAATCAGACAGCTTGAGCGGGCTCTCGCTTGCGAGCTCCTGGTATGCAAGGTCGCGCAGCAGCTTTTTATAGCATGCACAGGCGTGCCCGTTTACCGCTCCCGTGTCGCTGCAAACCGGGCAGGTATATACCGGCTGCAGGCAGTCTGCGGGGAATCCGTGCTGAGCGAGCAATTCCCGCCGCTTTTCCTGTAATTCCAAATTGCGAACGGCAAGTGCGCGCACGGCTTCCTCCGCCTTTTCTCCCGCGCTGATGGCGTGTACGGCGGCAAGTCCCGTCTGCGCCATTTGGCGTTCGATTTCCTCGATCTCCGGGCACACCTTCAGTACCTGTGCTTTGCGCATAAGTGCCTGTGTTTCCGCCTGCTCGCGGCGCTGCCGTAAAATCTCAGCGGCGCGCGCGTAAATTTGCTTTGCATATCCCATGCTTACTGCTCCGTATTCTTTCTTTCTGCGAGCTTCTTTGCAGAGAGGGTCGCTTTTTGCAGCGCCTCATCCAAATTGTATGATGTACCGCGGTCTCCCGCGCTCTTACGTGCGGCAGAAGCCGCTTTATAGCTTTCATCTACCGCGTTCGGTGTTTTCAAATTGTTTGCATACCAGTTTTTCAGGATCTTATCCATATACGCGAACGAGACTTTCCCCGTGCGTTCCGCCATTTCCTCATAGGCTTTGATCAGCATATCTGCCGAAAAGCCCATGCCCTGCCAGGAAAGGATGTATTCCGTCTGCTTCGGGGTAGGGCGCGGGGTCGCGATCCCGACTGCCGCGGCAAGTGAGCGGAACAACTGCGTTGCGGCAGCGTCATTCTTGATGTATTCATTTGCATCGTCCAGCGTTTCGATCTCGTGCTGCGCCCAAATTTTACCGACCTTCAGGATGTTGGCCGTGGAGCCCCGGCCTTTTTCGGTCAGGTGCTGCAGCAGCGTCAAAATAACCTCTTTTTGCAGCCCGTAGGTATCATATAAAGCCAAAAGCGTTGATTGCACATCCAAACCGAATGTGCGCCCGAGTATGTGCTGTGCCTCCAAAAACAGGCTTTTGACCGTATCGTCCTCCGCAAGGCGCGCAGCGATCTGCTCCATAGTCGGCTTCGGGATCTCCGGCGTCGGGAGCGTATGCACAACGGCAGGCTTTGCGGCGGGGAGGGGGGAGGCAGGTTTTTGCGCAGGCATCTCGGGTGCAGTTGCACGCTGTGCGCGCGGCACAAACTTCGTGTTGCCCTGCTCATCCGTAAATAAAAGCACGCCGCGCGATACCCAGAAATCGAGCGACGCGAGCACTTTGTCTGCCGAAAGCTTCAGCGCTGCGGAAAGATTGTCTATGGAAATACCGCCGCTCGGGTCTCGAAAAATACTCAAAAGGACTTTCAAGTCGTCACCGGAGGCTTCGGCAAGATATTGATCGGCAGCGATGGCAGGAATGGCAAACATCGCGCCGTAACAGTTGGGGTTTGGTTTATACATGGGTCGTCATCCTATATGTTCTTTTTGCAAAAGGAATTCAGTGCGCAGCTTTCGCAGTGTGCTTTGCGCGCGGTACACACAGCCCTGCCGTGCAGCACGCAGCGGTGGCAGAAGTCGTTGCTCTCTTCCGGCGGCAGCAGCTTTCGAAGCGCCGTTTCCACCTTGACGGGGTCTTTCGTTTCCACAAGCCCGATACGGTTCGCAAGGCGAATGAGATGCGTATCCGTGACCACAGCGGGCTTATGATACACATCGCCGACAATCAGGTTCGCGGTTTTTCTGCCCACACCGGGCAGCGTCGTGAGCGCCTCGATGGTATCGGGCACACGCCCGCCGAAATCCGATCTGATCTTCTGCGCCATACCGATAATATCGCGTGCCTTACCGTGGTAAAAACCGCAGGAATGGATGATCTCTTCCACATCTTCCACACGCGCCTCGCAATAATCATCAAGTGTTTTGTATTTTGCGAACAAAACAGGCGTAACCAAATTCACCCGTGCGTCGGTGCACTGCGCCGACAGCCGGGTGGCAATCAAAAGCTCCAACGGGTTCTGTGCTTCCAGAGAGCACAGTGCGTCGGGATATTCTTTTTTTAAGGCCTCAACGGCCTTGATCGTGCGCTCTTTCTTTGTCATAACTGATCCGGAAACTCCATATCACGGGGCAGACCCAAAAGATAATCGGCAGAAACGCTGAAATAGCGGCAAATTGCCACAATGTCGCGCAGCGAGGGCTCGGAAGCGCCCGTCTCCAAAAAGGAAATCTTGCGTTGTGTCACGCCGATAGCGTTCGCAAGATCGGTCTGCGTTAAGGGCGGCAGCTTTGCGCATCTTAAATTTTTCAGATTTTGCCCGAAGGACACCGCAAAGCGCCTCCTTTCCGTCGAATCGAATCCTATTTTAGCACAAGCCGCACACCGCAATCAAGCCAAAAAAACAGCGGTACAGTAAAATTTTAACTACCTTTTTTGTGCAAATTGAAAATTACACAATATTTGGTGTTTTTTTGTGTAAAATCGGTGTAAAAGCACAATTCCGCACTTGTAAAATATAGGCGAATTTGGTATACTTGATTTTAATAAACAGAGCTTTTTGGATTTTGGGAGGAACTTTATGCGTAACGGTTTAAAAGCTCGGATCGGCGCGCTGCTTACAGTGCTGCTCCTGCTTGTCTGCTCGGTTCCCGCGTTCGCAGCGGAAGCGGATGGTACGGATGCGGCGACGCGCATTGCGGACATCGCTTCGGCGCTGCGCGACCCGTCGGGCAGGCTTTTGGCGGTGTCAAAATACGGCGATACCAGTCAGTACCCGGAAAATTCCGCTGCGGCGATCACGGCTGCTGCAGAGGCGGGCGCAGATATGGTGTATGTACATGTGCGCAAAACCGCAGACAACTATTTTGTTTTGATGACGGATGAAAATCTTTCGCGCATGTGTGTGGACGAGCTTGGCAATGTCTTGGACCGCAATGTGTCCGAGATCGGCTATCATGAGCTTTCAGCCTGCCATCTGCGCAACGGGACGGGCAATCTGCATGAGTCCATCACGGAATATACCGTTCCGACGCTTTCCGAAGCTATAGCGGCGGCAAAGGAGAGCGGCGTGCTGCTTTTGTTAGACGTGGTCTGGGATTTTCGTGACGAGGTATACGAGCAGCTGAGCACCGAGGGGACGCTCGGCAATGTTGTGTTCCTTGCACGCGGCGACCGCGGCGAAGTTTCGGATTGGATGCAGTCCAAGACCCAAATGCCTTTGGTTATTTCCGCCTATACAGGCAATGTGATTTTCAGCGCGAAGTCTGCCGTTTCGCGCACGCTGTCGGCGGGCGCGGTAGGCACGCTGCTTGGAAGCTCCAATTCCTACAGCGTCGTGTTCGGTGACTCGGTGATGTCGGAATTCTCTGAAAAGGGCAGGGGTGTGATCGATATGACCGATCCCGACCTCTGCGGTGAACGCGAAGACAATTATATCGGCTACAACGACGTGACGGCACGCGGGTACAGCGTGATCATTACGAACAATATCACAGAGCTTTGCGAATATTATGCGCGCGTTTCCACGCAGGAATCGCGTCTTTCCGCTGCGCTGGCAAGCGCGCAGCAGGTCGACGTAACGCTTTGCAGCACGGAGTCTGCAAACGAGCTTAAAGACGCGATCTCCGCCGCACGCGACGCGCTGTCTGCGCCGGTTTCCGAAAACAGCCTGATGCAGGCGAATTATGCATTGCGCATGGCGGTAGCGGGTCTTACAAACCGCACCGAGGATTCGGGCGGCTCTACCATTACGGCGGGGCGCGTGATCGCGGCCGTGCTTGTGGTTGCGGCGCTTGTGGTGCTGGAGATCGTCGTGATGCGTATTCGGCGGAAGAAACTGGAAAAGCGCAAACGTGCGCGCCGCCGCGAGCGTGAACAACAGCATGATGAATAATTTTTGATTGCTTTCTCCATGGGAATCTGTTATGATATACCAAGAAACTTAGAAAAGGAGTGTATGCAGTGGAAGAAAAGAAAGAGCTGTTTTGTGAAAAAAACGGAAAGCTGAATTATTGGCACACGATCTTGACCGGGTTTGGTTTCCTTGCCTCGTCAATTGCCTGGGCGATCTATGATCCGTATATCACAAAAATACTCAACCATCTTCTCGGCAATTCTTCCGTGGTGGCACAGTGGAGTGCCAAGCTCAATGAAAGCCTGCCGTTTCTCGCACGTTTTGCCGCAGCGCAGGGGGAGGATGTCAATCTTGTAGGCGGCGGCATCACGCTTGTCCCGTTGTTTATCGGTATCATCATGACCTTTGACAACATTTTCGGCGTGATCTTCCAGCCTACCTTCGGTAAGCTGTCTGACCGCTGCCATTCCCGGCTCGGCAAACGCCGTCCATTCATAGCGTTCGGCGCGCCGGTCTGTGCGGTGCTGTTTGCATTGATCCCCATCTGTGCACTGCGCGGTTCGCTGCCTGTTACCATGCTTTGCATCATTCTCTTTGTGTTCGTCATGTCCCTTTGGCGCGCGCCTGTGGTGGCTCTGATGCCCGACCTCACGCCGCCCGCCCTTCGTTCGGAGGGCAACGCCATCATAAATTTGATGGGTGGCTTGGGGAGCCTCATCGGTATGATCGCCGGTACGATCGTGACCTTGGTCTACACCGCCGTGACCGGTATCGAGGTCAATGCCGCCAATGAGGAACGTACATATCCGTATGTTTTCCTGATCGGTTCGGTCGTTATGATCATCGGGATGCTGGTTGTCCTTCTGAAAGTCAAGGAACCGGACAGCCGCATCGCCGCTCTCGCCGAGCAGAATATGCAAATGGACGCTGCCGCCCGCCGCGCCGCCGAAAAAGAAGCCAAGCGGCGCGAAAAAGCGGAACGCAGAGCACAAAAGCTTTCCGGCGCTGAGCGCAAGAGTCTGATTTTCATGCTTATGGGGCTTTTCTTCCTGTTCTGCGGCTCCAATGCCATCCAGACTTTCTTCTCGCTGTTCGCAGCTGAGATCCTCCATATGGAAACAAGCCAGGCGACGATCCTCATGGCGATTTTTGCGGTCTGCTCCGCTGCCGCCGCGCTGCCTGCCGGTAAGCTTGGAACAAAGTTTGGCAGAAAAAAGACCATTCTCGCAGGGCTTGCTGTTTTCATTTTGGCGTTCGTCGTGTTCTTCGGCATTTTCAATATGCTCATCGCACAGGACGGCTTCAGCGTAGGGTCTTTCAATTCGACCAATAAGGTTTATACGAATGTGGTCGATCAGATCGATACCTATAATGATGCGCATTCGCTCAAAGATGACGCCTTAGTTGAAATGGATTCGTATATCGCTTACTTGAACGGTGAATCACTTTCCGCCGCGGAAACGGCAAAATATCAGGCGTTTGATGAGGAGATCACCGCCGAAGGCTTCGATTTCACTGCCGTAGTCAACGCCGCCAACGCACAGTTTGATCTGCAGTTGACCGAGGCTGACCGCGGACAGGCGCTTGAAGCCATCAATACGTCGCTCAACGATGTCATTGATATTCTCAAGATCCTCATCTATCCGGTCCTTGTGCTCGGGGGAGCCGCCAATATGCTGATCACCGTCAACACGCTGCCGCTGGTCTTGGAAATCGGCGGTGTGGAAAAGGTCGGTACATTCACGGGCTACTATTACACGGCGACTTTCTCTGCACAGATCGCTTCTCCGATCGTTTACGGCATTGTCGCCATGCTCAGCGGAACGTATTTGTCCCTGTTCTACTATAGCCCGATCGCATTTGTTTTGAGTGTGCTGTGCATTTTGGTTGTCAGGCATGGTGAGGCGATCCCGCAGGAGGTCGTAAAACAGGTGGAGGTTGAAAACGCCGATTAGTGCAGAGCCTTGTGCCTGTAAAGCAAAAAGTTTCAGCCCGCAGGCAAGTGCCTGCGGGCTTTTCTGCGCCTGCGATGTGCGGTGCGGCTCCCCTTGGAGTGCGTGTGCAGACCGCACTACCGCTCCCGCCGCAAGACGCTTATGGTCTGCACAGTACATTCTATGGAAGCACCCGCTTTGCTGTTCCCGAATTGCATAGAAAAAAGGAAGGACATCGCGTCCTTCCTTTTTTGTGTGTCCTCAGTGCAGCCGCTTGAGTGCAACGGATAATCCCTTGCCGACCGCCGAACCTAAAATCGCACAGACCAAAAGCTCAATGGGCGCATTGATGCCGGCAGCAATCCCGATCACGGTTTTGAGCACCGTGTCCACGCCGCCGAGCGACGCAGCCTGTTCTGCGGAGAATTGCACATTCCAAAAAAGAAGTGCTAAAAGCCCCAAAAAGAAAGCGGTATTGAACAGGGAGCCGGAAATACCGGCGACCGCAAAGCTCCATGTGCCGCGTGGATCGCGCTTGCGGCAAGCGGAAAACAGAAGCCCGCAGAAAAGACCTGCCAGGATGCGCGGGATCACGCAGACCACGAAGGCGCGCGGGATGCTGATGGACACCAAGATCGTGCCCAGAGCGCTGCCCATAAAACACTGGGCAAAGCTCGTCAGCCCAAAAATGCCGCCCAGGAACGCGGCGACGGCCGGCCCTTGGGTCACGGCGCCGATGATAACCGGGACCATGATCAGCGTCAGCTCCAAACCGCCTATGCGCAGGTAACCAAGGGGGGTGAACGACATCACCACCACGATCGCCGTAAGCATAGCGGTTTCCACCAGCATGACGGTCTTGCCCGTGCGCGTACGCACAGATTTGTTGTTTGCCATATATATCCTCCTTGCTGCTGCTCCCAAAGGGATGCAGCGCAAAATATAACGGGGGAAGGGGACTTATCTATTTATTTTTTTCATAGATCGCCTTTAAACCATATAAAATCAAATCGACATCCAGCTGCATGGCGTGACGGCAGACCGGGTAAATGCTTGCGGCGAGGCCGCCTGTGGCGACCACGCTTTTCGGCGTGCCGAGCTCTTCCGTAAAACGATCCAAAAGCCCGTCTATCATCGCGGCAGTTCCGAGGATGACGCCGCTTTGCATGCTTTCCACGGAATTGGTACCGCACGTTTTTTTCGGCGGTTCCAAGGGAATGGCAGGCAGCAGCGAGCTGACCTTGGTGAGCGCTTTCAGCGATACGCGCACACCCGGTGCGATCGTGCAGCCGCGAAAGCTTTTGTGTTCGTCCACAGCATAAATCTTGGTCGCCGTGCCGAGATCGATCACAAATGCAGGCAGGGGATAGCGCACGACTGCACCGACTGCGCCGGCAGCCAGATCTGCACCGAGCTGCGCAGGATTGTCGATCAGGATATTCAAGCCGGTCTTAACACCGGGTACAAGGCATAAGGGCTTTTTGCCGGTCAATATATAAACTGCATTTTCCAATTCCGCTGTCAATTCCGGAACGACGGAGCTGATGATTCCGCCCTGTATGGCAGCCGGGTCGATCCCGTGCATGGTGACCAGTGTGTGCAGCAGTACGGCGAATTGATCGTCGGTGTTGTCGCGCTGCGTTGCAAAGCGCGCGCGCATACAAATCGTGTCACCGTCAAACAGCCCTAAATTGATATTGGTATTGCCGACATCCAGTGTCAGAACCATATTAAGCACCTCGTTTCCAGTACCTTGACCCGCTTATTGTATCATAGAAAGAATAAAAAAACAAGAGACCCGAAGGACCGGGCCTCTTGCATACATCTGAGAAATGCTTATTTGTCAGACTTTTTCTTTCTGGTCAGAAGCAGCGCAGCACCCGCAACCGCCGCAACGCCAACGACCGCGAACACAGCCGTGTCGCCCGTCGGGTCAGAACCACCGTACTCACCGGCATTTTCCGGGGCAGTAGTGTTATTGCCGCTGCCACCATTGTCATCACCGCCGCCGAAGCCCAGCAGACCGCCGATCGTATCAAAGATACCACCGAAGAAGTCGCCTACGCCGCCGAGGAGACCGCCAAGACCGCCTTCGCCGGGATCCGCAGCCGTGGTGTTTTCAGCCGCATTGATCTGCTCAATGATCGCGTTGTACACATTCTCCGGCAGCGTACCGTTCGCATACATCGAATCTAAGGCTTCTTTGATCTGGTCGTTCGTTACACCCAAAGCATTCAAAGCGGACAGGATCTGACCTGCGATCTCAGCCGCCTGTGCATCATCAATAATGCCGCCCTGCGAACCGTCGTCGGGCAGAGCTTCTACAGCGTTCATCAGATAGCCGTGGGTCTTTTCGGAAATCTGACCGTCCGCCAGCATCTGGTCAAACGTGGCTTGCAGATCCGCCTTCGTCATACCGGCAGCCGCTAACGCGTTTACCACCTGATTGGCAATCGGCTGGCTGATCTCCGGCACAATGGAATCCGGATCCAGCGAACCGCCAAGCAGACCACTCAAGGCTTCCAAAACAGCATCCACGTCTACGGTGCCTTCGTTGCCGAGAATGGAACCGAGGATCTCTTCAATAACTGCCGTGATGTCATCCGCGGGGGCTGTCGTGTCATCGTTTGCCGCAAAGCTCGGTACGCAGAGCGTCACTGCCAAAACCAGTGTCATCAGAACTGCGAGAACCTTTTTCATAAGTAATTCCCTCTTTTTCTGCAAAATTTCGAGCATAAGCCCGTTCTTAGTAATTAGTTTACAATATATTTAGTGCCGTGTCAAGGAAAATACCACAAAAATTATGAAAAAGGGTAATAAATCTATGGATTCGTATGGCTTGTACAGCAGGCAGAAAACGCTTTTTGCACATCATTTTTGGTAGTTGATCGAATATTCCACGATCCGCATTTGGTGCTCCGGCAAACGGTAATAGATGCAGGTAAAATGATATGTTCCGGTTTCTGCAGGCTGCGTGTTCCATTCCCGACTGTCCGAGTTGTAGATCAGGATATAATCAAATCCCGGAAGCGCGTGCTCGCTCGGTGTGATGCCGAGCAGGTCGTTCGGCAGCGTGTCACGCCATCGATCATCGTTCGGAAGGCTTTGTTCGAAAGGCTGCGCCGCCTCTATATCAAAAATAAGGTCACAGGTACCGTAAACATACCCCATATCGTTTGATAAAGGCGTTTCCAGATCACCGGATGTAGAAATAGATGTTTCGGCAGGGAAATCCGTCCCCAAATATTGCTCGGCGCGAACAAGCAGCGCCGTGCTTTCTGTGAACTGCTCGCCGAATATGAAAGGATACGAACCGTACACACACAGCAACAGGGTAAAGATAATACCTGCAATAAGGTTCTTTTTATATGGATAACCTTTCTTTCGGAAAATCAGACCGGCACAGAAAGAAGCGATCGGTATCGGGGTGAAAAGATAGTATACCCACATGCTATCAAACATCTCTTTACCCGTAGGGGAGACGAGTGCGGTCAAAATTATTCCGGCGAAGATGGAAAGAACAGACGCAGCGACCAGCGCGCGGGAGATCCACTTCCATCGTTTATACTGTATTTCATCGGTACGGTTAACGACCCCAAATTTATATAATGCAGAATCCGGTGTAAGCTCACTTTTGCGAAGCAAAAACACCTGACCAAAAGAAAATAAGATCAAAAAGTTTGGCGTTTCCCGGCACTGTTCGATCTCTGAAAAGCGCAAGGTATAGGTTCGGACGAGTATGGCATCGCGCAAGACCTGCACATGTAGGCTGTCTGCGTCGATCCTGTAAACGTAGCGGCTGGTGACGATGCGTTCCTGGCTTTTCTTCCAGGCGTTTTTATACGCGCGCAGGTTTTTGATGTGCTGCACAAAGCCTGTCACCAACATTCCGAAAAAGATGCCGATGATCGCATTGGGCGCTTCAAGCAGGATCGCGAAGAATAAAACCACAAACAGCAGCAAAAGAAAGCGCCCGAAAGAACTCCAATACGGTTGGCGAAGGGATTTGTAAACTTCACGCAGATCTTCGGCGGTGTAGTTAAACGAATAGGCTTCCGAAAAAGCGGCAGGTTGTTCCTGTGGTATGGTTTTGCAATCCAAGATTTCATCGATCGAAACGTCAAAGATCTCTTTTAAGCGAATCAGGTTATCAATGGACGGGAGTGTCTGTCCCTTTTCCCATAAACTGATGGTCTGCCGGCTGACAGACAGCTTCTGCCCAAGCTCTTCCTGCGACAAACCGAACTGCTTCCGATACAGTTGGATTTTCTCCCCGACAGTCATACGACTTCCTCCCGCTTCCTGTTTCTTTTGCCATTATACAGGAATCATGGCAAAAAGGAAAGCACAGTTTGCTTGCTTTTGTCAAGCGCCGCTTGCGTCAGCCGGATATTATCATGAAGAGGTTATGAAAAAAAGACCGAACACAATACGTGTTCGGTCTTTTTCTGGCAAATCTACCGCTCATGGATACAATGCACCGTGTTTTGTTGGCATGGTGCATTTTTTGCGCCTGTCAATCTGTACCCGTGGGACAATGGGGACAGAAAGGACAAAGGAAAGTATATATGCCGGTTTCGCCTAGAACAATTATTTTTCAAAGCAATCCAAAATTTGACCATTTAGCTTTTTACGGATTTCCCTCCAATTCGGCATAAAACGATCCATATGCGCCACAAAGTTATTATTATGATTCTTTTCCATCAGATGTGTCAGTTCATGCAAAATCACATAATCTAAGCATTCTGGCGTTTTCTTTGCCAGCTGAAGATTGAGCCATATTTTGTGGGTCTTCACATTACAGGTGCCCCAACGGGTGGTCATATTTTTTGTTTGCCACCCATCGGGATGTAAGCCAGTTATCTTCTCCCACTTAGGGAGAACCCGCTCGATTTCGGCCTTTAAGATTTCACGATACCATTCGTTGACAAAACATCCCCTCTGTTCGGCGGTACTTTCCTCTCGTACAGTCAGGATTGCCTTATCTCCGTCCAGTTCAAGAGAATTGCCTCTATTGCTGTAGTTTACCAGCAGATAATACTGTTGTCCCCATACATAGAGTGCTTCGCCGGAAACATATTCACGGGCTGTCTGTCTGGGCTGATGTTCAAACTTTTCCTGCTGACGTTTGATCCAACCAATTTTTGTACGGATAAACATTTCAATGCTCTCGTTGCTCAAATTGGCCGGAGCCGAAACCTCTACATGACCGTCTGGCGGTTTGACATAGAGGTGCATATTTTTGATTGCTTTCTTTGTTACTGACACTTCTATGCCATTCACCATTATCTGCATTAGTATTCCTCTTGTTCTACAATAATTTTAAACACCCGCTCGACTTCATCCTTGCTCTTCAGGATTTTGAGCAGTTCCCTTTTAATGCGGCGTTCTTTGACTGGGTCATTACGGAATCTATCCATCTTGGAGCGCATCACTGCTGCATGAAGGGCTTCTGCCAAATTTACATCGCAGCCTGTATTATCATACAATGCTCGCATCGCCGCGCTGTGACGCACTTTCTCTGGATAACTCTCATTTTCCTCGGGTTTTGTAACATTGCGGGCAAGTTCTATATACTTTTCCAGCAACTGCTTGTAGGTAAGGACACCTTGTTTACGTTCCAAAATAAGTTGCTCCAAAACAGCAGACATTTTTTCGTAGTATTTGGGGTTGAGTACAATTTTCTCAACCACCTTTTTACGAATGTTATTCTCAATTGCCTCGGCTGCACTTTCCTGCTCACCAGGTTTAGAGCCATCGCCTTCAATTTTTTCACGCTGTGCCAGAATGAAATCCAGCAGTGTAAAGTCATCAAAGTCTCCAATAACCTTGGCATCTTCCGCAACAATATAGTTGTCAATCAGGTAACGCATTCCGGGTTCATATGCTTTCAAGTCAATAAAGTCCCCACTGGAGCGGCCAATTGTGGCTTTCAGCGCAACATAGAAATTGACTTTTTTGTCATACTGCGCCTGCTGTATATCGGTATATCCCAGTTCATCGAGCATGGGCTTCACTTCGGCATAGGCACGAATCAGGGAATTAACCAGCCGATACAGTCGTTCCCGGATTCTTGCGAAAGCTTCATCGTTATCCACATCGATTCCATTTTCACCGCAGAAATAATGCAGGTAGTTGATTTCTTCCTTGGGATACTCCACTCCCTCGCAAAGCTCATCCAGTTCGTCCAGAATTTTTTCAAACCGCTTCTGCGCCTCGGTTTTTCTGTCCTTCAAAAGCCCCTCTACATCCTCATCAGCATATCCCTCAAAGGCACCAGAAGTGTACTTTTCCATAGCAGAAGACAGGTCGCCGAAAAGTTGCTTATAATCAACGATATAGCCGAAATCTTTGTCCTCACCATCCAGACGATTGACACGGCAAATTGCCTGGAACAGACCGTGGTCATGCATGGACTTATCAATGTACAGATATGTACAGGGAGGTGCATCGAAACCGGTCAGCAGCTTGTCCACTACGATCAGCAGCTTCATGTTGTACGGTTCATCGATGAACTTTTTCTTTGCCGCCGCTTCAAAATCCTCCACCTTTTTTGCAATGCCATTTTTATCAGCAGAATCCGGGTTAATGCCGATCATTTGCAAATAAATGCGATACTTTTCAAAGGCATCGGTTTCCTCATCATCGCTGACGGTCTCCGTGCGGATGTCGCCTGCATTAGGTTCATAGGAGGAAATAACAGCGCATTTCTTAAAGTTCTTCTGCTGGAACAGTTCGTAATACTTACAAGCCGTCAAAATATCGTTTGCTACCAGAATTGCATTGCCACTGCCGTCTGCTAGTCTTGCCTTGGTTTCAAAGTCGAATATGATATCACAAACTATTTTCTCTAGCCTGGAACGGGAACTGTATACGGTCTGCATATTGCCCCAAACCTGCTTCAGTCTGGCCTTTGCCCTCGGCATTAAACCTCGGGTCTTGGCATCAAACCATGCATCGATCTTTGCTTGGGACATAATTTCTTGGGGGATGTCTCGGTACTCATAACGAAGGTCAAGGACAACTCCGTCGGCCACACCTTCATCAAATTTGTAGGTGTGGATATACCGACCAAAGACCTCGATACTGGTGGCCTTATCTGATTTCAGCAGCGGAGTACCAGTGAAACCCACAAAAATGGCGTTGGGCATGATGGTTTTCATAGCCAGATGCAGTTTGCCGGACTGGGTACGGTGGCACTCATCCACGAAAACATATATGTCATCTTTGGCACTGAAATTGGCGGGGAGCGATGCCTTCAATTCCTCAATGTACTTGTCGTAATCCTTTTCAGTGGCCTCGCCGCCACGTTTACCGAATTTATGAATTAGAGAGCAAAGCAACCTATCCTCATGAGAGTTCAGCCGAGCCAGTAGGTCTGCACCGCTCTTGGTACGGATGATGGTTTCGCTGACACCTTTGAAATTCTTCTCAATCTGCTCATCTAATTCATCTCGGTCTGTCACAACCAAAACACGGGCAGTCGGAATGTTTGCCAGCAGCCACTTAGAGAGCCAAATCATCGTCAGGGACTTGCCGCTGCCTTGGGTGTGCCAAATAATACCGCCCTTACCGGTTGCCAGCCGCTTTTGCGCTCTCATGATGCCATAATACTGGTTGTATCGGCAGACCTTTTTCTGCCCCTTATCGAAAATAAGGAAATTGTGGATGAGGTTCAGAAACCGCGCCTTATAGAACATGGCATACAGTGCACTGTCCAACTTATTGGGAATGGTAGCACAAACCTCTTCGATTTTGATGTCCATTTCGCTGCGCTCTTCCGGGCACTCTGTAAAACCATCCTTTTTCCATTCCAGATAATACTTCTCTGGGGTTTTGATGGTACCATAGCGCAGACCTTCACTGTCATTACCTGCCATGCAGAACTGCATGGTGGTAAAGAAGGGCTGAATGAACATTTCCCGCTGATTGGTCAGATTCTGCCGGATGCCATTGGAAACAGAAACGGTACTTTTCTTCAGTTCAATGATTGCCACAGCAATGCCGTTTAGATATACAACCAGATCCGGCCGTTTTTCGTTGTTGGCAACCACAGTAACCTCTTCAGCAATTTCAAAGAGGTTTTCACCGGGGGTGTCCCAGTCAATGAAATATACAGTGGTTTCATTTTCGTCAGCGTTTTCTTTGATTTTTGCACCGTATTTTAAAAGCTGATATACGGCACGGTTGGCGGTATACAACCCCTCCTGCAGGTTGGCGGCAGCTTTGACCAGTTCCTCCACTGCACGGGTTGCAACCGCAGAAGAATAGCCGTGGTCGGTAAGCCAACGAGTCAGCTTTTCTTCGTCTATATTTCGATTTGCCTGATCTTTCAGATTACCGATATACCGATAATGTAATTTGGTTTGGAAAAACTCAATTACACGATTTTGTGTTTTTCGTTCGCTGTCGCCTATGTTGGGCATGGGGCAATTACCTCCCTTCAAACTATCAAATGCCTTTATTGCGGTTCATCAATAAAGGCCAAATACTGCCGTCCAAGACGTGTTATGCTATACGACTCGGAACGGGCAATTTTTTTCAGCTTTGGTGCTTTTACTTCTTTCGGCTTTTTGGAATAAAGCTGCTTAATAAGTTCAGTGAGAGTTTTTCCAAGCACATCAAGATTCTCGTCTCGATTCGCCTCGTTTTTACTATCAAGCATACCGAGTCTGCATAGTTTTTCTCTGATGAAATCATACTGAGAGTCATCGATGTTTTCTTCTCTCATAACATCCATGAAATTTTCGTGACCTTCTTTGCCCGTTTCATACGCAGGGCGATATAGCCTAAGAACGCGAATATCCAACTCATTCATTTGAGAAAGTGTGTGGAAAAAGGTGAATATCACATCGTCATTCGGGTTTTCAAGGCCCATCAAATTGATATATCCATTTATATTATCCTGTACCTTCTGTTCCTGGTTTTCGGCAATAATATTATCGAATAACACATCACGATAAGGACCATCCATAAACTTCTGTCTTATCTCTGGATCAAGCTGATTAAGCCGTTGCTCAATAATGTCCTGTTTTTGCGCAACAGCGTTCAACATTTTTACCATATTCCTTTCAAATCGCCTTTGTTGAAAAGACAGCTTTACACCTAAAAAACCGGGTGCCACGGCGCCAAGTAATCCACCTGTTAGCGTTTGAACAACTGTGCTGACAGCCTCATTCCCAATTATTTCTGCAGCAGCCGTGCCAAGTGCTGGAAGATTATCAAGAAGCGTCGCTGTTCCTGCTTCTAGTGTAGCTCCTGCAAGGTCTTGTGCCGTTTCTTTTACTTCTACCCATTCAGCTTTTTCTTTCATCGTTTATTTACCCCTCACACCAATCGAATACGCCCGGTGAGCAGCTCGCTCATCATGCCGGACTTTATTCTTGTTAGCTTATCGAGTTTCTTTTGAAGTGCATCCAAATCACTATCAAAGTCCTTCAAAAACGCTACTATCGCCTTTTGTTCCGATATGTCACTCGGTATTCGCATTTTATATTGCTTAAAGTCTGCAACATTCAAATTATTGCGTCCGCCACCCGCCTGCAAGTTTTCTACTTCTGTGTGTCCCAGTTCAGAATTGAGATGATATGAAAGGTATTCGGGAATAAGCATCTGCGGTTTTGTTGTAGATATTAAGGTTGTAAATGTTAGCGCACCATCATATTTTGGCGGTACAACACAAGATATACCAACATATCCCGTATGGACAGTTAGCACATCTCCTGTGTGGACGATTTTACTCGGATTTTGTGTGGCAAAATCGTTATCCAAAAACAGAATATCATTATCGTCCAAATAATTTGGTTTAATATTCAGATTGCGAAAAATAACAGTTCCGTCTGGTCGATAGTATTGTGTGACCGAGGTGGCCAATCCGACACTAATACGATAACAACACTCGTCCAACCCTCGTTCTTCCCACCGACCATCAAACCCAGGCAGCCGCCGTTTGCCCGTCAGCAGTTCCTGCATAGCACCTTGCTTGATGGCTTTCTTTTTTGCAATCAGCTTTTCCAGATTGGTAATCAGTGCATCGATATCGGAGAGTGCTGTAGCAATGGTTTCTCTCTCATCTGCTTCCGATGGCCATGGAATTACAATTGACTTAAAATCAGCGTTTGTTATCTGATTAATGGTCGAATCACTGTTTTTGTTTATATGCTTTTGAATATTTCCTTGTTGTAGCAGCTGAAATATAAAGTCATTGTTTTGACCTCTTAGAACGGCCATAAACGCACCAAATGTTGCGTAATAATCTCTATCAGCTTTCGCACATTTTCCTATTAGTGCAGCACTGCCGTTACGAACACAAATCAAAATATCATCTTTTTTTACATACTTTTCTTTATCAACCATACAGTTGACAAATACCGTATCTCCTAAGTTAATTTGACTATTCTGAATATTTGAAGAACGCAAAACCAGAAGCCCATTATCTTGTACATTGTCAGGAGTATATGTAAGGCCGTTCAGCAACTCACATTTATCCGTCAGCAATGCTAATTCCCAGCTTGTTGGCAGAATGCCAATTTCTGTTTGCTTATATCCTGGCTTCACCATACAAATCCCATCCTTTCCAGATGAGATTTTACCTTTGACTCATAATCCTCTACCAAAACGGACAATGCAGGCAGTGTATCCTCATAGCGCTCTGCCAATTCCACAACACGGTCAGTGATATTATGGGAAATTGCCACATAGAGGGCATCAATGCCGTCATAAATGGAGTAGTACCATTTTTTATTGACCAGCAGTTCCTTGATTTCCTCCACAGTCAGGGCGGTATATTTTTCTTTCAGTTTTTCTTCCAGAGCAGCTTTCAACGCCTTGACCAGCTTGCTTTGCTCATCATTTTTGATCATGAGGGACTGCAGGGACATCAGCTGCTCATAATCTTCCGCATACATCTCCGGTACGGGGGTTGTTGCCCGTAGTTCTGCGATACGAGCCTTAATGCTGCTGGCATTCACATTGCCCTTGTCATTTTTTGCAGATAGGCATAGAGGATGCTTTGCCAAATACGCATCCAGTTCTTTCTTTTTCATTGGCAGCGCCCCCAGCAGTACAGACAGCGCAGACAATTCCTCAGACTGGATCTTACTGCGGATATCATCAATAGCGGCTTTCAGCGCCTTTGCAGGAACTTTGCCTTTGTCATCCATCAGTTCTGCAATGGCGGATCCATCCTCGGCGCTTTCCAGCATTTCATCAATTTGTGCCTGGGTATCCGCAATAATAACCTCGGCAGCATCAATCGCTTTTGATTCTTCGGAGAAATAAGCATCAATCATAATCGTCTTTGGTATCAGCTTGCCATCCCAGCTTTTCACCTTATCGGTGACTTCGATGATGGTTTCATCCCCATCCTTACGGGTTTTGACTACATATTCATAGCTCAGATCCCGTCCGGCTTCATAGCCATCATGGATCACTACATACACATCATCGGACATAACTTCCAACCAGTATGCTAAAAGCACCTGGTATACATCGTATTTATCAATTAGCTCTACACCCTCAAACTGGGTGAGAATGCCCTCTGACAGTTGGACAATAAGCTCCTTGGCTTCCACATAGGCGTTGATATTCCGAAGTTCACCGTCTACTGACTCACGCCACTGCGTAAAGGCGTTGTCAAGCTTATCGGCATAGGCAGAAAATTCCTCGTCATCGTGGATAATACTGCGAATATCATCCTTGACAACATTCAACTGATAGAATCCATCTCGCAGTATAGAAAACAGTTTGTGTTTTAGCTGAGGGAAAATTGCCCAATACCGATCCAGGCTATCTACATCATAGGCAGGAATGCCGCCCTTCAAATGCGCTTCGATACTTTGCAAATCTTCGGTAATGCCGGAATCTATATAACGGGAAATATTCAGGTTGTAGTCATTCTTCCCGGTAATTTCGCTCATAGGAACAAAACGGGCATAATGGGGATCGGTTGTGATCTGCTCGTTGAAAGTGGTAACGATTTTATAAATATCCCGCTCACGCAAGCGATTCTTGTTGCCGTCTTTTACGAAGTCCCGGCTGGCATCAATCATAAAAATGCCAGTGCGCTCATCAGCATCTTCCTTGTCGATGATAATGATACAAGCCGGAATACCCGTGCCATAGAACAGATTTGCAGGCAAACCGATGATTCCCTTGATAAATCCGGTCTTGATAAGGGCCTTTCTGATTTCACCCTCGGCATTGCCACGGAACAGGACACCATGAGGCAGAATGACAGCAGCCTTACCTGTTCTTTTCAGGGATTTCAGAATGTGCATCAACCATGCATAGTCGCCGTTTTTCTCGGGCGGTCTCTCACCATAGCCATCGAAACGGCCGTACTCTTTCAATCCATCCGTCCAGTTCTTGATAGAAAACGGGGGATTGGCGACAATATAATCAAAGCGGCGCAGAACGGTCTCATCAGATCCATCCTCAAAGAATTGGGGATCAGAAAATGTATTTCCGGATACAATGGTAGCCGTTGCCCAGTCGTGCAGCACCGCATTCATTTTTGCAAGGCCTGCTGTGGTAGTGTCCTTTTCCTGACCATAGCCGGACAAAGCAATAGGAGCCTCGTTCAAGGCTCTAATCAGGAGCGATCCCGAGCCGCAGGCGGGATCATAAATTGTTGCCTCGGGTCTGGTTTCATTGGAAATGCCGATTACTTTTGCCAAAATACGAGATACTTCCGCAGGGGTATAGAACTGTCCCTTGCTCTTGCCGCTTTCGGTGGCAAACTTCCGCATCAAATATTCATAGGCATCACCAATTAGGTCATCACCCTCTGCACGGTTCTTTGAAAAATCCAATTCCGGACGGCGAAAAATCTCAATCAGCTTACTCAGCTTCTTTACCATTTCCTCGCCCTTGCCCAGTTTATCCGGGTCATTAAAAGATACCTTATCGATAACACCGCGCAGATTGTTGGCTTCGGCCAACTTTGCAATGACCTTATTGATGCCCTCGCCAATATTTTTCTTGCCGATTAGCTTGACCATATCGTCAAAGCTACCGCCTTCGGGAATTTCAATATCGGCATAATCTTCGCCTGTAAACTTGTCCGAAACATATTTTACGAACAGAAGAGTCAGTATATAATCCTTATACTGAGATGCGTCCATGCCGCCTCTCAGTGCATCGCAGCTTGCCCACAGGGAACTGTATAATTCGCTCTTTTTAACAGCCATGTTTGTATTACTCCTAACTACAGATCATTTTTGATCCGGAATAAATTCCAGAATATCGTTCGGTGTACATCCCATAGCAACACAAATACTCTCGACCTTGTCCAGGGCAATATACTGACCGTTTTTTAACTTCGTAATAATATTTGCAGAAATACCTGCATCGTGCATCAGCTGTGCATTTGAAACATCTTTTTCAATCATCATATGCAGCAACCGCTTGTAGCTCACAGCCATGTTGATACCTCCAAGTATAGATAGTTAATTATATCACAGTTTCGTGAAAATATCAATGTTTCAATGCTGATTTTCGGCAAAAGCTGAATAATCTGGGGTGAATGGTTAGAATTATGAATTTCCAGTTCTAGTTCTCTTGGGTCTCTTGATTACTCTATATTGCCTACCGCCTTTTGCGATAATAATACTCCTTGGATTTGAGTTTGTTCCGCACACTCTGGCACTCCAGTGTCCCGCAGTATTTCTGCCGATTCCCACGCTTAATGAATGCCTTGCCGCAAGCCTGGCAAAAGGCGATGTTGGTTTTGCCGCCGTAGTCATCCAAGGCGTTGGCATTCACCGCCATAAATCTGGCAAGACCGAAATATGCTGCGTCCACGACGGATTTGACCACAGGCTGAAGCTGGATCTGTCCGGTGGGAAGATCATATTCCAATCCCATTTTCAGTTTCGGTATGTTCTCGATAAAATCCTGTAACACCAAGGGACGGTGAACGGAATCTGCTCGATACCACGCATGGAGCAAATTTTTCTCATCCGGCACACGGACTTCCCCATAGATCCGCTGTGCATCGGTTATTTTGCCTTCCATCAGACTGCGGATGGCAAAGAGGGTCATGGTGTCGGTATAAAGCTGTTCCAAATCCCGTACCATGTCTTTCACAGAAATGCTGTAACATTCGATCACATTGACCAGCATATCCCAGTATTGGTCGGCATCATTATCGACCTGTTCCAATGCGGTAACATCATCCCCATAGTGATAGTAAGGGTGAATGTTCTCCAGACTCCAGCGGATCAGAATTTCGGCACATTCCTTCAATGGCTTTTCCCGGAGTTCCAGATTCAGATTACACAATTCAATCAGCAGTTCCTGCCCGGAAGGATATCCCTTATAGGTGATGGGAAACTGCCCTGAGGTATATTCCGCAAATATCGTCAACATACCCTCCACGGTTCCAATTCTGTATGAATGGAAACGGAGGGTATGTTTTTTTATGTCTCCAATACCACCAATCTCATAGTCATCCAGCAGTTTCTTCAGTTCCATCTCTTCACTCCTCTTTTTTACCGATAATCTTACCGTTAAAAACGCAAATTACAATCAAAGTCTTACCGATAGAATAAAGATTTCCGTTCCTATTATATGCGACAATATAGATGAACACAAGAGAAAGGAGCAAAATTGATGAAAAACCATTCTTGTAAGGCGGTATTCAACCTAAAAGAGGCGGCATCTTACCTCGGAATCAGCGTTCCCACCCTAGTGCGCCTGCTGAAGAGCGGAGAGATTCCCTGCCGCCGGGGGGGGACAGCGGTGGCTGATCGCACAATCTGTCCTGGATGATTGGATGAAGCAGAAAAGCTGAGAAGGGAGTGAACACTATGACCCAAACAATACCGATTACCGTGTACACGGCAGACTGCACCGGAAACGCATCCAACTGTCTGTACCCCAACAAAATTGAAATCGCGGACGAAGCATCCGCGAAGTTAGCGTTTTCCAAAGACTTGGTCTGCGCCCGGTATAAGAACAACTACCGTAACATCGACAATTTTGAACTGTCCAATGCCCTGCCCGGGGACTGCGACAATGAGCACTCCGATGATCCCCAGGATTGGGTCACCGCGGAGGATGTCGCTGACCTCTTTGCCGATGTTCCCCATGTGATCCACTACAGCCGCCACCACATGAAACAGAAAGGGAACAAAGGCCCTCGTCCACGGTTTCATGTTGTATTACTCATACAACCGGAACAGGACGCGGAGCGGTATACGGCTCTCAAGCAGCGTCTTCAGGCGGCTTTCCCGTTTTTTGATACCAATGCGCTGGATGCCGCCCGGTTTCTGTTCGGCACACAAGACCCTCAGGTACTCTATCATTCCGGCACCGTCACCCTGAATGACTTTTTGGATGAGATGGACGGCGAACAATCATTTGCCGACCTAGAATATTCCATTCCGGAGGGAAGTCGCAACAGCACCATGTCCCGGATCGGAGCCAGGATCATCAAACGGTACGGCGATACTGCGGAGGCAAAGGATCTGTTTTTCCAAGTTGCTCAGCAATGCTCCCCACCCCTGGAGGATCGGGAGTTGGAAAGTATCTGGGCAGGAAAACAACGGCTCTATTCCAAAATCCGCAACCAGCCTGGATACATCCCGCCGGATGCTTATAACAGTACCGGCCCCGTAGTCTGGGACACGCCCATCCTATTTGACGAATATGACCTCCCCACATTTCCCGTGGACGCATTACCGGAAGTCATTCGCCGCTATGTGCTGGCGGTGGCAGAGTCCACCCAGACCTCCGTGGATATGGCTGCGGTAGAGGCTTTGGGCGTTGTGTCTCTGTGCAGCCAGGGAAAATACTTCATCCGGGGCAACGCGGACTGGATAGAACCCCTCAACACCTACACGGTCGTCATCCTCCCGCCTGCGGAGCGAAAATCCTCGGTGCTGTCCATGATGATCCACCCGGTGGAAGTATATGAAAAATTGGAAAACGAACGGCGCAGTCCGAAAATCGTCCAAAGCCAAATGGAACTGAGCAAGTTGGAAAAGGAGAAGCGCAGTTTGGTGGAGCGGGCATCCAAGGGCAAAGCAACCGAGGAAGATATCAAAAGCAAGGCCAAAGAAATAGCCGAATACGAACCGGTGAAACCTCTCCGACTCTTCGTGGACGATGTGACCTCTGAAAAGCTGACTTCAGTTCTGGCCGAGAACAACGGTTGTGCGGCGGTGGTTTCCGCAGAGGGCGGTATCTTCGATATCATCAGCGGCCTGTACAGCCGCAATGTAAATATCGATGTATTCCTCAAAGGTCACAGCGGTGATACCATCCGAGTTGACCGCATCGGCAGAGCCAGCGAAAGCATCATCCACCCGGCATTGACCATGGTGCTGGCAGTGCAGCCAGAAGTGCTGAACGGACTGATGAGCAACAACACCTTCCGTGGTCGTGGTCTGACTGCCCGGTTCCTTTACTCCATGCCGAAATCCACCGTCGGCAACCGTTCGTTCTCCACGAAACCAATCCCGGAAGGTGTCAGAGTCAGGTATCGGGACCTGATTGAGGCCATTCTTTCCAGTGACAACGAGCAGCAGCCAATCAGCCTGGACAATGGAGCTGAGGAAGTGCTGGAAACCTTGTTCAACGAGGTGGAAGGTCGGCTGAAAGGTGACTTGGCAGAGATCCCCGACTGGGCGGGTAAGTTCGTGGGTTCTGTCCTGCGTATCAGCGGCATTCTGCACGTCATGAAATATCCCAAGGACTCCATGTTCGACTTCGTCGACAAAGTAACCATGGAGAGCGCCGTTACCATCGGCAGATACTTTCTGGAACACGCCAAAGCCGCATATTCCCTCATGGGCGCCGATGTCGTAAACAAGAATGCCCAGTATCTGCTCTCTGCCATCAAACGGGAGCGGCTTACGGAGTTCTCCCGCCGGGATGCCATGCGGCGCTGCCGACGATTCAAGACCGCCGAAAGTCTGCAGCCTGTGCTGAATCGCCTGTGCGAATATGGCTATATCGCACTCAAACCTACGGAAGGCATCCCGACCTTCGGGAGGAAGCCCTCGGAGGTCTACCTGACCAATCCCGCCGTGCTGGAGGATACTCCGGGGGTAGGGGGATAAAAATCTCTGTCGCTTTTCATAGCGGACAACGGCCTGGGGCTTCACACGCAAAAACCGCAAATTCAAAGGGGTAATTACCCAAAAGTAAATCAGGAGGTTTTACCATGACCAAATATCAAATTGAAGTGCTGAACACGATGCGTGGCCGTGGCAAGTCCGCTATGGACATTGCGCTTGCCCTTCACATCTCCGTCAACACCATCCGTTCTTATATGCGCCGCCACCCTCCGGAAGATGTCCTTCAGGTAGAGTGCCTTTGGTGCGGAAAACCCATCGTGCAGGTAAAGGGCAGAAAAGCCAAACGGTTCTGCTCCGACAAGTGCCGGAATACTTGGTGGAACGCCCACCCGGAAAAGGTACAGCGTAAAGCCTATTATCGTCTGACCTGTGCGTACTGTGGAAAGGAGTTTGAAAGCTATGGCAACCGGAACCGAAAATACTGCTCCCGTGCCTGCTATGCCGATGCAAGAAGCTCTCATCCTGTACCGGATCCTGTCGGCAATGCTGGAGCACCGCTGCTGTGAGGGAGAACTGGACGAACAGACCCGTGACCGTGCCGAAAGGGTTCTTGCCGTGAAAACCGGCATGACTCGGGACAGCATCTTTCTTTGAGATATAGGAGGTATAGACTTGCTATTTTCTCTGAAACGAGCAATATATGTTACCGACGATACTTGATACAAAGGAGGACACTATGCCAAGAACCGTAACGCAAATTCAGTTTCCGACACCCATGCCAAAAGCCCGTCGAGTGGCGGCATATGCCAGAGTGTCCAGTGATAAGGACGCCATGCTGCACTCCCTGGCGACTCAGGTGGATTACTACAGCACCTACATCCGTCACCACCCGGGCTGGGTGTATGTGGGTGTATATGCCGATGAGGCCAAGACCGGTACCAGGGACAGCCGTGAGAACTTCCAGCGGATGCTCGCCGACTGCCGGGCAGGCAAAATAGACCACATCATCACCAAGTCCATTTCCCGCTTTTCCCGCAACACCGTGACTCTTCTGGAAACGGTACGGGAACTGAAAGAACTGGGCATCAGCGTATATTTTGAAGAACAATCCATCGATACCGCCACCGCCGACGGAGAACTGATGCTCTCCATCCTGGCAAGCTATGCCCAGGAAGAAAGCCTCTCCGCCAGTGAAAATCAAAAGTGGCGGGTCAGGCGCAACTTTGAGCAGGGCATTCCATGGCGCTTCTTCATGCTGGGGTACCGTGGAGAGAACGGCAGGCTGGTGGTGGTTCCGGAAGAAGCGGATATTGTCAGAGGAATCTTTCGGGACTATCTGGATGGAAAAGGAACTGCCGCCATTGTCAAGCGACTCAACGAGGAAGGGTATGCCACCCAAAGTGGCTGCGTCTTTCACAAGAGTGCCGTGGACAGAATCCTGCGCAACTACGCCTATACCGGAAATCTCCTTCTCCAGACCAAATTTCGTGAGAACCATCTGACCAAAATCACCCGGAAGAATCAGGGAGAACTGCCCCAATATCATGCAGCGAATACCCACGAAGCCATTATCCCGCCGGAAACCTTTCAGGCTGTTCAGGACGAGATCCAGCGGAGGAAGGAGAAATACGCACCTACCAAGCCACGGAAACTCTCCTTGTTTACCGGCCTTATCACCTGTGCCATCTGTGGCAAACACTATCGCCGCAAAACCACCGCCACGGGACCGATCTGGATCTGTTCCACCTACAATTCTTACGGGAAAGCCCACTGCCCCTCCAAAGCCGTCCCGGAAGAAAAGCTGATGCAAGTTGCTGCTCAGGTGGAGCCTGTGAGCGAAATTACGGCGATTACAGCCCGAAGCGGGAATCTGTTGGAATTTACCCTCAAAGACGGGACAAAAGCCGTAAAACGCTGGCAGGACCGCTCCCGTGCGGAGAGTTGGACAGAGGAGATGCGCCGGGTCGCTGGCAAAAAGACAAGGGAGAGGAAGAAAGACCATGCCGAAAGCTAAAAATGTCACCATCATACCCGCTACAATCAATCTCCACACCAAAATGCCCGCCAAAGAGCGGGTGCGCCGCAGGGTGGCGGCCTACGCCCGGGTCTCCACGGACAGTGAGGAACAGCTCACCTCCTACGAAGCTCAGGTGGACTACTATACACGGTTTATCCAGGACAATCCGGATTGGGATTTCGTTGGGGTCTACACCGACGAAGGGATTAGCGCCGTTAACACCAAGCGCCGGGAGGGCTTTAACCGCATGATTCGGGATGCACTGGCGGGGAAAATCGACCTGATTGTCACCAAGAGCGTCAGCCGTTTTGCACGAAACACCGTGGACAGCCTGACTACCATCCGCAAGCTGAAAGAAGTGGGGTGTGAATGTTTCTTCCAGAAAGAAAATATCATGACTTTTGACTCCAAAGGTGAACTGCTTATCACCATTATGTCCAGTCTCGCTCAAGAGGAAAGCCGAAGCATTTCCGAAAATGTCACATGGGGTCAGCGAAAGCGGTTCTCCGACGGCAAGGTCAGCATTCCCTACGGTCAATTTTTGGGCTATCGCAAGGGTTCGGACGGACTTCCGGAGATCGTCCCCGAAGAAGCGGAGATTATCAAACGCATCTACCGGGAGTTCCTCGCAGGGAAATCTACCAACGCCATCGCCGCCGCACTGACAAACGACGGCGTCCCAACGCCGGGTAAAAAGACTGTCTGGCAGAGGGCAACCGTGGAAAGCATTCTGCGCAATGAAAAGTATAAAGGCTCCGCGCTGCTCCAAAAGTCCTTCACCGTGGACTTTCTCACGAAGAAGACCAAAATCAATGAGGGAGAGGTTCCGCAGTACTATGTGGAGGACAGTCACCCCGCCATCATCGAACCCTGGGAATGGGAGCAGGTTCAGGTGGAGTTGGAACGGCGCAAAAACAGCCTCAACCGTCACCATCAGACCAGCCCCTTCTCCGGGAAGATCATCTGCGCCGACTGCGGCGATATTTTCGGTGCCAAAACCTGGCACTCCACCGACCGCTACCGCCGTGTTATCTGGCAATGCAACGGCAAGTTCAAAGGGGAACGCAAATGCGAAACACCCCACCTGACCGAGGAGCGGCTGAAAGAACTGTACTTGGTAGCCCTTGGGGAGTATCTTTCCGACCGGAATGCCGCCATCGACCGGCTCCGCTACGCCCAAAAGGTACTTACGGACACTGATTTTATCGATGCCGATATTGCCAACCTGGAGGAAGAACTAAGCGCTGTCGCCGCAATGCTGCGGGTGTGTATTGAACAGAATGCTGCCAACACCGTCACGGAAGAAAGCTACCGAGCCGCCCATGATGACCTGTGCAGCCGCTACAAGGAGATCCAAACCAAACTGGCCACCCTGCAAAAACAACGAGACAAAATGAACGCGGACGCCATCACCATCGGCGGCATGATGTTCGAGTTGGGTGAATTGGACGACCTGCCCCTTACTTTCGATGAAAAACTCTGGCAGGGCACCGTCGACCATGTCACCATCTACGCTGACGAGCGGGTGGTATTCCGGTTCAAGGATGGAAAGGAAGTCAAAACGAGACTATGAGACAAAACAAAAGCAGACCCAGGTGGCAGGTATGATTCTGTCGACCTGGGTCTGTTTTTCTGTTTGTCCTTGTTAGATGTGAAAGGCTCTGTGAGTTTCAGTCCTGAACAGTTTCTTCCATTAACTCCAGCATCAGCTGCGCTCCCAACTGGAGTCCGGCAAAGAAAGCAATCCGCTCATGCTCGGCACAGAGAGAACCTACCAGGGAAAACACTCGGTTGTTCTCCCGGAAGGACAGTTCTTCAAGGCGGTCATTCAATTCACGGCTGATTTCCTTGGTTTTCTCATTGCCCATGTAGTGGCTTTCACTGTAGTGCCAGTACAAAGAATCCATTGCAGGATGATCCCACTCCTCATCAAAGAGGATTGGGTTGGCCTCGACATATTGCCGCAGCCGTTTTATATAGTCGCCCATTTCATTACCCTCCTTCAAAGGTGTGTGTCATGTTAACTCTGGCGGCGGCAAATTACAAGTAGGTGTTCTGCCCGAAGATTGGCAGTCCTTTTTGTCCCTTTTGTCCCGGGGGTACACGAAGAAAACCGTCCACAGCGGGCAGTGCTCCAGGCCATGGACGGCTTTTTATATAGAGAATAATAATTTATCGTTTCTATCTTTTAACGATTGTTATTTTACTTGGTGCTGTTGTTTCCGGGCAAGGAAGTATAGGATGCTGACCTATCCTTGGCGCAGAGCCGAAAATATGCGGAATACTCCGGATTTCATCCAAAAATCAGCCCAAAACACCCATAAACAAAAAATTACCGTTGCTGATATTGTATCAACAACGGTAACTGATTTGGTTGCGGGGGTGGGACTTGAACCACACGACCTCCGGGTTATGAGCCCGACGAGCTACCAACTGCTCTACCCCGCGATATGCATCCGCTCTCTTGAGCGCTCTAATATCATACTACGCACACGCGCCTTTGTCAAGTACTTTTTTCATATTTCAAAAATTTCGCTTAAGTATAGCAACATAATTGCTGTTAATGGACGGATAATATATATTTGTACAGAATCGGAAAAAAGAATTGACTGTTCGTGGATTGTACTATAAAATACGGTTTAGGTATATAAATTTTATATACTTTGTTCGACTTTTGATGAGGGTGCCGAGAAATGAGGCCAAGAAAGAAATGAAAAAATTGGGGTTTAAATGCCTTGCGCTGGGCTTGGCGGTTGCCATGCTGCTTTCACTTGCGGCTTGCAAATCCTCGTCCGGTGACGACGGCGGCAATACGACAACAACAGCAGTAAACGGGGCGGATCCATCTGCCGTGCCGACTACCGTGGGCAGTACGCAGAATGCAGCACAGGTGCAGGCGCGAGAAGCTGCGCATCCGACTGTGCCGACCACAAAAACGGAGATTCTGGCACTGTATACATCGGTCATGAACAAAGCAAAGTCCGAAAAGCCGGCATATACGAAAATGGAATATCAGGAGATCACGGAAAAGAATTTCGACCAGGCTGCCGTCAATGTTGCGCTGAGTCTGGCTTCCAGATTTATGACCACAAAGGAAAAAGCCGAAAGGGATCCCGAGATCCATGAAAAGGGCGCAGACACCACCTACTTCCCGCTCTATGAAGGCAGCGCAGGCTGCCTGCTCGCGCCGGAAGATGCGGAAGAAGCGATTCAAACGGCTGCTTGCCGAGAACTTTCGGATGGGAATTATGAGATCGTCATCACGCTCAATCCCGAAACAGACCCCGAACCTTTTGTTTCCTATCATGGGCAGATGTTTTCGCCGATCTCCAAAAAGGTCATAGATACGGAGATCGAAAAACTCCGTGTCGTCAAGCCGGAGTATTATTCGATCTATTATCATGACTGTACCGCGACTTTGGTGCTCAACCCCCATACGCAGGAGATCGTCTCGCTTCGGCAGATGACATATGTTCAAATCACAGCAAAGGGTGCGATCGAAGTGAAGCCGATCCGATTTGAGATCGATGGAACCGCCGCGTTGCAGAATACGCTTGAAATCACCGATTTTCAATATTGATTTCGCTCGCGGGGACATCACACGCAGCCGGGTAAATCAGGCTTCCCGCCTAAAATATGCAGAACTTGAATGGCTGAAGACAGAAAAAGGAGGCAGCTTATGCAGCATCAAATTACCGAGCGCACACGGCTTCTGGACGCGCAGGGGAATGTCGCCGAACCGGGCTTCTGCGTACATAACCTGTATGATTACGTGCGAAGCGACATCCGGGCAAACCCGCTGCGCATAAAGGAGTGGGATTTTTACCAGATCACGAACGAGCGCTATACCATGCAAATGACCATCGGTACGCTGTCCTACGGCGGGATGAGCGGCGTTACTCTTTTTGACCGGCAGACCGGGGAAAAATTCGAGTGCAACGATTTGGTTTTATTTCCGTTTGATAAATATCATCTGCCTGCCAATACGGAAGTACCGCACAAGATCACCATCGACAAAAAGAACTTTTATATGTCCTTTGATGTGACGGAGACAAAGCGTATTTTGAAACTGCGCGGCCGCAACAAAAAGGGAGGCGACTTTAAAGCGGACATCATTTATGACGTTATGCCCGGGCTGCAGTCGCTGGTCATGGCGGTCCCCTTTAAGCAGAAAGGGCACTTTTACTTAAATCAAAAGATAAACTGCATGCCCGTCACCGGCCGGGTGCGCCTCGGCAAAAGAGTGATCGAATTCCACCCGGAGACCGCATTTGGGCTTCTCGACTGGGGGCGCGGTGTTTGGCCGTTCATACAAAGCTGGTATTGGGGAAACGGAAGCTACCGGCTTCCCGACGGGCGGATCTTTGGCTTTGAGATCGGTTGGGGTTTCGGCGATATGCGCGCTGCAAGCGAAAATACGCTTTTTCTGGACGGCGTAGCGCATAAAATCGATCAGGTATACCTGCAAAAGGATCCAAAGGATTACATGAAGCCGTGGGTGTTTACCTCCAACGACGGCCGCTTCGAGATGACGATGACGCCCGAATACGACAATTACACCAATCTGCGCTTTTTAGGTGTAGGCAACCGCTGCCATCAGGTCTTCGGCAAGTGGAACGGAACGGTCGGCCTGGACGACGGCACAACGCTGGAGATTCGGGATATGACGGCGTTCTGCGAATTTTCGGATAACCATTGGTAAGCTCTGAAAATATACCGCACAAAGCCCGCTTGCCGCTTCGGAACGGCTTGCGGGCTTTGCATATGTTCACGGCTTTACCGAATGCAAGCAGGCGGAAGGTCAAGCGAACCGTAAAACAGGTCATTCACGGCTTGCTTTTTTTTCGGAACCTTGTTACAATAAAATGAAAAGCAAGCGCGCTCGCTGCATGGAAAGCGGCGGATACACAGCGCGGAAATCCAACATCGTGGGAGTGACGGATATGCAGGCACGCAATTTGATCGACCTTGCAGATATGACTAAAGAGGATTTGGCGGAGATCATCCGTCTGGCGGGTATGATCCGCGATAACCCCTCGATATTTACAGACGCCTGCCATGGTAAGATCATGGCGACGCTGTTTTACGAGCCGTCTACGCGCACGCAGATGTCCTTCCAAACTGCTATGCTGCGTCTCGGCGGCAAAGTCATCGGTTTTGACAACCCTTCCAACGCCTCTGTCGCAAAAGGTGAGAGCTTGAAAGACACCATCCGCGTTGTCAGCGGCTATGCGGATCTGATCGTGATGCGCAATCCTGTGGAGGGCTCGGCGCTTGCCGCGTCGCTTTATTCCAAAAGCCCCATTATCAATGCGGGCGACGGCGGGCACCTGCACCCGACGCAGACGCTTACCGACCTTGTAACGCTTTCCTATGAAAAGGGCACGTTGGAGGGCTTGACGATCGGACTTTGCGGCGATATGAAAAACGGCAGGACGGTGCATTCACTCATCAAAACGCTGTCCAAATACAAAGGCAACCGTTTTGTGATGATCTCCACGCCGCAGCTGCAAATGCCGCCGTATATTCTCAAGATCCTCGAAGAAAGCGGCTGTGCATACAGCTTTTCCGACAGTTTGGAAGCGTCGATCTCAGAGCTTGACGTGCTGTATATGACGCGCATTCAGCAGGAGCGCTTCCCGTCTGCCGCGGAATACGAAGCGCAAAAGGGCATCTATGTGCTGGATGAGGAAAAAATGCGGCTTGCAAAATCCGACCTCGTGGTGCTGCACCCGCTGCCGCGTGTGGATGAGATCACCGTCGGCGTCGACGACGACCCGCGCGCCAAATATTTTGAGCAGGCGGAATACGGTATGTACGCGCGCATGGCGCTCATCATCACCATGCTGCAATCGCGTTCCGGCATGCTGCCCGCGCCGCAGCGCTGGGACGATGCGCGTTCGTGCAAAAATCCGCGGTGCGTCACCAATACCGAAAGCTATGTGCCGCACCGATTTTATGACAAAGGGGGCAGGGCGGTCTGTCTGTACTGCGACAGCCTGCTGGAGGAATGAAAGCGCTGGTGCTGTTCGGCTCGCCGCGTGCGGTGGGCAATACCGCAAAGCTGTGCGGCGCGTTCCTAAAGGGACTTCCGAAAAGCTGCGAGGTCGAGGTCGTGCGGCTGTTTGATCTAAAACCTACGCCCTGCAACGACTGCGGCTACTGTAAGGCTTCTGATGGCTGCTCCAAAAAGGATCTGGATCTGTTTATGCGCCGCTATTTTGAAGCGGATCTCGTCGTGGTGGCAACGCCCATCTATTTGATGTCCTTCCCTGCGCCGATGAAAGCGCTGTTCGACCGTTTCCAGCGGTTCTACTGCGCACGGTTTCGCCGCGGGATCCAAACGCCTGTCCCGAAGCCGAAACAGGCGGTCCTGCTTTTGACGGCGGGGGACGAAGCCGAACCCGGGCAGACGATCGTTGCGCAGCAGGCAGGACGTGCGTTTTCCGTGATGAATACCAAGATCGTCGGTACAGTCACGGCGGCGGGCACGGACGAGCACGGGGTAGGGGAGACAGACCTGCAGCGCGCATATCAGCTTGCCAAACGTATAGAATAAAACCAAACGAAGCGGTATATTGTCGCTACCCAAAGATAAGGAGTGTTTTCATGGAAATCAAGAAAGTCAATCTGGATAACTTTCAGCAGGAGATCTCGAAAAGCGAGATGCCGGTGCTGATCGATTTTTACGCGGATTGGTGCGCGCCCTGTAAGGTGTTCGCCGGGGAGATCGCAGCATTTGCCGAAAAGACCGATACGGTAAAGGTCTGTAAGATCAATGTGGACGAATCCGGCGACCTTGCGGCAATGTACGGCGTCCTTTCCATCCCGACGCTCGTCCTCGTGCAGGGCGGCAAGGAGATCGCACGTCGTGTAGGCGGCGGTGAGGTCGAGGACATCGAGGCGTTTTTGGACGAAAATCTGTAATTCTGAAAATAGGAAAGACACGGTATGACGGGAAATCCCCGCATGCCGCGTCTTTTGTCTGCATCGTTTTATGAAACATTGTAATAGATTCGTCTGGTCAGCGTGCTGCGATCCGCATCGCTTTGCGCGTCTTCGGAAAACCCGGGATATTGCACCTCGCAATAAGTGTCCTCCCAAACGTATTCGATCTCTTCCGTGTCGCCGTAAAAACCATACAGCGTGGCGGCGTTTCGGTAGGAGACGAGGAAAGGGGAGTACCGCTTATAGACATGTACCGTCGGCTCGCCGGAGGTTTCGTCTGTCTCCAAAAACGCTTTGTGTGCCCCGTCGCCGGAAATGTCGCTGTCGGAATAGGAAATGTGCGTCAATACGGCGGCAGCAGCGGCGACCAGCACCGAGATCGTGCACAGCACACACAAAACGACTTGTAAAGCGGTATGCAAAAGGCGGTCACCCGCGCGCTTGCGCCGTTTCAGCCAGATCACAAGGCAGGTCGTAAGCCCTATGCTGCCCGCGCAAAACGGCAGTGCGAGCCATGCGTGCAGCGGCGTGCCGAAAAAGCAGACGGAAAGCCCGAAAAGGTCCGCTATGATCGAGACGACGCTGAACGCCAAAAGGACGGCAAAAATCACAGCCCAAATTTTCAGTTTGCTTTTTCGCATAGACTCACCCAAAAAGTTTTCAAAGCAAAAATTAAGAAAACCTGCGGAGCGCATTTAGCGCACCCCGCAGGTTTGGTGCGGATAAGAGGACTTGAACCTCCACCGAGTTGCCCCGACTAGAACCTGAATCTAGCGCGTCTGCCAATTCCGCCATATCCGCATATTGAGCACGAAGCGGTTTTTCCGCGTGCTCGAATATAATAGCATTGAAATGTGGATTTGTCAATTCTTTTTTTCGATTTTCAAAGAAAAACAGCAGCACATTTTTTAAGAGCCGCCTTGACGGCGGGTCTAAAAGAGATTAGACTAAACGGGGTGAACAGGAATGGTTCAAACGAAAGATAAAAAACGGCTGGATTACGTTGACTTTGCAAATATTGCTGCGGCGTTTGCCGTCATATGCCTGCACTGCTCCGGCGGCGTGTTCGATTATGCGGAAGAGCGTCGATGGTATCTTGCACTGCTGATCCAAACGGTCATGCACTTTGCCGTCCCGGTATTTTTCATGCTCACGGGTACGACCTTGCTGGAATATCGCCGCCGTTACACCACCCGCACCTTTTTCAAAAAGCGAGCGCTGCGCACGGGGATACCGTTTTTGTTTTGGACGGTCGTTTATCTGTTTTCTCCCGTCATTATGTATCAAGCTTCGCTTCCCGACCTTGCGGCGGTTCGCAATGCGTTCCTTAACAATGGTGCGACAAATATTTTTTGGTTTTTTTATGCGTTGTTCGGCATTTATCTCGCCATGCCGGTGCTTTCCCTGCTCGCCAAGCCTGAGAATTTTCGGCAGATCGAATATTTATGTGCCCTGAGCTTTGTTTTTAATGCGCTCCTGCCGGTGTTCACGCGCTATTTGGGACCCGTTTACGGCGAATTAAAGCCTGCTATAGTCGGCGGATATTTCGGTTATGTTTTTCTCGGATGGCTGATTCGCCATGAACAATATTCTAAAAAAACACGCCTGTTGATTTATGCGGCAGGGGCAAGCGGCGCGCTCTTGATGTTTTTCGGGACCTGGGCGCTGGCGCGGCAAAGCGGAGAAACAAATACCTTTTTCATGGAGTACAATTCCGTTGCCTGTTTCCCGATGTCGGCGGCGCTCCTGTTATGGTTTAAGCATATTCCGTGGCAGAAAGTCTACCGTTTCATACCGCAAAGATTCGTGACCAAGGCGGCGGGCGCGGGACTCGGGGTCTATGTCATGCACATGCTGGTGCTGCAAATAAGCGAAAAATACGGATGGTTGGACGGTTATCCAATGAGCTTCATGCTTTTCATGCCGATCCTGATTTATGGCTTCTGCGTTTTGCTGACCTGCCTGCTGCAAAAAATCCCGATCGTGCGGCACTTGATACCGTAAATGCGGTGTCCTCAAATAAATAAGGCTTTTGCTCCCGGTTGTCTACCGGTGACAGGTGCTTGCTCTTTCAAAATGTACGTTCGCCGCCTCGGCAAATTCGCGCGGTGTGGCGATGGGGGAGGGAAGACCTACAGTATCCCATGTGGCGCAAAACAGTAGATATGGCTTTAATTCGAGCTGATCTTTGACCTTCAGATGCATCCCATCGCGCACCAACAAGCCGCCCTCTGCGATTTTACGCGCGTCAAAATACAATCTTACACCAGTGCGGTATTCCGCTGATTCGTCAGTCAGAATCTTACCGCGCTGACGAGAGAGTTCGACCAGTTCTCCGGAAATCGCAGAACCCGAGCCGAACATAATATAATCACTGAATTCCTCTAAATCCCCGAGTTGCTTTCCGATGGGCAATTCGTCCAAATCGTTTTTACGCGCTTTCAGACGGTTAAACGAAAGCAGGCATCCGTCTTTTTGAATGGAATCCCACGCCGCAAAGTTGGTGGAGTGTACGAGTACGGTCGGCTCTCCTGTCCGCAAATAGCAGTCGCGGCAGCTATGCGAGCCGTAAATGGAGCGAACGGCTTGTAAATCCGCTTCAGACAGGACTGCAAGCACATTTTTGCCACCGTTTGCATAGAAATCCAAAAAATCACCAACGGCAAACTCCCAACCGCTGAAACGTCGGCTGACTTTCAGCGTGTAAGCACAGCCGTTGCGGCTGCCGCAAAGCATTTGGTAGTCCGCCGCATCCGTTAATTGTACGACAAGCCAAGTGTCGTCATATGCTTTTTGCGTTATGGGATTGATGTGCGTTTCTTCAAAAGCATCTGTTCGGTACAGCAAAGCAAGCCCCTTTCATACGCCTATTTCCCCGCCTGAAATCGCTGTTCCAAAAATCGTGCCACGCCGTCGGCATCGCAGTCGCCGATCACACCGTCCGCCGCCGCCTTGAGCTCGTCTGCGGCGTTTTGCATCGCGTATTTTTCGTCTGCGCAGGCGAACATGGGCAGGTCATTGAAGTTGTCCCCAAACACGACCAAACGCTCCGCCCCGCACAGGCGTTTTGCCTCCAGCGCCGCGCTGCCCTTGCCCGCTTTTTCGGAATAGACCTCCAAAAACCAATACGGCGAATAGCTGTCCGCATAAAAAGAAAAGGAGATCCCGTCGATCCTTTGCAGTTCCTTTGTAACGGGCAGCAGATCTTCTCGCGTGTCTACTAAACTAAGGTAGGTCGCGTGCTGTCCGTGCGGCACCTCTAATTTTTCCACACGCCGAAACCGCCCCTGAAAGCTGTCCTTGCGCGCTTCGTAAAAATCCTTTTGGACCTGCAGCCTGTGCTCGGTAAAATGAATGGACAAAAGCCCGTCATCGCCGTATAAAAACAGCTGCGGTGCCTTGTTATGCCGTTCAAAAGCCCTGAGCGCTTCGACCAGCGACGAAGCTTCGATCGCATGATAGGCGAGCACCTTTTTTTGCTTCAAATCATACAAAAATACGCCGTTGTTGAGCACGGCAGGGGCGCGCAGGTCGAGAGACTCCACAAGCGTGCCTGCTGTCATAAAAGTGCGTGCCGTCGCAACGGAGAGAAGAAGACCTTCCTTTGCAAGCCTGTTTATGATGCGTGCGCTTTCCTTCGATACCTTGCCGTCGGAGCCGAGCAGCGTACCGTCCAGATCCGTTAAATATAGTGTTTTCATAGGCTCCCTCATTTTTTCAGATGCACATATTGTAACACATCGCGTGCGAAAGCGCAATTTCAAAACCGAGACACGCAACAAAGCAGCCGGCTGCGCAGATCAGGCAGTCGGCTGCTTTGTTGTGCATATTCAGGCAATTTCTACCGGTTCCGGCGTATGTTCCTGTAGTTCGTCTTTTTTGTCGTCGCTTTCTTTCGGCGTGCCGGTCGAAATGGTTTCCTGCGGCTCGCCCTCGTTGCAGCGCTCGACAATGGCAAAGAACATCGTGACGATCAGCAGATAGGGGATCGGGCTGAAAATGCCGGGATTGACAAGCGACATCAGCTCCAAACTGACATAGGAAAGGAACACCGTCATATTGAACATCGTAGGCTTTTTCCAAAGCAGGATCATGCGCCGAATGAATTGATACGAATACGCCGCAATGCCAACGATCCCGAAGCTTGCTGCAATTTGGATGGGCGCGCAGTGGTACCATGCGATCGAAAAATCCGCTCCGGCATACACGTCGCGGTTGCCCATGTACCCGATGCCTGTACCGAAAATGGGATGCTCCAGAAAATCCCCGATCCCGCGCATGTATTGGTAGTACCGAACTTCCTGCTGCTCGCCGATGAGCACGCCGTTGATCGCGGATAAAAGCCGATCGATCGTGGAACCAAAGAAACTGATAAATTCGCTGGAGAAGATCAGAAGCGCAAAGACGATGCACACGCAGATCGTAATGTAGGTCAGCCGCCGTCTGCGGTCATACAGGATAAACAGTGCGCAGCACATGAGCATTTCCACCGCGCCGAAGACCAAACCACCGCGTGAACCGGTCAGCAAAATGCAGAAATAAAACACGAAGCCGAGCACGATGGAATACGGCTGCTTGTTGCCGCGCAGAAATGCAAACGGGATACACAGCATCAAAAAGGTCGAATAGTTGTTGCGCCACTGCATGAACAAAAGCGAGCGCGTTTCCAGCACTTCGTTGATATTGACCATATAAAACGCGATGGTGACAAGGCTCGCAAAGCAGCCGGAGATCACCATGATGAGCGTGACCTTTTCAATCAGAGAGTAGCTTTTGCGCACGGTCAGGTGCGTGTAAAATATGCCGTACAAGAGCACCATGCCAAAGCCCAGCGCGCAGATGTTAAACAGCGAGACCCCGCTGAAATATTCTTCTTTGGAAATAAAGCCGATGCCGCCGAGCGTTACCGCAACGGAGACAAACAGCATGGAACCTGTCAGCGAGCCTTTAAAAGAGAGCTTTTTCCGATACAAAACGAAATGCAGGATCAGGCAAACGATCAGGACGATGCCGAGCGGCACGTACTGGATAAAGATGCTGTAAGAATTGTAACACTTAGAAGCGACCAGACAAACCAGCATAAACGGCATGAACGTGGCAAGCAGATCGTCACAGATCACAAGCGTTACGCCGACGATGCAGGCTAATACCAAAACCCCGAGCACGTTCCATTCAAAAATGGCAAAGACCGCTGTCACAGTAAACAGCAGCATCATATATCGACCCGTTATCATCAGCTCGCGCACACGCTCGAGCTTTTCCATAAACAACGTTCGATTCATACACTCATCCTCAAATACAGGTTGGCGCGCAAAAACAAAATGCGCGCGACTGACTTATATTATATATGGATTTCGCAAAAAAACAAGGTTTGTAACCAATTTATAATATTATTACAAAAGTGTTAAAGCGCTGAAAACGGATTTTGATCGTTAAATTTTCCAAAATTCTTGCAAAGCAGAAGCAAATATGGTACATTAATATAGTTATATATGTGCTCTTGTTTTATATGGAAAAAGGGGAGGAGCCTGTGGAGTTTCAAACCGTATTCGGTCCCGATTCAGGGGGACCTGCGCCGTATTACCGCATCCCGTCCGTGATTACTACCAAAAGCGGCGTAGTCGTGGCTTGCGCGGATGCGCGTGTGTGCTCGGGAATGGACAATCCCAACCGTATTGACAAGGTCGTGCGCCGCAGTACGGACAGCGGCAAGACCTGGGGGGAATATATCGTCGCCGTTGTCGAGCACGGCACAATACAGATGCGTTCATCCGCGGCGATCGACCCCGTGATGGCATATCTCCCGGAATCGGGCAGGATCCTGCTTTTGTATTCCCATACACCTGCGCGCGTCGGTATCCGCAACAGCCGCCTGAGCGTCGGGGAGACGCCCGACGGCGCACGGTTTGTCAGGGGCAGGGCGCGCCGTTACCTCTGGCGCGGGGATCGGCTTTTGACGGAATCGGGAAAAGAAACGCCCTATACGGTCACGCCCGACGGCGATATTTTTAAGGACGGCAAAAAACGCGGCAACCTGTATACGGGCGGCGCTTTTAAGGAAGAGAACACCTCCTATTTGATGCTGTGCTACAGTGATGACGACGGGCTCACTTGGTCAAAGCCCGTATCTTTGAACCGGCAGGTCAAGCTGCCGTATATGAGCTTCATCGGCCCGGGCCCCGGGCGCGGCGTAGTGCTGCAAAACAGCGAATATCGCGGGCGGGTAGTGTTCCCGATCTATTTCGGCACGCGCAAGTTTCCGCTGCGGCTTTCCTGCACGGTGATTTTCAGCGATGACGGCGGCAAGACTTGGCGTTTGGGCGAAAGCCCCAACAACACGCGGGAGATCGACGGCGCGCGGGCGGACTGCCGCACGGTCAAATCCAAGGATATGCTGACCGAGTCCCAGCTTATCGAGCAGGAAGACGGTACGCTGAAATTGTTTATGCGTAACCACGACCCGCGCCACAGCACCGCCGTGGCATACAGCAAAAACGGCGGCGAAAGCTGGGAAAACTTCACTTGGGACGACGCCCTGCCGCAGCCCGTCTGCCAGATGTCGGTGCTGAAATTGCAGGGTACCGAAAAACCGACGGTCGTGTTTTTGAATCCCGCCGACCGCCGCGACCGTGCGGAAGGCACGGTGCGGCTCTCCGAGGATGACGGCGAGACCTTCCCGTACAGCCGGCTGTTAAAGCCCGGATCGTTTGTATACAGCTGCATGACGCAGTTGCCCGACGGCAATATCGGTGCGCTGTTTGAGCCCGATACCAAATGCCGTGAGATCCGATTCGCCTCTTTTTCGGCGGATTGGATCAAAGAAGGATAAGCGGTCTTTTGCGTGTGAAAAGACCTATATAAAGGATATATTACATAAAAAAGAGGCGAGAACGTGGCAAAGAAAACAACCGCTAATTCCAAGATCAGCGCCATCAACAATCTGGTGCGTACGGTCAAATCGCACTGGAACGAGCCCCCCGAAGGGCGTTATATGCCCTATAGGGAGATCGTCTCCTATGCGGGCGGCGGCATCGGTGTGAAGTTCCTTGCCGTTATGGCAACGAACATGATCCTGTCCGCAACGAACGTCCTGATCGGCAATACGCTCGGGGTCAAACCGCTGCATGTGTACATTATGTATTTCATCTCGGTGATCGTAAATATCCCGCTTTCGGGCATTCGCGCGAACATCATCGATAACACGCGCAGCAAAGAGGGTAAGTACAGACCCTATATCGTCAAGATGGGTATCCCGAGCGCGATTGTCACCATTCTTTTTGTCTGGTTCCCCTATGCCAAATTCGGCGCGCTGTTCGGGGAAGGGACGATATTCGGTGAGGAAAAAGCGTATGTCGTGACCTGCGCGCTGGTGCTTCTGTTTAATTTCATACAAAATTTCTTCTATTACTTCTTTACGGAAGCGTACGACAACCTGATCCACGTCCTTTCGCCCAATACGCAGGAACGCGCGGATGTTTCCACGATCAAAGGTGTTGTTTATTCGCTCGCCCCGTCCATTTTGAGCCTTGCGATGCCGATTTTCGCAAATCTTCTTACCAATGACAACCTGTACGACATCCGGCTGTATCGGTATATTTACCCGCCGGTCGCGATCGTTTCGGTCATTTTGAGCATCGTTGTTTACGTAAATACCAAGGAAAAGATCGTTCAGGCAAAGACACACGTTATCCAGATCCGTTTCATGGATTCGCTGCGCGAGGTGCTGCGCAACAAATATTTCTGGGTCATTGCCATGGCAACGTGGCTCGGTTTCCTTGAGACATCCATGACCAATGTTCTCGGCTGGCTGTACAGCTACGGCGGCATTTGCAGCGGACCCGTGTATTCCGTGATCACGCTCATCTGTCAAAATGCCGGGCTTGTGGGTATGCTTCTTGCCCCCATTTTCATTCGCCTTTGGGGCAAACGCATCGTGCTGATCGGCACGAATGTAATGAACATTGTCTTTATCGCGCTTATGCTCCCTGTTGTGCGCACGATAGATATGACGGGGGCTGACACCAGCGCGATCACAACATGGGTGCCGCTCATCCTGTTGGTCGTTTGCTATTGGATGAACAACCTGATGAACGCCTTTATGCAGATCTTGACGCCTTCCATCAACGCAGATATCCGCGACTATCAGCAATACGTCAGCGGCGAGCGCATCGACGGCATGTTCTCGACCATCACCGCCATAGGCGGCCTTGTGACCGTTGCGAGCAGCGGTATCGTAAATCTTTTGTATGACCGCTTCGGCATCAATGAAGCGACCGCCGCGCGCGTGCTCAATGACCCCGAGGTTATGAATAAAGTTCTTCGTAACGGTAATGTCGTCAAAGATGTGATCGCGGATGCGTCCAGTTCCAGTACCGCATATTTTGCACTGTATGACGGCAACGTGCTGCAAACGGTTTGCGGCGTGTTGATCATTGCCTCTATCGCCGGCGCATTTATCAACGTGCTGCCGTACTTCTTCTACGATTTGACTGAGCTTAAGCAGCAGGGTATGGTCAAGGTCTTGAAGATCCGTGCGTTCTTTGAGGACTTCGGCAACAATACCTTAAGCGACGACAGCTTGGTGGAAGTCGTGGAAATGGTCGACGCTGCCAAGAAGCTGGTCAATGAAGACGTCGAAAAGGTCACGAAAGATGAGATCAAAGCAGCAAAGAAAGCGAAGGACAAGGCAGCGGTTTCCACGGCGAAAAAAGCGCGGAAAGCCAAGATTGCCCGCAACTTGGAGATCCAGCTTGCGCCCTTTGTATTAAAAGAAATGTCCCGTTTTGAAAGCGAGCTCGGCAAACAGGAGCTTGCCGATGCGCAAATGGTTTATGATGCGGGGCTTTCGGGGCTTCGGGAGGCAAACATTTCCGATCTGCGCGCCGATCTTCGCGCGGCGAAGGCCCTGCCAAACAAGACCGAAGACGAAAAGGAATTCCGCAAATATCGCGTGCATTTCTGCCGCACACGTCTGACGGCGCGTAAGTATCTGGATAAATATTATCCGAACGGCAAGGCGATCCTTGTTCCCGACGAGGCGCCGCTGAAGGCATTGCTTGAAACAGAAGAATCGTATGACAAGCAGGAAGACGCGCTTTACAAGCGTCTGTTTGAAGTCGGTGAGAAAAAGGATAAGGCCGGCAAAAAAGCGGTGCAGGAAGAGCTTCGGGCGCTTAAAGCCAAAATTAAGGTCCTGAATAAGCAGATCCGTGCGGAGCTTGACAAGCAGGCGGACTACAACCGCGTTGCCAAGCCGTATATGGACGCGGAACGCTTGCTTAAGCAGGCGGAGAATTATACGCATTTCGGTGAGCTCGAAGCGCGTTATCGTGCGATCAAAGCCGAAAAGGCAAGCGCACAGGCGTAAGATCAAACCGACGTTACAGGCCGTCCGGATTCGGGCGGCCTGTATTTTCAAGCCGCCGGGCGTCGAACGGAAAATTTCGGTACTTGATTTTTTCCCTGCTTTTTCGTATGATGGTTAGGAACCCAAAGGAAAAGGAGCATGTGATATGATCCGTGATTTACAGGAAGAGATCCTGCGTTTAAAAAAAGAAAACGATGTCTGCATTCTCGCACACAGCTATACGGCGCATGAGATCTTAGAGGTCGCCGATTTTTCGGGCGACAGCTACGCACTTTCCGTCCGTGCGAAAAGTGCGCCGCAGAAAACCGTGTTGATGGTCGGTGTGCGCTTTATGGCGGAAACCGTCAAAATACTATCTCCCGAAAAAACCGTGCTGCTTTCGCACCCGGATGCGGGCTGTCCCATGGCGGAACAGATGGATAAAGCCATGATCGAGGCCGCCCGTGCCGAAACGCCCGGCTGTGCGGTCGTGGCGTACATCAACACCACCGCTGCACTTAAAACGGTCTGCGATGTGTGCGTTACCTCTTCGTCTGCGGTCAAGATCGTCAAACAGATGCCGCAGAAGGACATTTTGTTCATCCCTGATTGCAACCTCGGCAGCTTCGTGCAGGCGCAGGTGCCCGAAAAAAATATACGTCTTTTGCAGGGCGGCTGCCCGATCCATACGTCCGTTTGCGAGCAGGAGGCGATCGACGCGAAAAAGCGCTATCCGAATGCGCCACTGCTTGTGCACCCGGAATGCAAGCCGGAGGTCGTGCGCCATGCCGATTATGTCGGCTCGACGGCAGGCATTATGGAGTATGCCAAAAAAAGTGACAGCCGCGAATTCATCATCGGCACGGAAATGAGCATTGCCGAGCACCTTTCCTATGCATGTCCGGACAAGCGTTTTTATCCGCTTTCCAAAAAGCTGATCTGCCCCGATATGAAACTCTCCACGCTTGCGGATGTTTACAACGCCGTGGCAGGGAACGGCGGGGAGGAGATCGTGCTGGACGACGAAACGATCCGCAAAGCGCGTGTGTGCATTGACGCCATGATCGCGCTCGGCGGCTGAACAAGGCAGAAATATGGAAAAAAACAATATAAAAATTGCGATCGCCATGAGCGGCGGTGTGGACAGCTCCGTGGCAGCTTACCTTGCGCTGACCGAAGGAAATGCGGTAACCGGCGTCACCATGCGTTTGTGCGGCGGCGCTTCCGAAGAGGAGACCCGCGCGGCTGCCGTGTGCGAAAGGCTCGGCTGTCCGCATTTGGTTTGGGATCTTCAGAGCGAATTCCGCGCGCAGGTCATGGAACGCTTTGCGCGCGCCTATGCCGAAGGGCTTACACCAAATCCCTGCATCGTCTGCAACCGCTATATCAAATTCGGGCTGTTTATGGATAAGGCACGGGGGATCGACGCCGATCTTGTCGCCACAGGCCATTATGCACGCATATCCCGGCAGGGCAGCCGGCTGCTGCTGCAAAAAGCGGTGGATAAGGCAAAAGACCAAAGCTATGTGCTGTATTCGCTTTCGCAAGAGGTGCTCGGGCGTGTTCGGTTCCCGCTCGGCGCATTGACCAAGCCGGAGGTGCGTGAGATCGCACGTGCACAAGGCTTTGAAAATGCCGACCGCAGCGAGAGCCAGGATATCTGCTTTGTACCGGACGGAGATTATGCTGCATTTATTGAACGTTACACGGGCAAGACCTTTCCTTGCGGGGATTTTACGGATATGCAGGGGAACGTCCTCGGCACGCACAAGGGGATCATTCGCTATACCGTCGGGCAGCGGCGGGGGTTGGGGCTTGCATTGCCCGCATCCATGTATGTGGTGGAAAAGGATGTGCAGCATAACCGTGTGCGGCTGGGCTTTCAGAAAGACCTGCTCTCCGATACGGTCGAGGTGGGCGACATCAATCTGATCGCCTGTGAATCTCTTGACCGGCCCGAACGGCTGTCTGTAAAGATCCGTTACAACCAGTCTGAACAGCCCGCGACGGTCGAACAGACGGATCGGAATCATCTGTGTATTCGTTTCGACGTGCCGCAGCGCGCCGTGACTGCCGGGCAGGCGGCAGTCCTGTATGATGGGGATACGGTCGTCGGCGGCGGTACGATCATGTGAATTAAAATTCACCGACGATTTTTCAAACAAAACAACCGATAGCATCGCATGTTTCTAACGGCATTTTTCGAAAGCTTTTTCGGGGAAATGCCTGTTTTTTAGGCTTTTTCTTGAAATATGCTGTTAGAATTTGTTAAATCGCACAAAAATACATCGGTATGATTAGTCAATTCATATAAAACAGGAAACTTTGCTGCAACAAACAAAAAATGCGGTTCCTGCGTTGACAATCCGCAAAAGCGATTGTATACTATTACCAAATTGAAAGACTCATATCTATGCAACAAGCACAAGAAAGGCGATCCCCATGGCAGAGTTCCTCAAGCAAATGCAACCCAAAACGATTTGGAAAAGCGAACACGGCAAACGCCGTGTCGGTATGATGTTCTTCAGCATTTTGCTGATGGGCTTCGGCATTTCCGTTTTCTCGTTTTCGGGGATGGGTGTGGATCCTTTTACGGCACTGAACATGTCCGTCAGTGCAAAAATCGGGGTGAGCTTCGGCTTTTGGCAGATGCTCGTGAATGCAGTCCTGCTGCTGATCGTGGCGCGCTTCTCCAAAAAGCTCATCAACCTCGGTACGGTCATCAACATGATCGGTGTCGGCTATGTGTGCGACTTCTTCACCGCGCTGTATGCACGCTTCCTGCCGGAACCGACGTCCCTGCCTGTGCGGCTTGGTTTAATGCTGTGCGGCGTGGTTCTTTTGAGCCTTTCGGCGTCCCTGTTCTTTACTGCCTCTCTCGGCGTGGGGCCTTATGATGCGGTCGGTTTTGTTCTCCGTGACCGCACCCCGATCCCTTACAAATGGTGCCGCGTTCTGACGGATGTTGTCTGCACCGGGATCGCTTTTCTGCTTTCCGGCCCTGTCGGCGTCGGTACAGTCGTCACGGCGTTTTGCATGGGCCCGATCGTCTCGTTCTTCAACACCCACCTTTCCGAAAAGATTCTGAATGCCTCGCCCGACGCCTTCCGCCCGACGGTGCACTTCTATGATTTCACCCGTTTCGGCGGTGCGTATATCTCTGTCAACGGGCATTTCGCTTCTTAAGCCTTTTTCATTTTTCTTCCCTTTTTATATGCTGAAAACACCGGCGCGTTTTGAAAGGCGCCGGTGTTTTCCTGTTTAAATGCGCCATGCCTCGTTCGGTATAAATTTATGCAATTTGTCGAACGTGCGTGTGCGGTGAATCTTGACAAACCGACCCCCAATTTGCTATCATAAGATGAGATTTTACGCGTAGAAAATTTTGTTCCGAACGGGAGGCAATGCGAATGCTGGATACGCTGTGCATGGGCTGCATGAAAGAGATCGGTGACGCCAGGCAATGCCCGCACTGTGGGTTCTCTGTGGATACGCCGCAGATCGCACCCTATCTGCCGCTGCGTACGCAGATCGGCGGGCGGTATGTCGTCGGGAAAATGCTGTCCGCTGCGGGCGACGGCGCGACCTATATCGGCTGGGATCGTGAACGAAAAACGGCGGTCACGATTCGGGAATTTTTGCCCGAGCAGCATATCATCCGTACAGCTGCAGATACGGTTTTGCGCGTCAAGGTCGGCAGCGAGCTGCTGTTCCATGACGGGCTTGCCGATTTTTTAGAGCTTTGGCGAAAGCTTGCACGCCTGCGCGCGATGACAGCGCTTATTCCCGTGCTGGATATCGTTGAGGACAACGGCACGGCATACGCCGTTTCGGAATATGTAGAAACGATTTCTTTGCGGGAATTCCTGTTAAAAAGCCGCACCGGGTATTTGAGCTTTGAGCAGACCAAGTCCTTGTTAATGCCGGTGGTTTCCACCGTTTCCAAGCTGCATGAAATGGGCGTGTTCCACTGTGGGATCTCGCCGAACACCCTGCGCCTCGGGCGCGACGGCAAGATCCGCCTGACGGATTTCATGATCCCCGCTGCGCGCGTCATGGATACGGGCTTCGACTGCGAGCTGTTCGCAGGCTACGCCGCGATCGAGCAGTACAGCCGTGAGGGTTCCGTCGGCGCTTGGACGGATGTGTACGCCTTCGGTGCGGTGACCTATCGTATGCTCATCGGCAGCACCCCGCAGGAGGCGACGGAGCGCGTCGCCAATGATAAATGGATGATCCCGCCGAAATTTGCGGAGATCTTGCCCGCGTATGTGGTCAGTGCGATCCAAAACGCCATGGCGATCTCGCCGGATGACCGCACCGAAAGTATGGATGAATACCGCGAAGAGCTTTCCGGCTCGCCTAAGGTCATGGTCGCGCGCAAGGCGCAGACCGAAGAGGCGGCTAAAGCTGTGACAACCGAAGCGGAGGAAGCGGAGCGCCGCCGTAAGGAGGAGCTTCGCCGTGAGTTGCTGCGCAAGCAGGAGCAAACACGCACATTGCTTATTTCATTCGGCGTGTGCCTGGCCATCGGGCTTATTGCGCTGGGCGTATATTTCTTTGCCACGCGCGACACCTCCGGGCAGGATACAACGACCACCACGGCTGCAGCAACAGAGCTTGTGGATGTGCCGAATTTTGTGGGGCAAAGCTATTCGCGCATCCAAAGCGATACGGTCCTCAATGAGCGATTCAATTTTGTTGTGGAATATGAATACAGTGATACGGTCGAAAGCGATATGATCATTTCGCAGGGCACGGCGGAAGGGGAGCGCGTCCCGATGGGCTCGGATCTGACCATTGTGGTCAGCCGAGGCATAGAGTATATCACGCTGCCGGATGTATCGGGCATGCAGTATGACGCGGCGGTACAGCTGCTGGTCAGCCGCGGCTTTACCTGCACGCGCGTTGAGCGCGAGAATGACGGCTCGCACACCGCGGGGATCGTCATAGCCACCACGCCGGAACCCGGTAAGGATTACGAGCGCGGGCGTGAGATCTATGTACAGGTTTGGGGCGAGGTGCCGACCACGCAGAATGATTCGCTGCTCGGTGGGCTTTTCGGCGGCTTTTAACGCAATGCTGCACGGCAGGGCGGTTTTTCCGTTCTGCCGTGCTTTTTCATTCGACAGTTTGTTTTAGGTCAGCAACAAGGGGGAAAGCGATGCTGCAGTTTTATCAAATCACCGATACGCATTTTTATGCGTCAGAGGTACTTGACCCTGCCGGCAAGGCTTGGGAACACCGTATAAAATACGACCAGAAGTGTGTAGCGGAAAGCGGTGCGATCTTAGACGCTGCTACCGATTATATTTTACGCGACCGCGAAACACAGGTCGTTCTCGTCAGCGGCGACTTGGTCTGCGACGGCGAGCGCGAGGGGCATTACGCCATGCGTGAGAAGCTTGAGCGCTTGACCGCAGGCGGCAAGCGCGTGTATGTTTTGACGGCGACGCACGACACCTGCCCGTACCCGAAGCGGTATTCTGCGGAAAAAGGGGAATATCCTGCCGAGGGCCTTCCGAGAAGTGAGCTTTTAAAGGTGTATTGGGAGTTCGGTCCCGCCTCGGCGCTTTCCGTGCACGAGAAGAGCTTCTCCTATGTCGCGCAGATCGCACCCGGTTATCGGCTTTTCGCGCTCAACGACGACGGCATCGGCTGGGAGCGCGGCTTTCACGGGTATGACGAGGATCAGCTGCAGTGGCTTCGCGAGCAGCTGGAAACGGCTAAAGAAAGCGGCGACGTGCTGCTCGCGATGGGGCACCATCCGCTGCTGCCGCCGAACCCTTTTTATGGCTTCTTCAGCCCCGACGACCTCATCGGCAACCATGTGCAGATCGCATCCATGTTCGCCGACGCAGGCGTGCACTTCATGTTTACGGGGCACACGCATATGCAAAATATCGGGTATTTCGACTCCGAGCGGGGCAATCGGATCTTTGACATCAATACGGGCAGCCTGATCTGTTACCCGAGCCCGATCCGGCATATGACGCTTACGGATAAAAGCCTGACCGTCAAGACCGATCATCTCACAAGTATAAATTGGGATCTCGGCGGCAAAAGCTACATGCAGTACAGCCTTGACCATTTTGAGTTCATGCTGCGCGATATTTTGAATGCCGCCGCAAACGATATCCGCCGTTTTTGCGAGATCGCTCCCGATTTCGGACTGCCGAGCGAAACGGCGTGGAAGCTGCGCGTGCCCATCCGCTTTGCAGGCAAGCTCATGGAAAAGCTGACCTTTCAAAAAGCGGGCAGGCTTTTGTGGTGCGCGTCGAAGATCGCACCCGAAATGCGCAATGTGTATCTGCGCGACTTTGTGCTCGCGCTCATCCGCAATATGTACGGCGGCGACGAGCCGTATAAACCCGGTTCACCCGAGTACGAGTCCTTTATGGCGCTGTATCATAGACTTCGCCCGCTGCTGCGCCGCGTGATCAAGGGGGTTCCCATCGCGGATTTGGATACGATCGTCGAAGGCTTGCTGTACGACGGCGGCTATCCGGACAGCGACGCTGTGCTGCCGGTTCCGAATACAAAATCATAAAAACAGGGGAGGACGCAAATGAAAACGTATTCGCCGAAAAAAGAGTGGATGGCATACTGTGTCGGCGCGTTTGGGCAGGGCATGGTCTACGCCATGATGAGTTCGTATATTTCGGACTTTTACATGAACGTCATGAAGCTCACGCCGATGTTCGTGCTGTTTTTAATGCTGTTTGCGCGTATCTGGGATTCCTTCAACGACCCGATCATGGGCTATATCATGGATCGCGTCAATCTCAAAAACGGCAAAATGCGCCCTTACCTGTTATATGCGCCCATTCCCGTCGCGATCCTGACCGTTTTGCTGTTCCAAACGCCGCATATTTCCATGACGGGGCTTATGGTCTATGCCGCCGTGACTTATGTGCTGTGGGATATGGCGTACACCGTGTGCGACGTGCCGTTCTGGGGGCTGCCGAATGCCCTCACGCCCAATCCCGATGAGCGCGGCGTCATCATCAGCCGGGGCCGCACAGCGAACGGCGTCGGCTCCGCTGTGCCCATTGCATTCTTCATGGTTCTGGGGCCGGTGCTTGCGCGTATGCATTTGAGCGGTACGCAGCTTGAACAGACCAAGTACACGGTTATCGCGCTGTTCTGCTCGGTGCTCGGCAATATCCTGTTTGCACGTGTGTATTTTAAGACCAAAGAGCGCGTCTCTATCCCGAATCCGCCCAAACGCAAAAAAGGCGAACAGACCGCGCTCGGCAGGCTGTTCCGCTGCAAGCCGCTGATGCTTACGGCGCTTTCGGGCGTCCTTTCCGCCGCACGGTATATGTATCAGGCGGGGGCAGTGCACGTCGCGCGGTACAGCATTTATGTCGGCAAAGATCTCACGGGACTGTCGGTTGCAGAGCAGGAGGCAGCCTTGCAAAGCAACATCAGCCTTGTTTCAACTATTTTTCAGGTGGCAAGCGCTGCCGGTATGTTCGGGACGATGCTGATCATGCCGCTTTTGTTCAAACGTTGGAATTATAAGCAGATCTTGATGGGAACCTGTGTTTTGGGTGCAGTGTCCGGTGCTGTGATCTGGTTCTTAGGGTACGACAACTTCCTGTGGTGTATCCCGTTCTTTGTGATTGCATGTATCCCGCTGGGCGCGATCAACGTCTGTACCTACGCCATGCTCGGCGACTGCCTGGACTATATGGAGTGGAAAACCGGCGTCCGTCAAACGGGACTCGGTGCAGCGGTGCAGGGCTTCATCGCCAAATTCGGCAATGCCATCAGCACCAGCTTTATCATCGTGATGTACATGATCGTCAATCTCGATGTAGCGAGTATTAACGCCTCGGTCACGGCGAACCCGCTCGAAATGAGCGAGACTGTGCGCACAGGGATGTTCTCACTTATCTCGATCATTCCTGCCATATCGATGATCCTGTGCATTATCCCACTGTTCTTCTATGATCTGGTCGGTGAGAAGAAGGACCGTATCACCAAAGAGCTTGCCGAGCAGCGTGCTGCACGCGGGATCGTGATCGAAGAGGGCTGATCGGTTTGCAACCGCAGGTTTCTTCGGCGCAAAGTAAAAACGACAGACAAAATCGGTTTTTTATGGTAAAATAACGGTGTAAATTTTAATAGCGGAGGAATCCATGAACAGCTATATTGACTACATCGAAGATACCTTGCAGGGTATCCCCGACGACGGCACGCTGTACCGCTACAAGCGGCAGGTGCTTGACCAAATGTCGGAGCGTGCCGCCGAGGTCACGCACGCAGGGCTGCGCGACGAAAAAGTGCTGACCGATCTGATCATCAGCGAATTTCCGAACCTCAAGGATGGATTTGAAAATTTCTGCGCGGCGGACCGCAAGGAAAAACATAAAAAGCTCGTCAATAAGATCATGCTGTTCGGCACGCCGGCGCTTGCAATCCTGCTTTTGGTGCTGTATCTTGCCGTCAGCTTCCTGACCGATGCGTGGAGCAGAACCTGGTTGATCTTTGCCGACGGTTTTCTGTGCTGGGCGGTGTTCCTGCTCGGCGTGGGCGTGGCGCGTGTCACGCAGATGCGCCGTATCTTCCAACCCATTGCGCGCGTCCTGCTTGCGCTCGCCGTCATGTGTGTAGACACGGCGATCTTCCTTATTGTGTTGATGTTCACGGGCTTTTCGCAGGCTTGGGTCATCTTCCCTGCGGGTGTGGTGGGCATCCTGCTTGCCGATGCGGTGTATGCGCACATGACGCACCAGAAGCTGCGCATTATTAACTATCTCGTTTACATTCCCATTGCCGCGCCCATGCTCTATGTCGTTCTGGGCGGTCTGCGCGTGATTCCGTGGGATCCGGGCTGGATCATCATTCTCCTTGGCGTAGCGATCGATGTGATTTTGCTGATCGCGACCATGGTCAACAACTCGAAATACAAATATAAGCCGGAGGTGGAACAGGCATGGAACGAAAACTGAACGCAGAACTTTGGGACAAAATGCACTATCTGTTCCGCGATTTCAACGACCGCATGGTGCACGTTGAGCTCCACTATGATTTCGAGATCGACGTTGAGGCGCTGAAAACCGTGTTGATCTGCTTCTTTGAAAAAGCGCCCGTGCTGCACTCGAGCTTTAAGGACAACCATGTTTCGCCTTATTGGATCGTCAAGCCCTATACGATCGAGGACGTGCTCACCGTCGCATATCCGGATGACCTCGAAAAGGCCGTGGATGACTTCCTGACGCAGTACCTCCCGCCCGACAGCGACCTGCAAATGAAGGTTGCAGTGTTTTTTAAGGACGGAACATCGACCCTGTGTGTTGTGGAAAACCATATGTGCATGGACGGCGGCGACTTCAAATACTTTATGAAGGCGCTTTGCGAAAATTATAACGCCTATGTGGAAAAGGGTATAAGTCCCATCGAACTGCGTGAGGGCACACGCTCCTATGAAGCGGTCTATGAGGATTTTTCCAAGACGGAGCAGCGCATGGCGCGCAACCTTTATAAAAATGTCTGCGCGAAGGATGAGCATAAGTTCCCGCTTACGCCCGACAGCATTCGAGACCGTTCTTTCATTGCGAAGCGCAAGATCAGTGCCGAAACCTTTGATAAGATCCGCGCCGCGGGCAAAAAGCACGGCGCGACAGTCAACGATATGCTTTTGACGGCATATTTTTACAGCCTGTACGAGCTTGCCGGTTACGACCCGTCGGACAGCGTTACCATTTCCTGCGCGATCGACCTGCGCCGCCATATCAAGGATGTCAGCGACGAGGGGCTTACGAACCATACCGCCTTTATGCAGTGCAATATCCCCGAACGCGGACGCGACATTTTTGAAACGCTGCAATACGCGGTGCAAAGCTCCCAAAAGTTCAAGCATGATAAATTCATGGGGCTCTACGGCCTGCCGCTTTTAAAGCTCGGCTACAGCATCCTGCCGCACGCCGCGAGTGAAGAAATCATCAAGATTGGCTATTCCAATCCCTTACTTGCCATGAGCAATATCGGCATTCTGGAATCCGATAAGCTTGCACTTCAGGGGCATGAGCCGACGGACGGCTTCATGACGGGTGCGGTGAAATACAAGCCGTATGCGCTGCTTTCCGTGACCTCGCTGCGCAAGGAGCTGACGATTTCCATGTGCGTGCGCGGCAATGATGAGGATCGCGCCATTGTGGAACGCTTCTTTGATCTGATGGAAAAGAGCATCGGGCTGCTCATCGGCGAGTAACGCAAAGAGCTCGGAAAGGCGATATGATCGACAAATTTTGTATTTCCACCTATCACAACCACATATTTGACCCGACTGCGCCGACGGCGGACGATCTATGCATGGAGGATATCGCCCATGCGCTTGCGCGTATCTGCCGTGCCAACGGGCATTTGCGGGAGTTTTATTCTGTCGCGCGCCATTCTCTGCTCGCTGCATATGAGGCAAAGGAACGCGGCTTTGATGTGCGTGTACAGCTGCTCGCGCTGCTGCACGACAGCGCGGAAAGCTATATCGGCGATATGACCCGCCCGCTGCGGCGGCACATCCCCGAGTTCTCTGAAATTGAACACCGCCTGCAAACGCTCATTTTTGCAAAATTCGCCGTAACGGACTTTACCGATTCGGAAAAGCAGGCGGTCAAAGCCATTGATGACGCACTGCTGTATCACGAGTTCGCAAAGTTCCACGGTATACGTTTGTACGACACGCCGCCCGAACTTCTTTTACCCGTAACGGCGGATAAACCACCCGCGGAGACGGAGGCGGAATTCCTCTCGCTGTATCGCTCTCTGTATGGGGAATTGACCGGGGCATGTGTGTGATTCAGCTTGCCGCTTTTACAGCGCAATTTTTTAGGCGGCTGAATCAAGGTAGGGCGGGGGCTTGCTCCCACCGACAAAAACGATTTTCTCATTGAAACAAAGAACCCCCGCTGCTAAGGCAGCGGGGGTTCTTTATGTTCCGAAAAAGGGGAGAGGACTTACCGCTTGATATCGTCCCAAGCTACACCGTTGATGTGGAACAGCTCGTCAAAATCGTAACGGTTGTTTTCGTCCTTGCTGTGGTTCGGGTACCAAACCTGCGCGAAGAACGGGTTTGTCTTGGCGATCGAGTCGTAGTCCCAAGCCTTCTGCGGGATGTAGCACTCGGGGCACCAGTGACCGCCCAGCAGGATGAGCGCGGGGCTGGCTTCGAATTCGGCGCCGCAGTGACCGCATTTCCATTTCAGCTTGGTTGCCATATCGCCCTTCGTCATCGAGTCAGACAGGCATTCGCCGCCGCGGAATTTCGCAGCCTGCTTCATGTCGTCGATATCCAGCTCGCTTTCGGGCTTGCTTTCATCATAGCCGTGGTCAAGCTTGTACTGCTCGGCAGCACTGTTGTCCTTATCCAAGTGCATGATTTCGTAATCTTCCCACTTGGAGGGGATTTCCTTCCACTCTTCGAGAGAGCCGAAATATGCGCTCATGCGTTCGGGGTTGTTTGTCTTGACCCAATCCAGCGTACCGAAATCAGGCGTGGAAGCGATCTTCTTCATAAAGGGCTTTGCGCAGGCCGCAACCAGATTCTTCGGCAGATAGCGCGGGATCCGGAAGTAGAATTCCACCTGATCTGCCAGACGGTTGAAGTAATCTTTAATGGGCAGGTTCTCACGGAAGTGCAGGAAATCCTCCAGCTTGTCGCCGTCGGCATAGAATTGACCGTGGAAGTTCTTGGTAATGAACCAGTTGGGCTCGAACAGCTTTTCGGGGCCGGCAAGGCCGAGCGCGCCGAGCAGCAGGCATTCGAACTCATAGTTGGTGATACGATATTCCTTACCGGAACCGATGTTGTAGAAATGGTTCCAGAAGTCGCTGCCGAGGTTCCCCTTGGCGTCTTCATCCACAAGGTTGCAAAGCAGTCTGCCGGAGTCTTCCACCGTGCACCACTCCAGAACACCGTTGATGCAAACGTGGAACATGATGGGATCCATGTTCTTGAGGATGTTCGGGTACAGAATACCGGACTGGCGCATGACGACCCAGTTTTTCAGCCCGCTTTCCACGAATACACGCTCTGCGACGCACTTGGAAACGGCATAGTGGTCATATACCGAGACCTTCAGCGGGTCGCCGCAGCGGCCCCAGTGGATCGGGTAGTTGCGGTCGCCGGTTTCCGCGACTGTGCCGATGTAGCAGACCTTGACCGCATCGGGGTCGGGCTGTGCTTTTACGGCATTGCAGATGTTTTCGGCAGCGCCGATGTTGGTTTTCTGCGTGCGGTAAGGCTTCCAGTCCGCGGCAGGGGAGACCATGCCGCCGACGTGCAGGATGTAATCCGCACCCGTGACAGCGCGCAGAACGTCATCGTAATTGGCAAGGTCGCCCCAGACGATCTTGACGGACGGATCAGACGCATACGGCGCAAACAGTTTTTCATTCTTCTCGCTTCTGCGCAGCAAAAGGACGGTGTTGTAGAGGTCCTTTTTCTTGTGCAGCTCTTTGAAGCCGGCAAAGCCCATATGGCCGGACGCGCCGGTGAGCATGACGGTTTTCTTTTCAGCCATTTCTACCACCTCTGATAAACATTTGTAATCAGTATACAATTTTTCCCACGGAAAGTCAAGAATCGCGGAACGTTTCCAACAAAAAAACAAAAGATATTTTCAATTTTCACGCAAAAAAATCCCCCGCAAAAGCGGGGGAAAGAAGTCAAACAAAAGGCTTAGTTCCAAGCGATGGAAAATTCTTTTTCCAGACCAAAGGGAATGGAAACATCCACAAGGCTCAGCGCGGTAAGAGAAAGAGTCCAAACAAAATAATAGTTAGCGCTCAGGACGTTGCCGGTTGCTTTGTCAACCGTAACCGTGATGCGGCCGCTGCTGTGACCCGTTTGCACGTTGCTGATAACGCCGGCAGCACCGCCTGCATTCGCTGTAATCGTATCGGGCGTAACCACGGAGAAAGCTTTCCCCATATGACCGACATTATGTGCGGTGTCAGCGCTCGGCGCATCTTCCAATACTTCGATCGTAATGGTGTAAGTGTCACCGTTGTCCGTTACAGCTGCGTTTGAAATATCCGAAGCCGTCAATTTGCTTGACCAGGATTCGTTTTCAACCGGGAAGATCGCATTTTTGTCGGCTTCCGTTGAAGCGGGAGCCGTAGCAGAGACGTCTTTTTCACCCATATTGGCTTCAATCAGAGAGTCCGCCAAACCGGTAAGGGAACTTGGCAAGTTGCCGGACATACTGCCCGCTTGGCTGTTGATTTCTTTGGTCAGTGTAACGGTGCAGTTCCCGGTTTTGACCTTATTGATCGCATCGTTAAAATACGAAAGGATCTCCGCCTGCGAGCTGCTTGCCGTCAGCTCCGTAACGGTAGGCAGGGCTTCTGCGGCGCCGTCGCCGGCACCCGGATCCGTAGAGGTGCCGCCGTTGTTCGGCACCACGGCGCCGGAAGCGGCGTTGGTGGTGTCCGCTGCCTGGAACTCAATTTGATTCGGGTTGATGAACGCGATATATACGATCGAGCAGACGAGCAAAATCGCAAGACAAACGGCAAACGCCTTAAGGAAAGTACCTGTAAACACCTTTCTAAGCATCTGCTTGTTTGCAAGCTTTTCGGCTCTGGCTTCCGGAGTGGAAGGCGCCTTGTTTTTCGATGACATTTTCGAATCCCCTTTCATCATGCGTGGGCGCGCTTTCGCGCACAAAATGTTACTTCTATAATTTACAATAAAAAATCGGAAATGTCAATCTATTTTGTTAGGGTTTCCGAGGAAAAAATGAAAAAAATTTGTCGTTTACAAAGCTTTTGTCACAAAAGATCCCTCCCGCAAGGATGGGGATGCGGCTAAGGGCGAATGTTTTCCGCTCGCGAACTGTGTTTTAAAATCATTTTACTAATTGAAAATATGTTGAATAATAGACGGTTTTATATTATAATACAGTTGCCTATAAATTTGTGGATAAAGGAGGGCTTTTATGGCGCCGAAAACAGAAGACAGCCGTGTGCGCCGCACCAAGCGGCTGCTGCGGCAAGGGCTTACCGAGCTCTTACAGGAAAAGTGCATCAAAAAGATCACGGTGCGCGAGCTGTCGGAGCGCGTGGACATCAACCGCGGTACGTTCTATTTACATTATAAGGATATTTACGATCTGGTCGATTGTCTGGAAAAAGAACTGTTCGACGAATTTGAGCACATTCTTTCCAAGTACACGATAACCGATCTGCACACCCGCCCGCATCAGGTCTTTTCAGAAGTTTGCAGCTTTTTGTATGCCAACCGCGACCTGTGTGCGGCGCTGCTCGGTGACAATGGCGACATCAATTTTGTGCTGAATCTGCGCACTTTTCTGCGCAAAAAATGCTTGAAAGACGCGGCGGACTGCTATCAAATCGCATACTCGCCGGAATATGAATACGTATATGCATATTTTGAATCTGGGACGGTGGGCATGATCCGCTATTGGCTCGCGAACCCGCAGGACGGTAAAACACCGGAGGAAGTCGCCGGCCTTATTGAGCTGTTATTTTCCAACGGGATCAGCTGTTATTCCAATGTGCTTCACACACAGAGCACGTCTGAAAGCGAGGCGCAGCACACATGATGGAGCGCTTGGCACAGCGGCTTGCGCACGGGGATAAGTCAAAGACTGCCCTGCGCACCGCCTATGGGCAGATCGGCGGGATCGTCGGCATCCTTGTCAACGCGCTGCTCGCCGGTGCAAAGCTTTTTGCCGGTGTGGTCAGCGGGAGTGTTTCGATCTCGGCAGACGCGGTCAACAACCTGTCGGATGCCGCTTCCTCCTGTGTTACGCTCATCGGCTTTCGCATTGCCAAAAAGCCTGCCGATAAGGATCACCCTTACGGCCACGGCAGAAGCGAATACATCGCCGCGCTTGCGGTTTCGTTTTTTATCCTCTTAATGGGCGTTGAGCTTTTGTCGTCATCGATCGAGCGCATCCGCACGCCGCAGGCGGTGACATACAGCACCGCAGCGCTCGTGATCCTGATTTTGTCCATAGCGGCGAAGCTTTGGCTTGCGTGGTTCAATCATGCGCTCGATAAAAAAACCGGCTCCGCTGCCGCAAAGGCGGTGGTAGCGGACAGCCTTTCCGATACGGCGGCGACTGCTGTCGCGCTGGCGGCGCTGGTTCTGTCGCGCTTTACATCCGTTCCCGTGGATGGGTGGTTCGGCGTTGTTGTTGCGGTGTTCATCTTCCGCGCGGGCATCGGTACGTTTAAGGATACGGTCGATTTGCTGCTCGGAAAATCCCCGTCGCCTGAATTCGTGTCGGAGATCGAGGAAGCAATCTGCTCCTATGACGGCATTCTCGGCGTGCACGACCTGATCATCCACGATTACGGCCCCGGGCGCAGCTTTGCCTCCGCGCATGCCGAAGTACCCGCAAATGTTGATGTGATGCACAGCCACGACACAGTGGATCTGATTGAACGCGACCTTTTGCAAAAGTACGGTCTGCACATCTCCATACATATGGACCCGATCGTGACCGATGACGCGCGGGTGGACGCGCTGCGCACGCTTTGCGGGGAAGTGCTCGAAAAAGTAGACCCTGTCCTGCGGTTCCACGATTTCCGCGTGGTGCAGGGTCCGACGCATACCAACCTGATTTTCGACGTTGCCGTACCGGCAGAGTATAAAACGCCCGATGACGAGCTTGTGCACCGCATCGCCGAGTACTTTAGCAAAATAGACGAAAGATATTTCTGTGTGATCACGGTTGACCGAGGATTTAACTAAAATTTTACCAAACTGCGTTTTTTCCGCCATTCGCCCTTGCAAAAACTGCAAAATCGAGTAGAATAAAAGAGGAACGAATCGTCTGAATTTTTTGCTGCACGGAGGTAATTTATGCCTGACTACACCCAAGACTTCACCACCATTCCTTACGGTCCGCTCGGTATTGTGGCGCTGCCCGGCTGTGAGGAGCTTGCCGAAAAGATCGACCGTTACATTGTCCGCTGGCGTGCGCAAAAGCAAAGCGAGCATAAAAACAGCATTGCTTTCGCCGGCTATGAGCGCGATACATACATCATCAATGCGGGCTTCCCGCGGTTCGGCACGGGCGAGGGGAAAGGCACGCTTTCCGAATCCGTGCGCGGATACGACATTTTCATCGTCGCCGATATGTTCAACTACGGCCTTACTTACCCCATGTACGGCATGACCGTGCCCATGAGCCCGGACGAGCATTATGCGAACCTCAAACGTGCGATCTCCGCTGTCGGCGGCAAGGCACGCCGCATCACGGTCATTATGCCGATGCTTTACGAAGGCCGCCAGCACAAGCGTTCCAGCCGCGAATCGCTCGACTGCGCCATCGCGTTGCAGGAGCTTTGCAACAATATGGGTGTGGATAACATCATTACCTTTGATGCGCACGACCCGCGCGTGCAGAACGCGATCCCGCTGAAGGGCTTTGAAAACGTGCAGCCGGTTTACCAGATGATCAAAGCGTTCGTCAACCATGTGGATGATCTGCACATTGACAAAGAGCACCTGATGATCATTTCTCCGGATGAGGGCGGCATGGGCCGCTGCATCTATTATTCTACGGTGCTGGGGATCGATCTTGGTATGTTCTATAAACGCCGTGACTATTCCCGCATCGTCAACGGCAGAAACCCGATCATGCAGCATGAATTTCTCGGCTCGAGCGTCGAGGGCAAGGATGTCATGATCGTGGATGATATGATCTCATCGGGCGAGTCCATGCTCGAGGTCGCTTCAAAGCTGAAGGAACTGGGCGCTGCGCGTATCTTCATTTTTGCCGCGTTCGGGCTGTTCTGTGAAGGGCTTGCGAGCTTTGACAAGCAGTATGAAGAGGGGATCATCAACCGCGTCTTCACGACGAATCTTGTGTATCGCACACCGGAATTGCTGCAGCGCGAGTGGTATTGTGAAGTCGATCTGTCCAAATATGTTTCCTATATCATCGACACGCTCAACCACGATATGTCCGTCAGCCATCTGCTCAATCCGGCAGATCGTATCGAGGCGCTGCTGCGCAGAAAAGGCTATAAAAAATAAATTCCGCGTTTCGCGGACACAAAAAGAAAAGGCGCTCCGCGAAATCTTGAGATTTCGCGGAGCGCCTTCTTCCTTGCAGGTTTATTCTATTTCCAACCGGCGGGAATCTGTCTTCGGCGTTTCCTTTTTCGGAAGCGTCAGGCGCAGAACGCCGTCCGTGTATTTTGCCGTGATCTTGTCGGCATCGACTTCCGAAATGTCGAACGCACGTGAATAACTGCCGTAGGAACGCTCGCAGCGGACATATTTCTGCTTTTTGTCCTTTTCTTCGTGTTCGGAGTGGCGTTCCGCTTTGATCGTCAGCACGTCACCGGTGATGTCCAGCGTGATGTCGCCTTTCTCAAAACCGGGCATATCCGCCTCCAGCGTGTAGCTGTCGCCGTTGTCAATGATGTCGGTCTTGAACTCAGCGAGTGCCTTGCCGTCATAGAACCCGAACGGATCTTCAAAGAAGCGGCGTTCCATTTCTTCCATTTCGCGGAAGGGGTTATAAGAAGCGATGTGGTTTCTGCGGGAATAAGGTCTCAAATCAAACATAATACATACCTCCGAAAATGTAAAGTTTTAAGTTTTCTGCCCGGTCTCTATCCGCTCGGGCAGCTTCAGCGGATGTGGTTTGTTTCTGAATTCCGTCCCATCGGAATCACCTCTTTTTTCTGTTTACAATTCTTATTATACCCCCAACTGTTACCATTTTTCAGAGAAAATATGAACAATTTGTAAACATTAGCACTCTAATAAAAAGAGTGCTAACAAAGACGAAACAGAACTTTTTCTATAGCAGGGTACATACCGCAGCAAGAAAGGAGAACCGGGAGCATATGGATACATATTCGATACAAAAATTTTATCGTATTTTGCAGGCAAGCAGAAATTTGTGTGTATTTACGGGCGCAGGGATCAGCGTACCGTCGGGCATTCCGGATTTTCGTTCGGCAGATGGGCTTTATAACCGCGAAAGCGGGCTTTCCGTCCCGCCCGAGCAGATCATCAGCCGTTCCTTTTTTGATGCGCACCCGACGGAATTTTATTCCTATTATAAAAAGAATATGCTTTTTTTGGACGCGAAGCCAAACGAGGCGCACCGGTATTTCGCCGCGCTTGAAAGTCCCGCACGTTCGGTCAGCGTGGTGACGCAGAATATTGACGGTTTGCACACGGCGGCGGGAAGCACGGAAGTTTATGAACTGCACGGCAGTGTGCACCGTAATTTCTGTATGCGCTGCAAAAAACGATATGACGCACGCTTTGTTGCGCAAAGCAAGGGCGTGCCGCGCTGTTCGTGCGGCGGAATTGTAAAGCCGGATGTAGTGCTGTACGAAGAACCGCTGGACGAGCATATCGTGCGCGGCGCTGTAGATGCGATCCGCCGTGCAGATACACTGGTAGTCGTCGGAACGTCGTTGGTCGTGTACCCGGCGGCGTCGTTTTTGCAGTATTTCTGCGGGAAGCACCTGGTGCTTATCAATCGTTCGCATACGGCTTTGGACGGCGCGGCAGAGCTTGCGTTTTATGAGGATGTCACGGAAGTCATACGTGCGCTGCAAATATTCGAAAAAACGGAAATGAACAAAGATTCATAAATTGTTCATAGGAAGCCGGTTGATTATTCAAAAACAGCTTCGTATAATATGTAGCATGCTACAGAAAAATGTAGCGTGCTACATATTTTTTGGAGGCAGTGTTATGCAAGAACTGCACATCGGCTTTCTGCTGAAAAGCATCACGGACAAACTTCATGCGCGTGCAGATGCTACCCTGAAGGCAAAAGGGCTGACGCTGGCGCAATGCCGCGTGCTGGCGTTTCTGAACGGACATGGCGGGCAGGCAACGCAAAAGGAGATCGAGGTCTATCTGGATGTGTCGCACCCGACGGTGGTGGGTCTCGTTTCCCGCATGGAGCAAAACGGCTTCGTCACTTATTGCCCCGATTCGCGCGACAAGCGCAATAAGCTGGTCACCTTGACCGAAAAAGCGCACATCGTCGGACGGGAGCTGAAAACCTTTATCCCGCGCAACGAAGCGCATATGGTCAGGATGCTCACAAAAGACGAGGTAAAGCAGTTGAGCGCACTGCTGCAAAAAATCTACGACGGGCTGGAGGAACACGATCCTGCCGACCCGAATCCCAAACACGAAAGGAGAGAGAACCATGATTAAGACGCTTGCAGGCAGTCTGCGGGAAAACAAGAAGACCGCACTGCTTACGATTTTATGTTCTGTCTTGGAAGTGGTTTTCGAGATCGTGATCCCGCTTTATATGTCGAATCTGATCGATTACGGGATCGAGCCGGGCGAGCAGAATGTCGTGCTGCGTTACGGCGTTCTGCTGCTTACTTTTGCGCTCATGCAGCTTTTGACAGGCGTTCTGTCGGCGCGCTGGGGCGCCGCCGCCTCCGTCGGGTATGCCGCCAATTTGCGCAAAGATATGTATGAAAACGTGCAGACCTTTGCTTTTTCCAACATCGACAAGTTTTCGGCAGCGTCTATCGTAACAAGGCTTACGACCGATGTCACCAACGTGCAAAACGCCTTCCAAATGCTTACGCGCATGGCGATCCGCGGGCCGGTGATGCTTATTTTCGCCATGGCGGTCGCTTTCAGCATCAGCCCAAGCATTTCGCTGATCTTCTTTGCCGTCCTCCCGATCCTTGCGGTCCTGTTGTTTTTGATCATCCGCGCCGTGCTGCCTGTATTCCGGCGTGTGTTCCACACCTATGATGAACTCAACGAAGTTGTGGAAGAAAACATCCGCGGTATCCGTGTGGTCAAATCCTTTAATCAGGAGGACAGCGAGATCAAAAAATTCGGTAAGATCTCTGAACGCATTTACCGTGACTTTTCCAAGGGCGAGCGTATCATCACGCTCAATTCCCCGCTGATGCAGTTTTGCATGTACGCCTGCATGATCCTGATCTCCTGGCTTGGCGCAAAAGCGATCGTCGCAAGCGGGAATAACCCCGATCTCGGGCTGACGACCGGGGAACTCACGGCGCTGATCACCTATGCCATGCAGATCCTCATGAGCCTGATGATGCTTTCCATGGTGTTCGCGATGATGACGATTGCCGCTTCCTCCGCCGGAAGAATTGCCGAGATCCTGGAGGAAAAGACGGACATCGCCAATCCTGAAAACCCCGTGACCGAGGTCAAGGACAGCGACATTTGCTTTACAAACGTAGATTTTACCTATTCCGAAAAAGCGGAGAAAAAAGCGCTGGACAACATCAACCTGCATATCCGTTCGGGTGAAACGATCGGTATCATCGGCGGTACAGGCTCGTCCAAATCGTCGCTCGTACAGCTGATCCCGCGCCTTTATGATGTAACGGGCGGTTCGCTTACCGTCGGCGGCGTGGATGTGCGGCAATACGACCTCGACACGCTGCGCAACGCCGTTTCCGTGGTACTGCAAAAAAACGAGCTGTTTTCGGGCACCATCAAAGACAACCTGCGCTGGGGCAATGAAAATGCTACCGACGCGCAATTGGTCGAAGCATGCAAAATGGCGTGTGCGGACGAATTCATCGACGCGCTGCCCGACGGCTACGACACCTATATCGAACAGGGCGGCGCCAACGTCTCCGGCGGGCAGAAGCAGCGGCTTTGCATCGCCAGAGCACTGCTGAAAAAACCGAAGGTGCTTATTCTCGACGACTCCACAAGTGCGGTGGATACACGCACCGACGCACGCATCCGCAAGGCATTTTCGGAGTATATTCCCGAAACGACGAAGATCATCATCGCCCAGCGCGTCAGCTCCGTAGAGCATGCGGATCGTATTCTTGTTATGGATGACGGGAAAATTACAGCCGTCGGTACGCATGACGAACTCTTAAAAACGTGCGGCATATATCGTGAGATCTATCGCTCGCAGCAGAAAGGAGACGATGAAAATGGCTGAAAAAACCGCTTCTGTGCAGAACTTGCAGACTAAGCGTCAAAAGCTGGATATGACGACGCTCAAACGTCTGCTCTCCTATATGGGCGAATACAAAAAGACACTCGTTCTCGTCGTCGTGTGCATTTTCGTCAGCGCGGCGGCAAGCGCCGCATCGTCCATGTTCCTGCAAACGCTCATCGACGACTATATCGCGCCGCTTCTTTTGACGGATTCGCCGGTGTTTACGGGGCTTTTGCAGATCCTCGCGGTCATGGCGGTCATCTACCTTGCAGGTACGCTTGCCACCTGGATCTATAACCGTTTAATGGTCACGATCGCCCAGGGGACGCTTAAAAAGATCCGGGATGACATGTTTTCCAAAATGCAGAGGCTCCCTGTGCGTTATTTTGATACGCACACGTTCGGTGACACCATGAGCCTGTATACCAACGATACCGACACCCTGCGCCAGATGATCGCACAATCGTTCTCGCAGTTGATCACCTCCGTATTCACGATCGTTGCGGTGTTCTTTTGCATGCTGTATATCAGCGTTTGGCTGACACTGGTCGTATGCGTTGTAATGTGCGGCATCTTGTTTATTGTCAAAAAGCTTGTCGCGAAAAGCGGTAAGTATTTCATGCTCCAGCAGAAAACGCTTGCCGAGCTCAACGGCTACGTGGAAGAAATGGTGAACGGGCAAAAGGTCATCAAGGTATTCTGCCATGAACCGCAGTCCAAAGATGGGCTCAACGAACGCAACGAGACCTGGAAAAAATATACGACCAAAGCACACGCTTACGCCAACACCATGATGCCCATGATGAATGCTCTCGGCTATGTGCAGTATGTCATTCTTGCCGTGCTCGGCGCATATATGGCGATCTCCGGTGTGACGAATATTGGGCTTATGGGCGCGGGTACGCTGACGCTCGGTATGATCGCGTCCTTCCTGACGCTTTCGCGCAACTTCACAAACCCGATTTCCCAAATTTCCAACCAATTCAACGCCATTGTGACCGCGCTTGCCGGCGCCCAGCGTATTTTTGAATTCATGGACGAAGCGCCCGAAACGGACGACGGCTATGTGACGCTTGTCAACGCGAAAGAAGTGAACGGCGAGCTGCAGGAATGCAAAGAACGAACAGGGATGTGGGCGTGGAAGCATCCGCATTCCGACGGTACGCTGACCTATACGAAGCTTGAAGGCCGCGTCGTGCTTGACCACGTGGACTTCGGCTATACCCCGGAAAAGGAGGTCCTGCACGACATCACGCTGTATGCCGAGCCCGGGCAGAAGATCGCCTTTGTGGGCGCGACGGGTGCAGGCAAGACCACGATCACAAACCTCATCAATCGCTTTTACGATATTGCCGACGGCAAGATCCGCTATGACGGCATCAACGTCAATAAGATCAAGAAGGCTGACCTGCGCCGCTCCTTAGGCGTCGTGCTGCAGGATGTGAACCTGTTTACGGGTACGGTCATGGACAATATCCGCTACGGCAAGCCCGATGCAACAGACGAGGAATGTATCGCCGCCGCAAAGCTCGCGAATGCCGACGGCTTCATCCGCATGCTCCCACAGGGGTATGATACCGTCTTAAAGGGCGACGGCAGCGGGCTCTCACAGGGTCAGCGGCAGCTTATTTCTATCGCGCGTGCCGCCGTGTCCGATCCGCCCGTGATGATCCTCGACGAAGCGACCTCCTCCATCGATACGCGCACAGAAGCGCTCGTGCAGGACGGTATGGATAAGCTTATGCAGGGCAGAACGGTGTTCGTTATTGCGCACCGCCTTTCCACCGTACAGAATTCCGACGTCATCATGGTGCTGGATCACGGCAGGATCATCGAACGCGGCAGCCATGAAAAGCTGATCTCCGAAAAAGGTATGTATTATCAGCTTTACACGGGTTCGTTCGAACTCGAATAAAGCCAAAATATTTTCTGCTTCGTCTGCATGGCTTCGCGGCCATGCAGACGTTTTTGTGGACAAAAACCGCCGTGTGTGATAAGATACAGGCATAAGGGCATGCGCTTATGTCTGCGTGCCGAAAGGGAGGAAAAATGATGTGAAGAAGCATTTTCGCAGCGCAGTCTGTCTATGCCTTGTTGTTGCGCTTCTTGTGCCGCTGTCGGCGTGTTTCGGCGGTACAGACACGGATTTGACCGCTTTGCTGGATCAAACGGATACCTACAAGGTATACGCCGAGGATTTTTCTGAGGTGGTCACAAAAGGGCAGGATGGCGGTCGTCAAATGCGCACATGGCGTGAGGGCTTTGTAACGGGGAACGGCGTCAACGGCTGTGTGACCGCCGGTTCGCCGTATTCCGATACGCTGATTTACCAGAATAACTACTTCATCATGCCCTGTGACACCATTCGGGAAAACCCCGACATCTCCGGGGACCTTGATGCCGTGCGGCAGATGATCGTCAACGGTGAAGCGTACCAGACCTTTGAGCCTTGGTATTCTGTTTACTGCTTCCATCCCGGCGGGCAGCTGCGGTTGACGCAGGAGGAAAAGCGGTATTCCGATTATGTGCGCTGGTGCGATTACGAAACGGGTGAAGCGGTCGTCAAATATACGGACGATCTCGGCACATGGGTGCGCCGCACCTTCACCTCGCGAACAGACGACGCGACCATCACCTCCATTGCGCAGTCCTCTGCGGGCAGCAAGGTGAATCTGACCCTTTCGTTCGACGATATATCCAAAATGTATAACTTCGGCAATAACGCCGAAGCGGGGATGCAGTATAAAAAGCTCGCGGGCGAAAACGGCGAGTACCTTGCCGTCGTTGCGCATTACCCGAGCTTCGAGGGCAGCGAGCTTCAAAACGGCGGCTTCGCGACGCTTACATATATCGTCAGCGTCGGCGGTACGCGCGAGACCGTGTATGCCGAGGATTCGGACGATGAGATCAATGTGGGCGCACAAAAGAACCCGACTGTGGAAATTCGGGATGCCGACGCGGTGTATCTCATCACGTTGTCCGACCGGGATTTTGAAATGGGCGCGTTTGCGGACTTTGCCGGGCAGACGGAATATGCGCTGGTAGATGACCTGCTTGCCCGCTGCGAGGCGGTCGCCGGCAAGTTCGGCGGCGATGCGTTCGATTACGGCGCGGCGCTTTCCCCGAGCGCTGCCGAACAGAGCGAGCAGTTTAACCGTGTTTCCTTTTCGCTTGGCGGCGGCGTGTCCGAAGCGCTTTCCAATGAGGATGTGCTCAAACTCCAGCGCGGCGAGGATACGCTTGATCCAACCATGCTTGCGCGTGTTTACAATGCCGGACGCTACGCCATGCTTGCGTGCAGCGGCGGGAATCTGATCGGCCGTCTGTACGGCATGTGGACGGGCGAGTGGGGCGCGCGCTGGAACGGCGCGTTCACCATGGATGCGAACGTCAATTTGCAGTGTTCGGGCATGAACTCCGCGAACGTCACGGAATACGGCGAAAGCTATATCCGTTTTGTACTAAGCCAAATCGATGATTGGAAGATCAATGCTCTGCATAACTACGGCTTTACGGACGCCATTCAGGTGCCCTGCAACACAGACGGCACCAGCGCGATCTCCGTCGAATACAGCACCGAATATTCGTTTGAATATTGGAACTTCGGCGCTTCGTGGATGCTCCAGCCGATCTATGAATACTACCAGACCTTCGGCAACGTGATGATCGAGACCGACGAGGGCGAAAAAAGGCTTCTGGAGGACATCCTGCTGCCGCTGCTTACCTTACAGGCGAATTTCTGGGATCAAATGCTCACGCCGGAATATTACACCGATTCCGAAGGGCACATCCACTACGAAGCGGGCAAAACCGAGCTCGCGGACGATGAATATTACTGCATCGTGCCCGGCTACACGCCCGAAAATATGCCCGCGAATTTAGAATCAGGCAGAACCGCGAACACTGCCGCCGACATCGCCGCCGCGCGCAAGGGCTTCGAGATGCTGATCGATGTGGAAGAAGCAATTGACGCAGAAGGCTACAGGGCCGACATCGCAAAATGGCAGGCGCTCGAAAGCAAGCTGCCGCCATACCTGCTGGACGATACGGGTGCGCTCAAAGAATGGGCGGTCGCCGACTTTGAGGAGAACAACGAGCACCGCCACATCAGCCACCTGTACTGTGCGTGGCCCTCGAACGAGACACAGAACGATGAAGACCTGCGTTTAGCGTGCCTGCAGGCGCTCGAAAACCGCAATAACGCGGGCAAGGAAAGTGAGGAGACGCAGACCCACGGCTGGCTGCATAAGGGGCTTGTCGCCGCGCGGCTGAAAGATACCGCCGCTGTGGAAAAGAGTCTGTTAAAGCTCGTGAGCGAGAAGGTCTATTATAATTCCCTGATGACCGACCACAACACGCACCGCGGCTCGGACTGCTACTGCACGGATACGTCGCTGGGCATCGTCGGCGTTATCAACGAAATGCTGCTGTATTCCGATACCGGCGTCATCGAAGCGTTCCCTGCCATGACGGATATGCTTCCCGCAGGCGAGGTGCGCGGTCTTATGGCGAAAACGCAGGCGCAAGTGGGGCTTTCGTGGGCAAACGGGCAGGTCACGGTCACCATCCTTTCCAACATCGACCAGACCATTTCCGTCTCCTGCGCAGGCAGCACGCCGCAGGAGGTCGTCTTCTCGGCGGGCGAAGAAAAAACCTTTACCTTCTCGTATTGATTTTTGCGACATCTGCCGCATTTCGCGCAAATTCCGCTTGTGTTTTTGCGCGGGATGCGGTATCTTATTACCATAAAATTTTTGGACGGCGTTTCGCCCTTTGGAGGGAACAAAATGGATCCGGTATCCGCAAAAGCCGCCGTTGTAAACGGCAAAACGGCGCTTGGTATCGAGCTTGGCTCCACGCGCATCAAAGCCGTGCTCATCGGCGAGGATTTTGCGTCGCTCGCATCAGGCGCGCACGATTGGGAAAATACCCTGCTCGACGGCGTTTGGACATATTCGCTGGATGAAATACACACCGGCATGCAGGCATGCTTTGCCGCGCTCGCTCGTGATGTGACGGAAAAATACGGCGTGCCGCTGCAAAAGATCGGTGCCGTCGGCGTATCCGCCATGATGCACGGGTATCTGGCGTTCGATCAGGCAGGCAAGCTCCTCGTGCCGTTTCGCACCTGGCGCAACACCTTTACCGAGCGTGCCGCCTCGGAACTGAGCGCGCTGTTTGACTTTAACATCCCGCAGCGCTGGAGTGTGGCGCATCTGTACCACGCGCTTTTGGAAAAGGAACCGCATATCGCGTCGCTTGACCACATCGATACGCTTGCGGGCTATGTGCACGAGTGCCTGACGGGTGAACGTGTCGTCGGTATAGGTGAAGCGTCGGGGATGTTCCCCATTGACAGCGAAACAGGGGATTACGAACGCTCGATGCTCGAAAAATTCGACGAAAGGGCGCGCGGTATGGGGCTTTCCAAGCCGTTGCATGCCTTACTTCCGCAAGTGCTTTCTGCAGGGGAGGCGGCAGGGCGGCTGACCGAATCCGGCGCGCGCTGGCTTGACCCTACGGGGGATTTGCAGGCCGGAGCACTGTGCTGCCCGCCGGAGGGCGACGCCGGCACGGGCATGGTCGCGACGAACAGCGTCTCGGTAGGTACAGGGAACGTCTCGGCGGGGACTTCGATCTTTGCCATGGCGGTGCTGCCGCACGCGCTGTCGCGCGCCTATACGGAGATCGACATGGTGACCACGCCCGCGGGCAAGCCTGTCGCCATGGTGCACTGCAACACCTGCACTTCGGATCTTGACGCCTGGGTGCGGCTGTTCGGGGAAGTGCTTAGCACAGCCGGTACTGACCTCCCCAAATCGAAGCTCTACGATATGCTGTATCAAAGCGCACTGCAAGCGGATGCGGACTGCGGCGGGCTTGTGAATTTCAATTACTTTGCGGGCGAACCGGTCACCGGCTTAGATTCCGGATGTCCGATGTTCCTGCGCTCTGCGGGCGACCGCCTTAAGCTTGGGAATTTCATGCGCGCGCAGATCTATTCCGCCCTTGCCACGCTGCGTATCGGCATGGATATTCTGTTTGACAAAGAAAATCTGACGCTCACGCGCCTTTGCGGGCACGGGGGGCTTTTTAAAACGCCCGAGGTCGGGCAGAAATTACTTGCGGGTGCGCTGCACACACCCGTCACCGTGCTTTCCACCGCAGGGGAGGGCGGCGCTTGGGGCGCGGCGCTGCTTGCGGCGTTTGCGATGCAAAAGCAGGCGGGCGAAACGCTGGAGGAATTCTTACAAAACCGTGTGTTCGGGGGAAACGCAGGAAGTACCCTGCAGCCCGACGCGCGCGACGAAGCGGGCTTCAACAAATTTCTAAAAAGCTACAAGGCGGCGCTGCCCGTCGAAAAGGCGGCGGCAGCTTGGGCACAAGGCGAATAAATCTATATATAACTTTTGAGGTGATACTATGCATATGAAAGACTATCAATTCTGGTTCGTGGTGGGCAGCCAGTTCCTGTACGGCGACGAGGTGCTCGAGATCGTGGACCGCCGTGCGCGGGAAATGACGGATGAGCTCAACGCATCGGGCGTTTTGCCGTGCAAGATCGTGTATAAGGTCACGGCAAAAACGAATGAGGAGATCGCCAACATCGTGCGCGAGGCGAATTATGACCCGCAGTGCGCGGGTATCATCACCTGGTGCCACACGTTCAGTCCCTCTAAAATGTGGATCAACGGCTTTGTGGATCTGCAAAAGCCATACTGCCATTTTGCGACGCAGTACAACCGCGAGATCCCCAACGAAGAGATCGACATGGACTTTATGAATCTCAACCAGGCGGCGCACGGTGACCGCGAGCATGGGTTTATTGCCGCGCGGCTTCGTATGCCGCGAAAAGTGATTGCAGGGCATTGGCAGGAGCCCGCCGTGCGTGAGCGCTTAGGCAGTTGGATGCGCGCCGCCGTGGGCGTGGCGGTCAGCAAGAGTCTCAAGGTTATGCGCTTCGGCGACAACATGCGCGAGGTCGCCGTGACCGAGGGCGACAAGGTCGAGGTGCAGGCAAAGCTCGGCTGGCAGGTCAACACCTGGGCGGTGGGCGACCTTGTCACGGAAATGGGAAAAGTTACCGAGGCAGAGATCGACGCGCTCGTAGCCGAATATACCGAAAGCTACGATGTAGCGACGGAAAATATCGACGCTATCCGGTATCAGGCAAAAGAGGAAATCGCCATTCGCCGTATGCTCGACCGCGAGGGCTGCAAAGCGTTTTCCAACACATTTCAGGATCTTTACGGTATGGAGCAGCTTCCCGGTCTTGCCAGCCAGCATTTAATGGCGCTCGGTTACGGCTACGGCGGCGAGGGTGACTGGAAGGTCGCCGCCATGACCGCGATCCTCAAAGCCATGAGCGAGGGTCAAACCGGCGGCACGGGCTTTATGGAAGATTATACCTACCACCTTGCCGAGGGGCAGAAATACAGCCTCGGCGCGCACATGCTTGAGGTCTGCCCGACGCTTGCCGAAGGGCGGCCGCGCATTGAAACGCACCACCTCGGCATCGGCATGAACGAAAAAGATCCCGCGCGCCTCGTGTTTGAGGGCAAAGCGGGCAAGGCGATCGTTGTGAGCCTTGTGGACATGGGCGGCAGACTGCGGCTCATTTGCCAGGACATTGAATGCGTCAAGCCGATCATGGAAATGCCGAACCTCCCTGTCGCGCGCGTTATGTGGAAAGCGTATCCCGACCTTGAAACGGGCTTGGAATGCTGGATCACGGCAGGCGGCGCGCACCACACGGTGCTGAGCCACGACGTGACCGCCGAGCAGATGCGCGACTGGGCACGGATGATGGACATCGAGTTTGTGCATATCGGCAAAGGCACCACGGTCGAGCAGCTTGAAAAAGACCTGTTCTTAGCCGACCTTGCGTGGAAGCTGAAGTGAGGAAAAACGGATGCTGGAAGATTTAAAACAAGCAGTTTGGGAAGCGAACCTCCGGCTTCCCAAACACAACCTTGTGACGTTTACATGGGGCAATGTGTCGGGCATAGACCGGCAAAAGGGCTTGATGGTCATCAAGCCCTCCGGTGTGGAATACGACGCGCTGAAACCTTCGGATTTGGTCGTGGTCGATCTTGAAACGGGAAAAACCGTGGAGGGGGATTTGAATCCTTCCTCCGACACGGATACGCACCTTGTCTTGTACCGCGAGTTCCAAAATATCGGCGGCGTGGTGCATACACACTCGCGCTGGGCTACGATTTTTGCACAGGCAGGGCGCGGCGTCCCCGCGCTCGGCACAACGCACGGCGATTATTTCTACGGCGAGATCCCCTGCACGCGCCGGATGACCGCGGAGGAGATCGGCGGCCGTTACGAGCTGGAAACAGGGAATGTGATCGTCGAGCGGTTCCGGCACCTCGACCCCGACAGCGCCCCCGCCGTTTTAGTGCACAGCCACGGCCCGTTTTGCTGGGGCAAGGATGCGAACGAGGCGGTACACAATGCCGTCGTGCTCGAAGAGGTCGCGTTCATGGCGTGGCACAACTTGGCACTGGATGCGGCCTTGCCGCCGATGCAGCAAGAGCTTCTTGACAAGCACTTCCTGCGCAAGCACGGCAAAAACGCCTACTACGGGCAGAAAAAGCAAAAATAATTTTGTATAAGAAAACGGCCGCTTTTCCGTTCCTTGGAAAAGCGGCTATTGTCATATTCGGATGTTTTTACGGTCCCCACACGAGCCAGATGTAAATATATCCCGCAAGCACGGCGGAGAGCGTAAATGGGATGCCGATGCGCAGGAAATCCCGTGTGCGCACCGTTTCGCCGTTTTTGCGCAGGATACCGATCGCCGCAATGTTGGCCGATGCGCCGATGGGCGTCAGGTTGCCGCCGAGCGTTGCGCCCGTGAGCAGCCCGAAATAGAAGACGTAAGGCGCCATGCCCGCGCCGCCGTTCATCAGCGCGGCAATGCCCTGTACGACCGGCAGCATGGTCGCAACATAGGGGATGTTGTCGATGAATGCGGAAAGGATCACCGAGGCAAAGACAATAAGCGTATACAGCAAGAACGGGTTGTCGCCCGAAACGGTGTAGAACAGGTTCGCCGCCGCGTCAATGACGCCCGCCGAACGGATGCCCTCAATGACCATAAACAGGCCAAACAACAAAAGCAGGGTGTCGGTGTCGAGCTCTTTGAGCACTGCCTTGACAGGTGCCGCGCCTTTTTTGCGGATGCATGCGCGCACGACGCCCACGACGCAAAGCACAAAGCAGATCAGCCCGCTGCGCAGGTTGTAGAGCGTAAGGAGCGCGCCGCCGTCAGGCTCGGGCAGGAACGAGGCGAGGATCAAAAGCAGGACGGTCCCCAGCATCAAGACGGTGGGGAAATAGTCCGTCACCTTGGTTTCGACCTTGGCATCGACCTTTTGTGTTTCCTTGCGGAACAGGATCAGTAGCACGAACATGGAAACGAGCGCCCCGAGCTCCACACCCCAGAAAATACCGGGCTTGCCCTGCATCCAGAAGAAGTCCAAGAAGGTCATATCGGCGTAGCCGCCCAAAAGGATGCTCGTCGTATCGCCCACAAGCGTCGCCGCACCCTGGAGATTCGAGGAGACGGCAATGGCGATCAGTACAGGCACGGGCGAGATCTTCAGTTTGCGCGAAATGGCAAGCCCGATGGGCGCGACCATCAGTACCGTAGCGACGTTATCGACGAACGCACTGATGATGCCTGCAAACAGCGCGAGCGCCGTGACCGCCCATTTGACATCCGGCACCTTGGAGATGAGCACCTCCGCAAGCCTTGCGGGCATTTTACTTTCAACGAACAGGCTCACGATCCCCATCGTGCCGCCGATCATCAAAAGCACGTTGTAATCCACCGCGCCGAGCGCCGAGAGGATATCCATCTCGAAAAGCCCGGCATAGCCCATGATGATGAAAATCACGGCGGAGCTCAAGGCGATCCACGGGCGGTACTTCTGGAGTGCCAGCATCAGAACGTAGGTGATGATAAACAGAACCAGTGCGGGTATCAAATTCGATTCCTCCCCACATAAACCGCGTAAAGCGGTTTGCATGATTTACAAGTATTATAGCAAAGCCGCAGAAAACATGCAACTGCATTTTGCACGTTTACGCGGATAGGCATAATGCGGACAGGATTTGAATATCTATTTTTTGAATAAACCTATGAGGAGAGGTCGAAATGGAGTTTACAACCGGAAAAATCGCCTTATCCAGGCGGCGCTGCCTGTTTGAAAGCACATTAGAGCAGCCGATAGACAGCGATGTGACCCTGCCTGAATATTTCCCGGATCTCGTCCGTGTGCTCAAATGCACGCTGACTCCGCGCATCCATGCCGTGCAAAATGCTGCGGACCGTGTAAGCTGCGAGGGGTCTGCGCAGCTTTGCGTGCTGTATTTGTGTGAGGAGGGCGGCATGCGCTGTTTTGAGCAAAGCATCCCGTTTTCCGTACATGCCGATTGCCCGGGTGCGCAAAACGGCTGTGCGGGCGCGCGCGCAAAATGTGCATACGTCAATTGCCGTGTCGCTTCTCCGCGCCGCATGGATATCCACGGCAGCATCACCGTAGCTTTCCATATCTATGGAAAAGAAGAACAGGCGCTTTTGTGCGATTGTTCGGGCGGCGGCGTGCAGATGCGCAAACAGCACGTCGCGGCATCTACGCTCGCGGGCTGCACGGAACGGATCTTTTCGCTCGGCGAAACGCTCGAACTCGGTTCTGCAAAGCCTTCTATAGCACAGCTTGTGCGAAGTGAGGCGGTCGCGCTGTTAGAAGACGTAAAGCTGGTCACGGGCAAAGCGCTTATCAAAGGGGAACTTGTTCTGCGCACCCTGTATATCCCGGACGGCGACGGCAAACGGCTGGAGCGCATGGAACATTCCATGCCGATCAGCCAGATTGTAGAGATCGAGGGTGCGCAAGAGGGCTGCACAGCGGATACGGCTTTGACGGTCTGCGGCGTGGAGGTCGCCGCCAAAACCGATGCGAGCGGCGCGCTGCGGCTTCTGGACGCGAACGTATCCGTGTCGGCGCAGATCGCTTTATATACGGATTTCGAGACAGACGTACTGCTCGACGCATATTCCACGCAATATGAGACAAGACTGCAACAGCAGCAGGTGTGTTTCCAAAACCTCTGTGACCGTGTATCGGATACCTGCCTTTGCCGCGGGACGCTGGACACGACAGGAGTCGGCATAGCCGAAGTGCTCGATATGCACTGCAAGGATCTGGACTGCACTTCCTGCGTTGCGGAGGGCGAACTTCGTGTTACCGGCAAAGTGACGGTAGGGCTTTTGTATATCGGCCGGGACGGGCAGATCGGATATTCCGAGCGCAGCTTTGACATCGCATATCATCATCCCGTCGCCGCGGGCAGCACCGACATGACCTGTGAAACGCACATTGCCGTTACGGGCACGAGCTTTGTTTTGGGCGCGGAGGATCAGGTGGATGCGCGCGTGGAGCTGGACGTTTCCGCATTGGTCTTTTCGGAAGCTTCCATACAGATCCTTTCTGAGGTTTCGGTGGATGAAGAACAAAAGAAACGCCGTACCGCTGCGGCACTGACGATCTATTTTGCACAGGCGGGTGAAAGCGTTTGGGAGATCGCCCGCCGCTACAACACCACTGCCGAAGCGATCCGGCGTGAAAACGACTTGCAAAACGAAGTTCTGGATGCGAAATGCAAGCTGCTGATCCCGAGCGTTTAAAAGGAGGGCAAACATGGAAAATCAAAGCATATACAGGGATATCGCCGAGCGCACGCAGGGTGACATCTATATCGGTGTCGTCGGCCCCGTGCGTACCGGCAAATCCACCTTTATCAAACGGTTCATGGATACGCTCGTTCTGCCGAATATAGAGAACGGCGCCGCGCAGACGCGCGCGGTCGATGAGCTGCCGCAGTCCTCGGCGGGCAGGACGATCATGACTACGGAGCCGAAGTTTATCCCCGAAAACGCCGTGGAGGTGCATCTGCCGGATAACGCATCGTTTTCGGTGCGCATGATCGACTGTGTGGGGTACATCGTGCCAAGTTCTCTTGGATATATCGAGGGCGACGGTCCGCGCATGGTGCGCACACCGTGGTCGGATCAGGAGATTCCGTTTTCGGAAGCGGCGGAGATCGGCACGCAGAAGGTCATCACCGAGCACTCGACCATCGGGCTTGTCATCACCACCGACGGCAGTATTTCCGACATCCCGCGCGCGGAGTACGAGGAGGCGGAAGCGCGGGTCATTTCAGAGCTCAAAGCGCTCCACAAGCCGTTTATCGTCCTGCTCAACTGCACCTATCCGCAGTCGGACAGTGCGCAGGCGCTCGCCGCACAGCTTTGCGAAAACTATGCGGTGCCTGTGCTGCCCGTCAATTGTCTGGAGCTTTCCGAAACAGACATCAAGGAGATCCTGACACAGGTGCTTTTCGAATTCCCGATTCGGGAGATCTCCGTCGACCTGCCTTCGTGGCTCGTATCCTTGCCTGCCGATCATAAACTTCGGAGTGCGGTGTATGCAAGCGTCAACGCTGCGGCGCAGGGCATGACGCTCGTGCGCGATGTAGCGCTCTTGACGGAGGAACTCAAACGCTGTGAATATGTGACCGACGCGAAGGTCGGCAGTATGCAGCTCGGGCAGGGGAGCGCATGGATCTCCGTTACTATGAACGGCGACCTGTTCTATCAGGTGCTTTCCGAAAAAACAGGGCTGCAGATCGACGGGGAACAGGGGCTTGTAACCCAAATGTGTGCGCTCGCAGAAATCAAGCGCGCCTATGATCGCTTAAAGTCCGCGCTTGATGAGGTGGAGGCGACCGGCTACGGCATCGTCATGCCCACCATTGATGAATTAACGCTCGACGAGCCTGAGATCGTCAAGCAGGGCGGGCGGTACGGCGTGAAGCTGTCCGCGTCCGCACCGTCTATCCATATGCTCAAGGCGAACATCCAAACCGAGGTCGCTCCGGTCGTCGGCAGCGAGAGCCAGTCGGAGGAGCTGGTGAAATACCTGCTCAAGGAATTTGAGGAGGATCCGAAAAAGATCTGGGCATCCAACATATTCGGAAAATCCTTAAATGAGCTTGTCAACGAGGGGCTTCGCAGTAAGCTGTACCACATGCCCGCCGATGCACGCATGAAGCTGCAGGAAACGCTCGAACGCGTCATCAACGAGGGCTGCAACGGGCTGATCTGCATCATCCTGTGACCAAAGCCGACCGCCTTTCCCGGTGAAAACGGGAAAGGCGGTTTGTTTTTTTATAAGAATTTTACATATTTTTTTGACTTTTATATTCCGTTTTCCGTCGATTTGTGATATGGTTAGGACGCAGTGATTTCAACAGACGGGAGAACGGCCATATGCACAAGTTCAATGTTCGGCAGATCGTGGGCGACTTCAAAGCCCATTGGAAAACACCTGCCGACGGAAGGTTCATTTCATATCGTGAGTTTTGCGCCTATTCCGTAGGCGGCATCGGCGTCAATACGGTCAATTCCCTGTTCGGCTATGTGGCGTTAAGCGCAAACTGCCTGCTTTTGGGCTCTGCGTACGGCATCGCGCCGATGGATCTTGCCGTGATGTCGCTGATCATGAGTGTGCTCAATCTTGTGAAAACGCCTTTCATCAGCATGCTTGTGGACAATACCGACACAAAGTACGGCAAATTCCGCCCGTACCTTCTGTATACGGGCGTTCCGACGGCGGTACTTTTGTGCATCATGGCGTTTATTCCGAATACGCTCAACTATACGCTCAAATGCGTGCTGCTTTCGCTTGTGTATGCCTTGCTGATGATCTTTCAGTCGCTGTATGCGCTGGCATTCACAAGCCTTGCACAGGTGCTCACGCCCAATGGTGAAGAGCGAACGCTGCTGCTTTCCGTCAGCCAATTCATTTACAGTCTCGGTCCCTCCATCGTCAATCTGTTTTTCCCCATCCTCGCAGGGCTCTTCCCGGATGGGATGCGCGGCTTTGCGGCGTATAGGGTGCTGTTCCCGATTTTCTCGGCTGCCGGTGTGCTGCTTGGGATCATCACGTTTCGGGGCACGAAAGAAAAAATCGTTGTCTCCGCAAATTATGTGGCGCATGTGCGCTTTTTAGATGGGATCCGAGAGGTTGGGACAAACCGTTATTTCTGGATGATGACGCTCTACAGCGTGCTGGGCGGCTTAAAATACGGTATCGGCAGTATTTTGACCTGGTACTGCGTCTACGCCATGCAAAGCGAGACCGCATTAGGGCTTATGAATGCTGTGATCGGTACGGCTTCCGTGCCGGGGATGCTGCTCGCCCCCTTGCTTGCCAAAAAGCTCGGCAAGCGCGCATGTATCCTTTGGTTTAACCTCCTGCGGGCGGTGTTTTCGGTCGCAATGCTGTTTACCATGGACAACGCGTTTCTGTTTCTTCTGTTCCTGTATTTGGCGACCGCATCCATCGGCGGTGACGGTGTCATCACCTCCGCTATTACAGCAGATGTGTTCGACTATCAGCAGTGGAAGACCGGCAAACGGCTTGAGGGCTTTATCACGCAGTTCAGCGGCATGCTCACGACCGGCGCGGGGATGCTCACAAGCCTGATCCTGCCGTGGTTTTATGAGCGCTATGGGCTGCAAAACGATTATGACGTGCTGTTTCAGGAGTCGGTGCGCACACCGATTTTCGGCGTGATGATTATTACCACGGTTATCAGCTGCGTTTTGAGCATCATCCCCATGCTTTTCTATGACATCACAGAGAGCCGCCAGCACGAGATCATCGCGGATTTAGAATCGCGTGCGCAAAGTGAAAGCGCGGAAGAAAAATAAATCGCAATATGCAATATTTAAGAAAAACAAAAGCACCGGATCGAAAGATCCGGTGCTTTTTTGGTGGACGTTAACGGACTCGAACCGCTGACCCTTCGCACGTCAAGCGAATGCTCTACCAACTGAGCTAAACGTCCAAGCGCAAGTTGCTGTTGTATTATAGCGAAGTTACGGCGAAAAATCAAGACCTAATTTTCATTTTTTCAAAATTTTTCGGAATTTCTTTCGGAATACGCCTTTCTGCGCGGTCATACATATAACAGAAAGGATGTGATCGCGATGTATGACGAGGAGCCTCGGCAGAATCGGCTGCGGGAAGATGCCCGGACAGAGATCCCGGAAAGCCGCCCGACGCGAACACGCCGCCGCGAAGCGGAAACGGAAGATATGCCGAAGCGCGATTTTCTGCTGCATACGCTGCTCGTGCAGGCGCTTGTATGCGCGCTGCTGGCGCTCTGCGTTTTTGCGATGTATCGCGCAGGCTATTCCGGGTTCGATACGTTTCGGCAGGCATATACAGCTATCTTCGGGCAGGATGACGAGCTCGCTGCCCTGTCCGACGCGGTAGAGCGCTTCGGCGACCGTGTGTTCGGTACACAGTCTGATCCCGAGTCTACGGCACAGACGACCGAAGCCGCTTCGGCGACCGTTACCGCTGAGGATACAGACGCCTTGACAGGTGCGGGCGGTGAAGATCTGCAATTAGCCGCGGAAAACACCTCTTTCGCGCCTTACATCATTACGGGCGCATTTCGTGTGCCCGTAGAATATACGCGCGTCACCTCTGCGTTCGGTTACCGCATCAATCCCGTTACGGATGAAGCGGGATTCCATTCCGGCATCGACCTTGCCGCCGCGCACGGCAGCCCCATTTATGCCGCCTTTTCGGGCGTGGTGGAGGAGACGGGCTATTCCGATGTACGCGGCAATTATATCATCCTTTCGCACGGAAACGATGTGCAGACGGTCTATTGCCATTGCAGTGAGATCATCGCAGAAGCCGGCGCAGTCCTCAACGCGGGCGAAGTGATCGCGCGTGTGGGCAGCACGGGACAGTCCACCGGGGCGCATCTGCATTTTGAGGTGCGCATTCGCGGCGTGCGCTGTAATCCCGCATGGCTTTTGACTGCCGATGCGGATTAACGTCTGCGGCGTACGTCTGCACATCGGTTTTTTATTTGCCTTTTCTGTCTGTTTTGTGCTCACCGTCGCAGAGGATACCGTGGTGCGCATGGCGGTCGTTTTCTCTCTGCTGCATGAATGCGGACATCTGTTGTCGGATTTTCTGTTCGGTTGCAAACCGCGCGCCGTTTCGCTGGGGCTTTTCGGCATGACCATCACGCGCGCGGAAGATCTTACACTCAGTTACCGGCAGGAGATCTGCAGTGCGCTTGCCGGACCTTTTGTCAATCTTGTCCTTGCAGCCCTATTCATTTCTTTATATCTATGGCAGCGTACAAATACCTTCTTGACTGCTGCAGTAGTGAATTTGAGTATTTTTGCATTCAATGCCATGCCCGTTTTTTCACTGGACGGCGGCAGGGCGCTGGAGGCTTTTTTACGCGCACACATTACCGATCCACACCATCAGGTCACAATACAAAAAGCCGTATCTCTCTTATTCATTGCCGTATGCATGGGATACGGCTTTTATGTGCTCCTGCAAAGCGGCGGGAATTTTTCACTGTTGCTGCTATGTGCCTACCTGATCGTTATGCTGTTTTGGAAATGCGGGGAATGATTTGCATTTCCCGCATTTTTCGTGTAGAATATTCCCATCACATAAAAGAGGTAGAAGAAAGTGCGAAAAGAATGGGAATACCTGCTGGACGGGGTGCAAAAGCCCGCGCGTTATACGGGCGGGGAGCTGGGGAGCGTCGTGAAGGACAAGGCGCAGGTCAAAGTACGTTATGCCTTTTGCTTCCCCGACAGCTATGAGATCGGCATGTCGCACCTGGGGATGAAGATCCTGTACGGGCTTGTCAACGAGCGCGCGGACGCCTGGTGCGAGCGCGTGTTCGCCCCGTGGGTCGATATGGAAGAAAAGATGCGCGCGAACGGCGTGCCGCTCTATGCGCTTGAAAGCGGCGACCCGATCTCAGAGTTTGATCTGATCGGCTTTACGCTGCAATATGAATTGAGCTATTCGAACGTGCTCAATATGCTGGATCTCGGAAATGTGCCCCTGCGTTCTCGCGACCGCACGGCGCTCACACCGCTGGTCATCGGCGGGGGTCCCTGTGCCTGTAACCCTGAGCCTCTGGCGGATTTCTTCGACATTTTCCTGCCCGGCGAGGGGGAGGAGGTCACCAACGAGCTGATTGACCTGCTGATCGCGCACAAGGAAAAAGGCTCGACCAAGCTCGAGTTTTTGCGCGACGCCGCGAAGATCGAGGGCGTGTATGTGCCCGCGTTTTATGATGTCTCCTATCATGCGGACGGCACGCTCAAGGCAGTCACCCCGAAAGAAACTGCCCCTGCGAAGGTCAAAAAGCGTGTGATCGCCGATCTCGATTCGGTTTACTTTCCGAAACAGTTCGTTGTACCGTTTGTTGATGTGGTGCACGACCGCGCCGTCGCCGAGGTGTTCCGCGGCTGTATTCGCGGCTGCCGATTTTGTCAGGCGGGCTTTATCTACCGTCCGATCCGTGAAAAAAGCAGCGATACGGTCAACCGACAGGCGAAAGCGCTGTGCGAAAGCACGGGTTATGATGAGATCTCGTTATGCTCACTGAGTACGAGTGATTACTCCGAGGTCGAAACCCTCCTGCCGCAGCTGCTCTCTTGGGCGCCGGATGAGAAGATCAATGTGTCCCTGCCGTCTTTGCGCGTGGACAATTTCTCGGAAAGCTTAATGGAAGAACTCAAAAAAGTCCGCAAAAGCGGTTTGACCTTTGCACCCGAAGCGGGTACGCAAAGGCTTCGCGACGCAATCAATAAAAATGTCACGGAAGAAGAAGTCCTCGGTACCGCCGCGCAGGCATTCCGCGGCGGCTGGACTTCCGTAAAACTCTATTTTATGATGGGGCTGCCGACCGAAACGCTCGAGGATGTCGCGGGCATTGCCGAGCTTGCGCAAAAGGTTGTGAACGAATTTTACCACAATCCGGACAAGCCAAAGGGAAAAGGCGTCACGGTCAGCGTGAGTGTCGCGTCTTTTGTGCCGAAGCCCTTTACACCGTTCCAATGGGAGCCGCAGGATACCATGGAGCAGTTAGCCGAGAAACAAAAGCATTTGATGGAGAGCGTACACTCAGGCAAGATCCGCGTGAGCTGGCATCAGCCGCACACGAGTTTTTTGGAGGGCGTTTTTGCGCGCGGGGACCGCAAGCTGTGCGACGTTTTGGAAGAAGCGTGGAAGCGCGGCTGCAAATTCGACGGCTGGGATGAATTTTTCCGCTTCGACGACTGGATGCAGGCTTTTGAAGCCTGCGGCGTCGATCCCGCTTTCTATGCGAACCGCTGCCGTGATTTTTCGGAGCTTTTGCCGTGGGAGCACTTGGATTACGGCATCCGCCGCGCGTTTTTGGAGGAAGAGAACCGCAGAGCGCACGAAAGTGTAACCTCGCCGAACTGCCGTCAGAAGTGTTCGGCTTGCGGCGCTGCGCGCTTAAACGGAGGGCACTGCGATGCAATTCAATGAAGTACGCATATTCTTTACAAAAACCGGCATGGCAAAATATATATCACATCTGGATCTCATGCGCTGCATGACCCGTGCGCTTCGCCGCGCACAGATTCCGCTGTGGTATACGGAAGGGTATAATCCGCATTTGTTCATGACCTTTGCACGGCCGCTGCCCTTAGGAGTGGAAAGCCTTTGCGAGTCCATGGATATCCGCTTGGTCGGAGAGATGACCTTCCGCGAAATGAAAACCCGCCTGAGCGATGCGCTTCCGCGCGATATTACCGTTGTGCGCGTCGCAAAGCCTGTTCACAAGCCGACGGAGATCGCCTTTGCGGACTATGAGATGCAGCTTTATACGGATGATCCCGCCGCACTGCTGCAAGCGATGGAAACGCGCTTTGCCGCCGACACATTGCCGGTGCTGAAAAAAGCAAAGCAGGGGAAACGCCGCGTGGAAAAGGAAACGGACATCAAGCCGAATATCCTTGCGTTTGATTTGGCACAGCACGATGACGGCGTTACGCTCACGGTGCGCGTGACGGCGGGCGACCAAAATAATGTGAGTCCCGCACTGCTGCTTGACGCGCTGACCGAGAATGCACCGGTCGCCGTAAAACACACCGATATTCTCAAACGCCGTGTTCTGCTCGCAAACGGCGAAGCATTCTGCTGAATCCTAAAGCCAAGGTACGGTGCACTGCATCGCATCTGCGCAAGATATGATTTTGACCGCTGAAAATTTTTCAGCGGTTTTTTGATTTTCTATTGACAAAACTGTTATAACTGTATATACTGTTAATATACAGAAAGCGTGGTGAATGCATGCAAATATTCATCGATAACAAAAGCGGCGTGCCGATCTACGAACAGATCTATTCGCAGATCAAAACGCAGATCATCAGCGGCGCACTCCCGGAAAACGAGGCGCTGCCGTCCATCCGCAATCTGGCTAAGGACTTGCGCATCAGCGTTATTACAACCAAGCGCGCCTACGATGAGCTTGAAAAAGAGGGCTTTTTGTATACGGTAGCGGGCAAGGGGTGTTTTGTCGCCCCGAAAAATACGGAGCTTTTGCGGGAGGAGAACCTCAAGGCGATCGAAGCGCATCTGAGCGAAGCGGTTCGTCTTGCCGCTTCGTGTAATCTAAGCCGTGCGGATATTTTGGAAATGCTCAATTTGCTAACGGAGGAAAACGAATGAATGCCTTGGAGATCACGGGACTTTGCAAAACCTATCCTGATTTTACGCTGGACAATTTGAATTTGACCTTGCCGAGCGGCTGTGTTATGGGCCTTGTCGGCGAAAACGGCGCCGGCAAAAGCACCACTATAAAGCTGATCCTCAATATGCTGCGGCGCGACGCGGGGCAGGTGTCGGTGCTCGGTATGGACAATTTGACATATGACCGCCGTATCAAAGAGGAGGTCGGCGTGGTGCTCGATGACGTCGGCTTTCCCGGGTGCTTAACGTCTAAGCAGATCGGCAATATCCTGCGGCGCACCTATCAAAATTGGAGCGACGAAACTTACGCGCAGCTCCTTAAAAGACTCGGTTTGCCGACGGATAAAGCGTTTGATGCCTTTTCGCGCGGCATGAAAATGAAGCTCGGCATTGCCGTCGCGATGTCTCATGCGCCGAAGCTGTTGCTGCTCGACGAAGCGACCAGCGGTCTTGACCCGGTTGTGCGTGACGAGGTTGTTACCTTGTTCGGAGAATTCACGCGCGACGAAAACCATGCGGTGCTCATTTCTTCGCATATTGTCAGCGACCTTGAAAAGATTTGTGATTATGTCGCGTTTTTGCACAAGGGCAAACTTTTGCTGTGTGAGGAAAAAGACGCGCTGCTGGAAAAATACGGTGTGATTCGCTGTTCCGGCGAGCAGCTCGAAGCCATACCGGAAAGTGCGGTGCACGGGGTCAAGCGTTCCCCATACGGCGCGGAAGCGGTCATAGAACGTGAAGCAGTGCCTGCTTCGTTTTCGGTCGGCAGCATGGATCTGGAGCAGATCTTCTTATTCTTGATTCGGGAGGCGCAGGGCATATGAAAGGCTTGCTATTAAAAGACATCTACATGGCGGTGAAATACTGCCGCGTCTATTTTCTGATCGCCGTTGTTTTTGCGGTCGCCTTTGTTTGGAGCGACAATTTCTTTTTGGCGGGGTATCCGGTGTTTTTGGTCGGCGCGCTGTCTGTGAACTTGCTTTCTTATGACGAAAAGTGCAAATGGTCTTTGTATGCGGGCACGTTTCCTTACACGCGTACCCAGCTTGTTTCCGTAAAATATATCGTCACGCTGCTCGCACTCGGTCTAAGCGTTCTGCTGATGGGGCTCGGCTTTGCGGCGCATATGCTTGTTGCGGATGATTTTCAGCTTTCGGAGCTTCTGACCTTTTTCGGCTTGCTTTTGTCCATGGGGCTCGCAAGCCCAAGCCTGATGCTGCCTGTTATTTTCCGTTTCGGTGTGGAAAAGGGGCGCATCGCTTGCTACGGGGTGCTGGTCTTTTTCTGCGCCGCAGTCGGCGCGATCGGCGCGTTTGGCAAAGATGTCGGCGCTTTGGATATTTCTGTTGTACAAAGCGCGGAAATCCTGCTTGCGGCGGTGCTGATCGGCGCGATCCTCTTTGCGGGTTCGTGGCTTTTGTCGATCCGTATCTATGCCAAACGCGAGCTGTCTTGACTTTTTCCCAAAAACAGCGCATACTTTTCATGACAACCGACGGTTTTAAAGCCTGACGGCACGCGGATTTGTCTGTACTTATGAAAAATTTTGAAAAAATGCTTGCTTTTTTACGCTCTCTGTGCTAATATATCTAAGCAATTTTGCGTTGGCACCGTTCCAACGGCAGTTAATGGCAGCATTAAAGCTGGCGGTCCTCTGTATTTCGAGAAATGCACGAACGCCTGAAAAAAACAGGAGGACTTAGAATGGACGCATTGAAAGTAATCACTGAGGGTATGATCAAAGAAGAGCGCCCCCACATCAAGGTCGGCGACGTCGTGAGAGTACACGTCAAGATCCGTGAAGGCGAGCGCGAGAGAATCCAGGTTTTTGAAGGCACCATCATCGCCGTCAAGGGCAGCGGGGTTTCGGAGACCTTTACCGTCCGCCGCGTTTCCTACGGCGTCGGCGTGGAGCGTGTGTTCCCCGTGAATTCCCCCAACGTGGCAAAGGTTGAGCTTGTCCGCTCCGGTAAGGTGCGCAGAAGCAAGCTGTACTATCTTCGTGACCGCGTCGGTAAGGCGGCAAAGGTCAAAGAGCAGATCTGAGTTTGCAAAAGCAAAAGAGCAGCCGTTCGGCTGCTCTTTTTTCTTGCCTTTTTCTTTATTATCCGATTTCCCATTTTTCCGCAAGGCGGACAGCCTCCGGCAGCACGTCTCGGCTTTCGGGTTCGGGATATTCGGAATACGTTTCGCACCAATTCTTTTCAAAGGCAAACAGGTCGTTCCAAAACGGCGTTGCATCATAACGCGGCCGTTCGCATACGAATTTTCCCGCCTCGGTCACAAACGGGCGATTCTCTTGCAGCGCGCAGATCGCTTCATGGTAAAACCGCTGCCAGCGCACCGCGTAGTATTCGGCGATGAGCCCGTTCCACTCACGCCATGCATAGTCGAAAAGCGCCGAGCAGTCGCCGTTTATGTCGCCCCAAATGGTGACGAGTGTGCGTGCGTTCTTATCAAAATACGCTTTTTCCCATTCACTTTGCGCAAGACGGTGCGCGTCGTTGATCCAGCGCGCAAGTGTGAAGTTTTTCCGTAGCCCTAAAAACGTGTCGAGGTCTGCAAGCAGATCCATTTGCTCTTTTGCGAGATGTTTGGCTTTCGTGATGTCTTTTTTTGCGAATGCTTCTGCAAATTGAGCCTGATTCGTATGGAAGCGATTGCTCAATATCTGCCGTGTCAAATCGCAAACGTCATATTGATATCCGTCCGATGCGCTGAATTGCTCTTTTACGGACAAAAACAGCGGCAGGGCTTTTTCAAGCTGCTTCGGGTCGTAAAACAGCTTCGTGTAGTCGCAAGGCCCTGTTTTTTTCGGATCCATCAGCGGGCGCGCGCAAAGCGTAGAGCCGACCTCGTTTTCCTTGTAGCCGCTGTCACGGTAACAGGTGGAAAGCAGAATGTCCCATGCCTTGCGCAGCGTGTCGGAATATGCGCCGTAGCGGCGTTCAATGTAGTCGTCCAGCCAGCGGTTCAGGTCGATTTCTCCGCTTTCGGTCAACAGCGCAAACTGCAAGTCATAAACCACGGGATTTTGCTCGATGCCTTCCATGAAAAGTCCCGAACCGACCACATTTGCACCGCGCTTTTTAAGCTGCATATACGGGTTTTTGCAATGTATGGAGAGTTTGCCCTGCATGGCGTTCTTGCCGCCGAAATTGTGCAGCATGCCCGCCACGACCGCGTATCCCCAAAGGTTGCGGGTGGACTTTGTGCGCTCGGAATTGAGGTCAAGGATCAAAAGGCGGTCTTTCGGTACGGCATTCACAATGTGCTTGCGCAGTGTCCATGCCTGCATGACCCAAACGGACTGCTCGTCAAATTCGCGGTACAGGCGGTCGATCGCCTGCCCGACACGCCGCAGATAGAAGAAACTGTTTTTGGGCGGTGTGCCCTCGTGAAACGGGTCGCACGCAAGGAAATGGTGATTGCCTAAAAGTCTGTCAAGGGTTTGCAGGTATTTCTGCCCGAACTTTGAAAACAACGGGTCAAGTGGATCGAGCTGCGCCGTTTTCGGATAAAGGCACCAGCCGTTTTTCGGCAGGATATTTGCGTTGGGGTATTTTTCCCGCAGCAGCATCGGCACATGCCCCGAAAAGCCCTGCTGGATCGGCAGCATTCCGAATTCCAGCACGCGCGCTAAGATCTTTTTTCCGAGCTCCAGCCGCTCGTAAACATAGGATTTGTCTTTCGGCGGCAGGTACCCTTCAATATTTGTCATCAGCTGCCATGCCCAAAAGGCAGGGCCTGAAATGGTGGAAAGCGCCTCATCTTCCGTAAAGCCAAACGAAAGCAGCGCCTCAAACCAGACCGCTTCCGCGCCGATGACGCAAAGCGGCATGTTGATGCCGTTCATCGCCATAAAATCAATTTCGCGCTCCCAGCGTGCAAAGTCCCACCAGCACATGGTGTAGTCGAGCGTGCAGTAGTTCATGTAAACGCGGTATTTTTGCTCGATCGTTTTCTCAATGGTACCCATAAACGGGATAAGCTCGTCTATCTGCAGCGCTTCGTTGCCGCACCAGGAAAGGTTGACGCGGCAGACCTGCTTGAGATACGTGTAGATCCCGTTGGCGGCGGCAACGCGGGAATTTGCCTTGACAAATAAAAACCCGCCTTTAAAAGAAACACAAAAATGGTCGTTTTTGCCGTCTTCCGTAAGCGTGATCCGAATACGATCCGCCACAAACGGCAGGTTGCGTGTCAAAAACCCTCTTAAAACAGTATCCATTGGTTTCCTCCGGTATGTAATGCCTATTTTTCCGCTGTGTATTGCATGATGGCGCGGTTGACACGCTCGCGTAAATCGAGCAGCCAGGCATCTTCATGGCGGTAACAGCTGAAAGTCAGAGGCTCTTTGAGCCCTTCTTCCAAAATCTGCATTGTCTTTTCACGCCCGGCAAGCGATTCCAAAAGCTGCAAAGCACGCATATCTTGGAGACCGTCGTAGAATACCGGCAGGCGCAGCGACAAAAGGGGACTGCCGTCTTTCTCCGGATAGACAACAAAGCTGTCGCCCGAAGAAAAGGCGTTGTCCGCGTCGGTCACTTGGAACGGGTCGATCTGCCGAATGGAAAAACGGGAAAAATAGAAGTTATAGCCCCAGTGCAGAAAGCCTTTTACATCGTATTTATACATTTGCAGCCCCAAAACGCGGTTGCGCAGCGACGGCATCGAGAAAAAACGGTTGGAAACATAGCTGTCCGCCTGTACACAGCAGTAGTACGTCCAAAGCTCCGGGACTTTTCCTATGAATTTTTCAATGTGATCATTAGCGGGGACCGGCGTTTGGATAAGCCCCTTGGCGTACAGCTTATAATCGGAAAGCGCGTCGATAATTTTGAAATCCCCAAAGTTTTCGTGTACGATCCGCGCCGCCTTTTTGTAGGTGCGAATCTGCCCCACGTTCGGCTCGTCGGAGACGTGGAAAATACACTGTCTGCGAATACCAAGCTCATCAATAACAACAGTGAGCGCCCTTGCAAACTGTTCTAAAAATCTGCGGTAAGCTTTCCCGGCGGCGCGCGTTTTCCAGCCGAAGATCTGTACCACAGCGCCGTCCTTTTTTGCCATGATCTTCGGCGCGTGCTTTGCACCCCACTGTGTGAAGAAGTGGCTCATTTCAAAATACTCGATCCCGCAGCGGCGGCACATTTCCACCCACGTTTTCAGCTTATCAAAGCCAAAGGCATAGGTGTCTTTGCCTGTGACCGTAACGTCCACAAGCTGCACGGTGGGGCGCTCACCGCCCACCTTGGTGTCGAGCGGCGGCGTAAACAGCGGGGTGAGCACGCAGTTCATGCCGTATTCATGCGCTGTGCGCAAAAAGTTTTCCGTTACGCGCCAGTATTCGTCTGAGAACGCCTCGAACCCATAGTGGCGCATCAGGCAGTCCGTGTGAAACCAGTTCGTATAAACAAGCGTTTGCTGCGGCAGGGAGACCGGCAAAACTTCGATCTCCGCACGGCAGACTGCCGGTTCGCTTGCGCCGACGTGCACGGAGATTTCAAACGCATGCTTCCCTGCCGGAAGCTGTTCGCCGCCGATTTCAAACCAAATGACATTCCGGCCGTCATATTCCGCCGTGCAGCGATTCTCGGAAAGCGGTGTTAGCAGGTCGGGATATTCGGTTTTGTTTTTGGAAATATAAAAATCATCCGATTTTTTAGGCGCGTTCAAGCCTGCGGGCATCATGCGCACAAAAAATGCGCGTGTGTGCGCCGAAAGCGGCGATTGTACGTCCCATGTGATCACCGCACCTTTTTCGGCGCGCACTGCAAGCTGGAAGGATTTTTTTTCGTTTTGCAGCATGGAAAAGCACAGTGTACCTGCGTGATGTACTTCGTCGGTCGGAAAGATTTTTTCAAGCGACGTGCAAAGGCACGCGCGCACGGTTTCAGCCATACCTATACCTCATTTCAACAAAATCGACGTGTGCCGCCTTGGTATATTCTACCTAAAAAGCGAAAGGATGTAAAGGCAAATATTTCGCTTTCGTCGCTTGTAAAGCGCCCTTATTCATGGTAGAATATTTGGTCGTAAATGAAAGAACAAGTGTGAAGGTGAATTTTTTGAGGTGCAGAGAGAATTTACGGAACATCGCGATCATTGCCCACGTTGACCACGGCAAGACGACGCTGGTGGACGAGCTTTTGAAGCAAAGCGGTATCTTTCGGCAGAACGAGGTCGTGCAGGAGCGCGTAATGGACTCCAATGCCCTTGAACGCGAGCGCGGTATCACCATTTTGTCTAAGAACACGTCCGTGCACTATAACGGTGTAAAGATCAATATCGTAGACACGCCCGGCCACGCCGACTTCGGCGGCGAGGTGGAACGTATCCTCACGATGGTGGACGGCGTTCTGCTCTTGGTAGATGCATTCGAGGGCTGTATGCCCCAAACGCGCTTCGTGCTGCGCAAGGCGCTGGCGCTTAGCAAAAAGGTCATTGTGGTCGTCAATAAGATCGATCGCCCCGGCGCGCGGCCTGCCGAGGTCGTAGACGAGGTGCTCGACTTGTTCATCGAGCTTGGCGCAAACGACGACCAGATCGATTTCCCCGTGGTGTACGCTTCTGCAAAGGACGGTTATTCGTCGCTTGACCCTGATGTGCGCGAAGGGGATATGCGCCCGCTGTTTGAGTCCATCTTGGAAAATATCGACTCGCCCGAGGGCGACATTGACGCGCCTTTGCAGGTACTGTTTTCAAGCCTTGATTATGACGATTATATCGGGCGTATCGGGGTCGGTCGCATTGAACGCGGCAGGATCCACCGCAACGACAGCGTTGTTCTGTGCAAGACCGACGGCAGTCAGGAGAACGTCAAGATCTCTCGGCTTTATCAATTCGAGGGGCTCAAGCGCGTAGAGGTCGAGGAAGCCGCCGTAGGTGATATCATCTGCGTTTCGGGGATTGCCGATCTCAACATCGGGGAGACCATCTGCGCGCCGGACTGCGTTGAGCCGCTGCCTTTTGTAAAGATCGACGAGCCGACCATTTCGATGAATTTTATGGTCAACGACAGTCCCTTTGCTGGGCAGGACGGCAAGTACGTCACCTCACGCAATTTGCGCGACCGTCTGTTTAAGGAAGTCGAAACGAACGTCAGCATGCGCGTCGAGGAGACGGATTCCACGGACTGCTTTAAGGTTTCGGGGCGCGGCGAGCTGCACCTTTCCATCCTCATTGAAACGATGCGCCGTGAAAATTACGAATTTCAGGTCTCGCGTCCGCAGGTCATCACGAAAACCGAAAACGGGCAGCTTTTGGAACCTATTGAGCTATTGATCGTAGAAGTGCCGGAGGAATATGTCGGCGCAGTCATGCAGAAAATCGGTGCGCGGCGCGGTGAGCTTGAGAACATGGGTACGCGCGACGGGGGCGCCACGCATCTGGAATTCCGCATTCCTGCGCGGGGATTGATCGGTTACCGTTCCGAATTTATGACGGATACCAACGGCAACGGCATCATGAATAACCTTTTTGCTGGCTATGAGCCGTATAAAGGCGAGATCCAAACACGCGAGCGCGGCTCAATCATCGTACACGAAGCGGGCGAGACGACCGCCTACGGGCTTTTCAACACGCAGGACCGCGGACGGCTGTTCGTCGGCCCCGGCGTGCCGGTGTATGAGGGTATGATCGTCGGCGAATGTGCAAAGAATGAAGATATCGTCTGCAATGTCTGCAAGCAAAAGCATTTGACGAACACACGTGCTGCGGGTTCAGATGATGCGCTGCGTCTGGTGCCGCACACGGTGCTCAGTCTGGAGCAGTCCATGGAGTTTATCAAGGATGACGAGCTTGTGGAGGTCACGCCGCACGCTATCCGCCTGCGCAAACGCATCCTTTCCAAAGAACAGCGCATGAAAGCGCAGGCAAGACAGAAATCGTAAAGAAGGATCTACTATGATCGATTTTCATGTGCACACGTTTTTAGATGCCATCGCCGCCAAAGCGATCCCGCAGATCGCCAAAAATGCGGGCGGCGTAACGCCCGTTTACAGCGGTGCCGTATCTGACTTAAAACCTGCGCTGCGCAAGTTCGGCATGGAAAAAGCGGTCGTGCTCAATATCGCTACCAATCCGCATCAGCAAAAGAAGGTCAATGATTTTGCAATTTCGCTGGTGGGCGACGATATGCTCATACCCTTTGGCAGCATCCACCCCGACAGCCCCGATGCGCTTGAAGAATTGGATCGACTCAAAGAAGCGGGGATCAAGGGCGTTAAGCTGCACCCGGAATACCAGGACTTTTTTGTGGACGAGGAACGGATGTTCCCGATTTATGAGCATATCGCAAAGCTCGGGCTCATTACGGTGTTTCACGCCGGCGTGGATATTGGTTTCCCGCGCCCTGTGCACTGCCCGCCCGAGCGCCTTTTGCGTGTGCTCGACTGTTTCGGTGATGCGCCTGTTGTAGCGGCGCATTTCGGTGGCTGGCTGTTGTGGGACAGCGTCTTAGAAGAGCTTTGCGGTACAAAGGTTTATCTGGATACCGCGTTTTCTTATGGCAGGATGCCCCCGGACTATGCGCGAGAGATTATCTGTGCCCATGGGGCGGATCATATACTGCTCGGCAGCGATATGCCTTGGAGCTCGTCGGCGGATGAGGCGCGTTTCATCCAAAGTTTGGATCTGCCCGCCGAGGAGGAAGCAAAAATTCTGTCGATAAATGCCAAAAGACTGCTGCATATTTAGTTGCTTTTGCCCTCTTGACCGCAGTCGGTCGGGAGGGTATAATGATAGGCAGTTCGCTTTAGCAAGTAAAAGCTTTAAAGCGTAAAAATCCAGTACATAAAGTCGGTGGAAAAATGGAAAAGGTCATCATTTGGGCAACCGTTGCGGTCTATATCCTTGCGCTGATCGTGATCGGCGTTGTGACGGGCAGAAAGTCCAAAAGCATTTCGGACTTTACCGTCGGCGGCAGGAATGCCGGCGCGTGGCTTTCTGCGCTGTCTTACGGCACGGCGTATTTTTCCGCCGTCATGTTCATCGGCTATGCCGGAAAAACGGGCATGAGCTTCGGGCTGTGGGGCGTTTTAGCAGGTCTTGGCAATGCCGTTTTCGGTTCGCTGTTCGCGTGGGCTGTGCTTGCACGCCGCACGCGGGATGTTGCGGGCAGGCTTAAACTCAAAACCATGCCAGAATTTTTTGAAAAACGCTATGGCAGCCGCAATATGCGTCTGTTCGCGGGCGCGGTCATCTTTGTGTTCCTTGTACCGTATTCCGCTTCCGTTTATAGCGGGCTTGCAAGCGTTGCCGACGTGCTTTTGGGGATCGACGACACGATCTTTCTTGTGATCATTGCTGTACTTGCGATCCTACTTGTGACCTTCGGCGGGTATCTGGTGCAGGCGCGCGCCGACTTTGTGCAGGGCATTGTGATGATGGTCGGCGTGGTGCTGCTGTTGGTGTTTGTTGTGCGCTGTGACCGTGTAGGCGGCATTTCCGGGCTTGTGGAATATGCGCATACAGAAGCCGGGCTTCCCGATATGAACGCTTCCCAGTGGGTCTCTTTGATGGCGACGGTGCTTATGACGAGCTTCGGTACCTGGGGGCTGCCGCAAATGGTGCAAAAGTATTTCGGCATTCGCGATGATAAGCAGGCAAAGCGCGGCATCATCATTTCCACGGTGTTTGCCTTGCTGATTGCGGGCGGCGGCTACTTTATCGGCTCGCTTTGCCATGCGTATTATACCGTCGGCGTCGACATGCCCGAGGCGGATTACATCGTGCCCAATATGCTGCGCGATTCCAATTTGCCCGACGTGCTGCTGGGTGTGATCATCGTCCTGCTGCTGTCCGCGTCCGTCTCGACGCTGTGTTCTGTTACGCTTTCCGCAGGCAGCGCGCTGTCCATTGACCTTATCGCTGTCAAAAAACAGGATATGTCCACCCAAAAGACAGGAAAACTGACCAAGCTGTTTTGCATCCTGTTCGTCATCCTGTCTTACGTTGTGGCGAATACCAAAACGCCGATTCTCGATATGATGAGCTATTCCTGGGGCATCATCTCCGGCTCGTTTTTGGCGCCCTATGTGCTCGCGCTTTATTGCAAGAAGCTGAATAAGACCGGCGCGTGGGCGGGTATCCTCACGGGATTTTGCATTGCGATCATTCCGGCTTCCTGCAAGCTGCTGAACCTCTGCTCAGTGGATGCACCCGCCGTGGTGACGCTGATGGGGCAGGGCCCGTTGTTCGCGTGCATCGCCATGCTGGCGTCCGTCGCCGTTTGCCTGATCGTGAGCGCCGTTTTCCACAAAAAGGAGGACGGGGAAGTTTCCGATTTCTTTTACAACGGTGTTGTCGAACGCGAAGAACTGTGATATAATACAAAATGGATATTTTCGACGCGGCCGCGGAAAGATCCGCGGCTGCTTTTTGCAGCTTTTACGCCGCGTTGTACCGCCTGTGGCGGATTCCTGAAAGGTGGAAAGGGTAATGTTTTTTCAAAAAGACGCGGAGACCATGCCGCGCGCCAAAATTCGCGAGATCCAACTCGAACGCTTGCGCTATACCGTGCGGTACTGTTACGAGAACGTTCCTTTCTATAAAAAGAAGCTGGATGACGCGGGGGTAACACCCGATTCCATCAAAACACTTGATGATATTCGGCGCATCCCGCCGACGACCAAAGCAGATCTGCGCGACAACTATCCGTTCGGATTGTTTGCCGTGCCGATGAAAAACATCGTGCGCATCCACGCATCTTCCGGTACAACGGGCAAGCCTACGGTGGTCGGGTACACGGCGCATGATTTGGATATGTGGTCGGACTGCATGGCGCGCCTTTGTGCCGCAGCAGGTGCAACAGCGGATGACATTGTGCAGATTTCGTTCGGCTACGGTATGTTCACAGGCGCCCTTGGGCTGCACTATGGGCTTGAAAAGCTCGGCTGCGCCGTGGTGCCCAATTCCAGCGGCAACACGGAAAAAGCGCTGATGTACATGCGCGACTTCAAGACTACGGCGTTGGTCGCTACGCCGTCGTATGCGCTGTATATGGCGGAGACGGCAAAGAAGCTCGAATACCCGATGTCTGATTACCATCTGCGGCTCGGGCTGTTCGGCTCGGAAGGGTGCACGCCCGAAATGCGTACCCAGATCGAAACGGCGTGGGGGCTTTTTGCAACCGACAATTACGGCATGAGCGAGCTTATGGGCCCCGGTGTGTCGGGAGAATGTGAAGAGCGCTGCGGGCTGCATATCAATGAGGACTATTTCCTTGCCGAGATCGTTGATCCCAACACGCTGGAGGTGCTCGGCGAGGGTGAAACGGGCGAGGTGCTCATCACAACGCTCACAAAAGAAGGCATCCCGTTGCTGCGTTACCGCACGCGCGATATTTCCCGCATTACATACGAGCCCTGCAAGTGCGGCAGAACCTTTGCGCGCATGGATAAGATCAAGGGCAGAAGCGACGATATGCTGAAGATCCGCGGCGTTAATGTGTTCCCGTCGCAGATCGAGAGTGTGCTCGTGGGTATGCAGGACGTCAGTCCCCATTATCAGCTGATCGTTCGCCGCGAGGGCTTTGCCGACACGCTGGAGATCCGCGTGGAGCTTTCGGATATTTCGCTTCTCGAAAGCTACGGCAAGATCGAAGAATTGCAAAACCGTATCCGGCACAATATGCATACGGTTTTGGGGATCCAGTGCAAAGTCAGTATTGTAGAACCGAATACCATTGAGCGGTTTGTCGGCAAGGCAAAGCGCGTTGTGGATTTGCGAAATCAAACGGAGGAGAAGTCATGAGTAAAAAACTGTTGATCGGCAATGAGGCGGTCGCCCGCGGGCTTTATGAAGCGGGCTTGCGCGTCGCCTCCAGCTACCCGGGTACGCCCAGCACCGAGATCACCGAGTGCATTGCAAAATACGATGACGTATACAGTGAATGGGCGCCGAATGAAAAGGTTGCGCTGGAGGTCGCTGCAGGCGCGGCGATCGCAGGCGCGCGTTCCTTCTGCGGTATGAAGCACGTCGGGCTCAATGTTGCCGCCGACCCGCTGTTCACGGCGTCTTACACCGGTGTCAATGCAGGGCTCGTGATCGGTGTTGCGGATGACCCCGGTATGCACTCGTCGCAGAATGAGCAGGATTCCCGCCACTATGCGAAGGCCTCTAAGCTGATGATGCTCGAGCCCTCCGATTCCGAGGAGTGTCTGCAATTTGCAAAGCTGGCGCTGTCTTTGTCCGAGCAGTTCGACGCACCCGTTATCCTGCGTCTGACCACGCGCGTGGCGCACTCGCGCAGCTTAGTTGAGGTCTCCGAGCGCGAAGAACTCGACCTTAAGCCCTATACGAAAGACCCGATGAAATATGTTATGATGCCCGGCATGGCGATCAAAAAGCATGTGGTTGTCGAGCAGCGCATCCTCGATCAGGTCGCGTGGGCGGAGACCGCCGACATCAACCGTGAGGAGTATTACAGCACCGACATCGGCGTTATCACCTCCGGCATCACCTATACATATGCGAAAGAGGCGCTCGGCGAAAATGCATCTTATCTGAAGCTCGGCTGTGTGTATCCGCTACCGGTCGAAAAGATCCGCGCCTTTGCCGCCAAATGCAAAAAGGTGTATGTGCTCGAAGAGCTTGATCCGTTTTTAGAGGAGCATTGCCGTCAGAACGGGATCGAGGTTATCGGCAAAGAGGCGTTTACACTGCAGGGTGAGTATTCGCAGAGCTTGATCGCTAAGGTGATTTTGGGGCGTGAGGACAAAAGTGTTGCAACTGACCTCGATATCCCCGCCCGCCCGCCCGTGCTTTGCGCCGGCTGTCCGCACAGAGGCCTTTTCTATGCGCTTAAAAAGCTGAACGTCTTTGTCAGCGGCGACATCGGCTGCTACACGCTCGGCGCGCTTGCGCCGCTTGGCATGATAGATACCTGCATCTGCATGGGCGCTTCCGTTTCAGCGCTGCACGGCAGAAATAAAGCGGACGAAGCCAATGCCAAAAAATCCGTCGCGGTCATCGGCGATTCAACCTTCATTCATTCCGGCGTGACGGGATTGATCGATATTGCATATAACCAAAGCAATTCCACCGTCATTATTCTTGACAACAGTATCACGGGCATGACCGGTCATCAGGACAATCCCACCACGGGCAAGACCATTAAGGGCGATCCGACTACGGCGGTCAGCCTGGAACTTCTTGCAAAGGCTGTCGGGATCGACCGTGTGCGCGTGATCGATCCGTACAACTTAGAAGAATGTGAAACCGTATTGCGTGAGGAAATCGAAGCGGACGAACCCTCGGTCGTCATTTCCCGCCGTCCCTGCGCACTGCTGAAATACGTCAAGCATAAGCCGCCCATGCATGTGGACCCGAACAAGTGCGTCGGCTGCAAGATGTGCATGAAGATCGGCTGCCCCGCCATCAGCATGAAGGACAAAAAGTCCGTCATAGACTTTACACAGTGCGTCGGCTGTGCAGTTTGCAGCCAGCTTTGCAAATTTGACGCGATCAAGGAGGGCGAAGCGAAATGAAAACAAAAAGCATTATGATCGTCGGCGTCGGCGGGCAGGGGACGCTGCTCGCAAGCCGTTTGCTGGGAGCGGCGCTCATTTCTGTCGGCTATGATGTCAAGGTCTCCGAAGTCCACGGCATGAGCCAGCGCGGCGGTTCGGTCGTTACCTATGTCAAATACGGTGACAAGGTCGATTCGCCCATCGTGCAAAAAGGACAGGCAGATCTTATTCTTGCCTTTGAGCAGCTCGAAGCGGCGCGGTGGCTTCCCTTTTTGAAAACGGACGGCACGATCATCGCCAACACCCAGCAGATCGACCCGATGCCTGTCGTCACGGGCGTTGCAACGTACCCGGACGGCGTGCTGGATGCTATCCGAGAGACCGGTGTGAAGCTCAGAGACATTGATGCGCTCTCGCTTGCAGTAGAGGCCGGTTCCGCCAAGGCGGTCAACGTTGTGCTTATCGGCGTTATGGCGGCGCATATGGACATTGACCGTGCGGTTTGGGAACAAGCGATCCGCGAGACCGTACCCGCTAAATTTTTGGAGATGAACCTCAAGGCGTTCGATCTCGGTTATCAAAACGCGCAGTAATCGCGCTTGCAAAGCAGCGCTAAGATTCCAGGAGGTATTGTTATGGCGATCCGGCAAATTTCCGTTTTTGTGGAAAATAAACCCGGCAGGCTTGCCGAGATAACGGGCTATCTTGCAGAAGGCAATGTGAGCATCCGCGCATTTTCCATTGCAGATACCACGGATTTCGGTATTTTGCGCCTGATTGTGTCTGACACCGAAAAAGCGGCGCAGGTCCTGCGTGATGCGGGTGTTGCCGTCTCCATCACCGATGTTGTCGGCGTTTCGATCCCTGATGTGACGGGCGCGTTTGCAAACGTTGTCAGGACGCTTGCCGACGCTGGCGAAAATGTGGAATACGCCTATGCCTTCTTAACGCCGGAGGCAGGACACGCGTATGTCATCCTGCGCGTGGATGATGATCAAAAGGCAGCCGATATCCTGCGGGAAAACGACATTGCGCTGATCGATGAGGCGGCGGTGCTCGGCTGACTGCCGGGAAAAAGAAAAGTCCAGATTTAGGAGGTGACGGGAATGCTCGGTATGCGTGTGGGGATCGATTTCGGTTCGTCGTCCACCATTATGTATGTGGACGGCAAAGGCATCGTGCTCGACGAGCCGACGATGATCGCCGTAGATACGGAAACGGGCATTCCCATTGCCATCGGCAACGCCGCCTATACCATTAACGGCAGAACGGACGAAAATATTGAAGTCATCAGTCCCGTACAAAACGGGATCATTTCCAATTACACCATGGCGCAGCATATTTTGCGCTATTATTTCCAGCGCCTGTGCGGCAACAGTATTTTAAAGCCTACTGTTATTCTGACGGTCCCAAGCGGTGCGACGAATCTTGAACGGCACACGTTTTTAGAGGTCGCCATGCGCGCAGGCGCGGGCAGGGTGTGCCTTGTGGAAGAGGCGTTGGCGTCTGCGATCGGCGTAGGGTTCGAGAACAATGCGCTTTCGGGCCGTTTTATCGTTAATATCGGCGGCGGCGCAGTGGATGTTTCCGTCGTGACGATGGGCAGCCTATCGGTCTCAAAATCAGTTAAAGTCGGCGGCAAGTCGATCGATGAAGCGATCCAGCGGTATCTGCGCCGCGAGCGCGACATCCTGATCGGGCCGCAGACTGCCGAACGGTTGAAAATCTGTTTGGGCAGCGCTGTGCCGCGGCGGGAGGAGATCGCCGTTATGGCAAACGGCAAAAGCGGGCTTGACCATATGCCCATCACGTTTGAGGTCACGTCTACAGAACTGTACGGCTGTATCCGCGAGCGGCTGGACGTTATGGTGCGCGGCATTAAATCGGTGCTCGAGATCACACCGCCGGAGCTCGTTGGCGACATCTCTGAAAACGGCATCGTGTTAACGGGCGGTACGGCGCTTTTGTATGGGATGAAGCGATTCTTGGAAAGCGAGACAGGTATTGAGGTGTTTTTGGCAGATGACCCGATCTACAGCTGTGTTTCCGGCGCGGCGACCATTGTGCGCGACATGGACTTTCTGACCGAAAACGGCTATTCTTTTAAAACCGTACAGCAGTTAAGCTGATCAAAACAACAGCAGATGTTGCCCGCGCTGCAAACGGAAATATATTGTCGTTACGGACGTGCTGCAAAAAGGTATGCGCCCGGCTTGACATCGCTGCTTTTTTTTGTTAAAATATATGCGCTTCTGCGGGTGTAGTTCAATGGTTAGAATTCCAGCCTTCCAAGCTGGCTGTGTGGGTTCGATTCCCATCACCCGCTCCAAAGTGCAAAACGCTCTGTCTTTTCTCGACGGGGCGTTTTGTATTTTGGTTTGTTGTGCTGCGGAATCGAACAGGAGGGCGCGCCGCAGCGCGCAAAAAACAGCCAAGGAAACTGTTTTTTATTAGATCTCAAGTAGAAAAAACTTACCGCTCCGTTCTTGCATTGCAGGATGTTTTGTTGTAAAATACCCATAATAGGGTAGGTGTAGGTTTTGAGAAAGTCCGAACAATTCTGCGTTTCGCTCACGGAGCTCGCGCCTGTGCGCAGCGCGCCGCAGAAGTCCTGGAAATTTATATACGAATGGCTTGACTCGCTTGTTTTTGCCTTTATCACCATTTTGCTTGTGTTCACTTTTGCTTTCCGTGTAGTCGGCGTAAGCGGCGAATCCATGGTGCCCACGCTGCAAAACGGCGATTGGCTTGCCGTCCGCGCGGTGAATACGTCCGTCGAATGCGGCGACATCGTTGTGATCACCCAGCCGAATTCGCTTAACGAACCGCTGATCAAGCGCGTAATCGCCGTCGGCGGCGATACGCTGGACATCGACTTTATCACGGGCGAGGTTTTTGTGAACGGCGAACTGCTCGACGAGCCTTATATCGCCGAAGCAACGCGCCGCGGGTTTGATACAACCTTCCCGCTGACCGTGCCCGAGGGCTGCTTGTTTGTCATGGGAGATAATCGCAATAATTCACTGGACAGCCGTTCAAGCACTATTGGCTTTATCGATGAACGCTATGTGTTAGGAGTTGCGGAATTCCGCTTCTTCCCGGTCGGAAATTGGGAGATCGATCAGAATGCTTAACAAAAAATCACTGCAAAATCTGTATGATTTTGCTTCTGTTTTGGTAACTGCCGTGTTGGCAGTCACGGTGATTTTCACCTTTTGCTTTAAAATTTCCGCCGTGGACGGCAGTTCGATGAACAACACGCTTTCAGACGGTGATCGCGTCATCATTACTGCGCGCGATTGGGATGTGGAAAACGGCGATATTGTTGTGATCTCGCAGCCGAATATTTACGAAAAAGTGCTCATCAAGCGCGTCATCGCGACGGAAGGGCAGACCATCGAGATCAACGCTGCCGAAGGGCAGGTGATCGTGGACGGCGAAGTGCTCCAAGAGCCGTATATCGCCGAGACCACCCGTGTGCAGGGCAATATGACCTACCCGATCGTTGTCCCCGAGGGGTATGTATTCGTGATGGGCGACAACCGCAATGCCTCCACCGACAGCCGCGATAAATTTGTGGGGCTCATCGACACACGCTATATCGTCGGCGAAGCGATCTACCGCGTCGGCGATTCGCATCTGCTGACAAGTTCTGCGGAGTAAGGTTATGGCGGATTCGATCAAACAAAATGTACAGTGGTTCCCGGGGCATATGGCAAAGACACGCCGCCTGCTGCGCGAGTGTCTGCCGCAGGTGGATGCTGTTGTGGAAGTGCTTGACGCGCGCGTACCCGAAAGCAGCCGCAACCCCGAGCTTTCTGACTTAACAAAAGGCAAGCCGCGTATCGTCCTTTTGAATAAATGTGATGTTGCGGATGCAGCCGCTACCGACCGCTGGCTTTGCTTTTTCCGTAAAAACGGTTTTGCCGCACTCGCGGTGGATTGCCGCAGCGGAAAGGGTTTGAAGCGCTTTGTGCCGCTGCTGCGTGAGGTACTGCACGAGCGGATCGAAAAAAACAACGAACGCGGCATGGCGGGCAAACCGCTGCGCTGCATGGTCGTAGGCATCCCTAATACGGGTAAATCCTCTTTTATCAATAAAATGGCGGGGCGCGTCCGTGCCGAGGTCGCCGACCGCGCCGGAGTGACACGCCAAAACCGCTGGTTCGCTATCGGCGACGGTGTGGAACTTTTGGACACGCCCGGTGTGCTCTGGCCTAAATTCGACGATCCGCGCGTGGGGGATAAACTGGCGTTTATCGGCTCGGTCAAAGATACGGTCGTGGACGTGCAGACACTCAGCATTCGGCTTTTGGAGATCATGCAGACCGAATATCCGGACCGCCTGCGCGAACGCTATAAGATTTCCGGTTTTGAAGGCGCACAGCCGTGGGAAATCTTGGAAATGATCGGCAAAAAACGCGGTATGCTTCTGCGCGGCGGCGAGATTGATTATGAGCGCGCAGCGGCTATGCTTTTGGACGAATACCGCGGCGGCAAGCTCGGCAGGCTCACGCTCGATAAGGTAGGGGAATAAATGGTTGATTTTTCCATAGAAAATGCATATTGGCTTAAAGGCCGCGGCGCAGTGTGCGGGGTAGACGAGGCGGGCAGAGGCCCGCTTGCAGGGCCCGTTTGCGCCGCCGCCGTTATTTTTACGCCCGATACGCAGATCCCGGGGCTTGACGACTCCAAAAAGCTCACCGAAAAAAAGCGGGAAGCGCTTTTCCCTGTGATTCAGGAAAAGGCGCTTGCGTACGGCATCGGTTATGCAAGTGAACGCGAGATCGACGAATATAATATTCTTAACGCAACTTTTCTTGCCATGCGCCGCGCGGTCAAGCAGCTTTCTGTTTCGCCCGACGTGCTGCTCGTAGACGGCAATCAAAAGCCGCATATCGGTGTGTGCGATGAGGTGACGGTCATAAAGGGCGACGCAAAATCGATTTCGATCTCTGCCGCTTCAGTGCTCGCGAAAGTGAGCCGTGACCGGAAAATGCTTGAACTTGATGCGCAATATCCGCAGTATGCTTTTCGGCAGCATAAGGGCTACGGAACGAAGCTGCATTACGAACGGCTTTCGCAGTACGGGCTTTCGCCGGTTCACCGCCGCACTTTTTTGAAAAGATTCCTTGAGGCAGAACGTGATGGATAAGGCACAGACGGGTATGCGCGGTGAGCTCGCAGCAGCGCGGTATCTGCGCGAGAAGGGGTTTACGATCCTTTCCGCAAACTACCGTTGCCGTTTAGGCGAGATCGACATTATCGCTTCCGACCGTGCATATATTTGCTTTGTTGAAGTCAAAACACGTTCCCCGCAGATGCTTGGGAAACCTGCGGATGCTGTGGATGCGGTCAAAAGGAAAAAACTGCTGGCGGCGGCTTCGCGGTACCTTTCGCAAAACCCGACGAATCTGCAGCCGCGCTTTGACGTTGTCGAGGTGTATGTGCGCGACGGTGCGGTCCTGCGCGTGCGGCATATTCCGAACGCCTTTGACGGGGAGGGCTTATGAGATTTCTGGATTTCCATTGTGACACAGCGGGGGAGTGCTTTTTGCAGCAGAAACCGCTGTGGAAAAATGATCTGCACATCGATCTTTCCCGCGCTTCCTGTTTCTCTGCTTATGCGCAGGTGTTTGCGATTTGGATCCCCGATGAAAAACGCGGCGATGCGGCGTTTCAATATTATCGTGATGTGCTCGAAAACTTTCGATCGGAAGTGCAGAAAAACGCAGCGCATATTGCAATCTGTGAAACCGGAAGAGACCTGCAAACCGTTTTGCAGCAGCAGAAAACTGCGGCGGTGCTTGCCGTGGAGGGCGGGGCGGTGCTCGGCGGGCGCCTCGAAAAGCTCGATCAGCTCTACCGTGACGGCGTGCGGCTGATGACACTGACCTGGAACGGCGATAATGAGATCGCCAGCGGCTGCTTTTCCGAAACGAACGGTGGGCTTACGCCGTTCGGACAAAGGGTCGTGGACAAAATGCGGGAAAAACGGATGCTTGTGGATGTGTCGCACCTCAACGAACGCGGCTTTTATGAGGTTGCCGAACGTCTGGATGCCCCGTTTTTGGCAAGTCATTCCAACGCGAAAATCGTTGATAACCCGTATGCCGCCGCCCGCAATCTTACAGACGATCAAATCCGAACGCTCATTCGTCTGCACGGGCTTATCGGGATCAACCTCTGCGCGGACTTCCTCGGCAACAACGGCGATACGGGATTTGACGCGGTGCTGCGGCATATTTCGCATTTTCTGGAGCTCGGTGCGGACTCTTGCCTTGCCTTCGGCTGTGATTTTGACGGCTGCACCGTGCACGAATCCCTAAACGGAATCGAGCACCTTCCGGAGCTGTTTTCCTACCTTTTGCAGCATGGGATTTCGGAACCACAGCTTGAAAACATCTTTTTTGAAAACGGGCTTGCATTTCTCGTTGCAAATCTGTAAACTGTGTGCTACAATGAATTGATTTTGATGAAGGAAGTGGAAATATGATCTATACAAGCACCCGTGACGCTTCCGTTCGCGTGCCCGCGTCCGAAGCGATCGCCAAGGGCATTTCCTCCGACGGCGGGTTGTTTGTGCCCATGACGATCCCCACGATCAATCTCGTGGACATCGAGCGCCTGATGCGTCTTGATTATGTCGGGCGCGCCAAAGAGATCTTAAAGCTGTATTTGACGGATTTCACCGACGATGAGCTTTCTGCCTGCGTGGAAAACGCCTACCGTGCGGACAAATTCAGCTCGCCTGAGATCGCACCGCTGTATTCTCTCTCCGATGAGGTGCAGGTGCTTGAGCTTTGGCGCGGGCCGACCTGTGCATTCAAGGATATGGCGCTGCAGCTTTTGCCGCATCTTTTGACGGTCTCTGCCGCTAAGACACGCAAAAATACTAAGATCGTGATCCTTGTCGCCACCTCCGGTGATACGGGCAAGGCGGCGCTGGAGGGCTTCCGCGATGTAGAGAACACACAAATTTTGGTGTTCTATCCTGAAAACGGCGTCAGCCCCATGCAAAAGCTGCAAATGACCACGCAGGAGGGCGCGAACGTCGGTGTTTGTGCGATCCAAGGCAATTTTGACGATGCGCAAAGCGGTGTGAAGGCGATTTTCACGGATCGTTCACTGGAAGAAAAATTTGCCGAGCACCATATGGCGTTTTCTTCGGCGAACTCCATCAACTGGGGCAGGCTCGTTCCGCAGATCGTCTACTATGTTTCCGCATACTGCGATATGGTCAAATCCGAGAAGCTGAAGATCGGTGCGCCGATGAATGTAGTCGTGCCGACCGGCAATTTCGGCAATATCCTTGCGGCGTATTATGCCAAGCAGATGGGCGTGCCGATCGGCAAACTCATTTGTGCATCCAACGCCAACAATGTTTTGACGGACTTCCTCCAGAGCGGGACGTACGACAAGAACCGCCCGTTCTACTGCACGGAATCTCCGTCCATGGATATTCTTATTTCCAGCAACCTTGAACGGCTTTTGTTCCTGCTTTCGGGTCAGGATGCTGATATGACGCGCGCGTATATGGAAGCGCTTTCCGAAAAGGGCTGCTACAAGGTCAGCGAGAAGATCTTTTCGGCGCTGTCCGACCTGTTTGCGGCGGGCTGCTGTGATGATACGGACACGGAGCGCACCATTCGCCGTATTTACGAAAAATACGGGTATTTGTGCGATACCCACACGGCGGTAGCGCTGAATGTTTATGCCGCATATAAAACCAAAACGGGCGACAGTACGCCCACAGTGATCGCCTCCACAGCGAATCCGTATAAATTTTCCAAAAGCGTTCTGCATGCCGTCGCGCCGGAGCGTGTCACAGACGATGAGTTTGAAACGGTAGAGGCACTGCATGCGCTTACGGGTGCGCCCGTTCCGCCGCAATTAAGCAGCCTTCGCGGGAAAACACCGCGGTTTACGGGCGTCGTCCAAAAAGAGGACATGGCGAACGCGGTGCTTGAAATGCTCGGTATATGATGCAAAGAGCGTGGATGGCTGCATCCACGCTCTTTTTTGTATCTCGTCAGTTCTTCGGTTCAAACGTGCCGCATTCGGTCTCGCTGCATTCGCACGGTTTGCCGGTGCACTGGCTCGCTACCTGGATCTCCTTTGCCGTACAGGTGGAAACGCCGCTGTGGTAAACACAGTTGGAAACGTTGCATTTGATGTCGTTCATGCTTTTCTCCTCCTTTCGTTCTTATTGTGCGGCAAAACCCGAATTCTATACATGTTCGGAGCGCAGAATTATGTCCCTTTTTGCTATCGGCGATACGCATCTATCCTTAGGATCCAATAAACCGATGGATATTTTCCGTGGTTGGCAGGATTATGTGCAAAGGCTTGAAAAAAATTGGCGCGCGGTCGTCTCACCGGAAGATACCGTCATTATCCCCGGCGACGTTTCGTGGGCAATGCAGCTTGGAAACGCTTTGGCGGATTTCCGCTTTTTAGACGAGCTGCCGGGCAGGAAAATCTTAATGAAGGGCAACCATGACTATTGGTGGACGACCATGCGGAAAATGCAGGACTTTTTGGAAGAAAGCGGATTATTGTCCATAAAGATCCTGCACAACAACGCCTATCGCGTCGGCGATTTTTCGATCTGCGGTACGCGCGGCTGGTTTTTCGATGCAACGGATGCGCAGCCCGATAAGGTCCTGCTTCGCGAGGTGCAGCGGCTGAAAACGTCGATCGCGGCAGGCCGGGCGCTCGGCGGCGAACCGCTGGTGTTTCTGCATTATCCGCCCGTCACACGCACGCAGCGCTGTGAACCCATACTTGAAGCGCTGCACGCGGAAAACATCCGCCGCTGTTATTATGCACATCTGCACAGCGCGGCGATCGGTTCGGCTTTTCAGGGGGAGCTTGAGGGAATCCATTTCTCCCTTGTGTCGAGCGATTCCCTCGGATTTTGCCCAAAATTGATTGAAAAAATAAAATCCTAAAAAAGTATGGCAATTTATAACACTTTCTGCTATAATACCTAAGTTGACCCATTATTGTACAGGAGGAATCCGTAAAATGAGTTTGAAATCATCTGAAAAAGTGGAAACCAACGTTTGGCAGCTGGAAATTTCCATCGACGCCGACCGCTTTGAAAAGGCAGTCAATCAGGCGTACCTGAAGCAACGCAAGAATATCACCGTGCACGGCTTCCGTAAGGGCAAAGCGCCGCGGAATTTCATTGAAAAGATCTACGGCGAAGGCGTGTTTTATGAGGATGCGCTGGAGGCGCTGTATCCGGAGGTCGTGGAAGAAGCAATCAAAGATGCGGCTTTGGAAGTCGTGGATGCTCCGTTCGATCTGGAAGTTCCCGAAATGGGCAAGAGCGGCGTGACGCTGAAGCTGAAAGTCACGGTCAAGCCCGAGGTCAAGCTCGGCGACTACAAAGGCTTAAAAGCCACACGCAAACCCTCCAAGGTGACGGCGGACGAGGTCAAGGCGGAACTGAACCGTATGCTTGAACAGAACGCCCGCATGGTAACGATTGAAGACCGCGCCGCGAAGAAGGATGACATCGTTGTCATCGACTTTGAAGGCTTTGTGGACGGTGAAGCGTTTGAGGGCGGCAAGGCGGAAAGCTATGAGCTCACGCTCGGCTCCGGGCAGTTTATTCCGGGCTTTGAAGATCAGATCGTCGGGCACAAGACGGGTGACGAGTTCGACGTCAATGTGAAATTCCCCGAGGATTATCATGAGGGACTTGCCGGCAAGGATGCCGTGTTCAAGATCAAGCTGCATGAGATCAAGGTCAAGGAGCTGCCGAAGCTTGACGACGAATTCGTTAAGGATGTCAGCGATAAAGACACGGTCGATGAGCTGAAGAAGAGCATCAAGGCGGATATGGAAGAAGCCAAGAAGAGTGCGGCACTGGAAGAAGTGCGCAGCACGCTGCTCGAAATGGTTGCCGACGGCATCGAGGCGGAGATTCCGCAGGTTATGGTCGAGAAAAAAATCGACAGCAACGTGGAGGATTTTGCCTATCGCTTGCAGACACAGGGGCTGGATCTGAAAACCTACCTGCAATATACAGGGCAGGACGAGGCAAAGCTTCGCGAGGGCTTCAGCGCGAACGCTGAAAAACAGGTGAAGCTGGACCTTGCGATCGAAAAGATCATCGAGGCCGAGAAGATCGAACCGACCGCCGAAGAGCTGGAAGCGGAATATAAAAAGTTCGCCGACACATATAATATGGATATTGAGGCGGTCAAAAAGGCAATCTCCGAAGACGGGCTTCGCATGGAGCTTGCTTCGAGAAAAGCCGTAGACTTCATCGTGGATAACGCCGTGATCACGGAAGAAAAGCCTGCTGCAAAGAAGACGGCGGCAAAAAAGGCGGAAAATGACGGCGAAAAGGCGGAAAAGCCCGCCAAGAAGCCCGCTGCCAAGAAGACGGCAGCCAAAAAGCCTGCGGCGAAAAAGACGGAAGAAAAATCGGAATGATATGATTAGCCGACCAATGGTACGGCTATACTGAAACAGGCATGTTTTTTCAGCGGAGGATTCCGCTGCGCGCAAAACTTTTGCGCAGGAGGTATTTCTTATGGCACTTGTACCTTATGTTATCGAGCAAACCAACCGCGGTGAGCGTTCTTATGATATCTTTTCAAGACTGCTCAACGACCGCATCATTGTGTTGTCCGACGAGGTCAACGACGCGACGGCAAGCCTTGTGGTCGCCCAGCTTCTGTACCTTGAGGGGCAGGACAGCGAAAAAGACATCAGCCTTTACATCAACAGCCCCGGCGGCTCTGTAACGGCGGGCTTCGCGATCTACGACACCATGCAGTATATCAAGTGTGATGTTTCCACGATCTGCATGGGCATGGCGGCGAGCATGGGTGCTTTCTTGCTGTCCTCGGGCGCAAAGGGCAAGCGTTTCGCACTGCCCAACAGTGAGATCATGATCCATCAGCCCAGCGGCGGCGCGCAGGGTCAGGCGACGGAGATTGACATCGTCGCGAAGCACATCCTGCGTACGCGCGAAAAGCTGAACCGTATCCTTTCGGAAAACACGGGGAAACCCATCGAGCAGATCGCGCGCGATACGGAGCGCGACAACTTCCTTTCCGCTGAAGAGGCGCTCGATTACGGTCTGGTCGATAAGATCTTCTACAAGCGATAACACAAAAGGGGAAGCACTATGGCGAGAGAAAACGACGGCAGAGAAAAAACTGTCCGTTGCTCGTTCTGCGGAAAATCGCAGGACGAGGTCGATAAACTGATTGCGGGTCCGGGCGTCTGCATCTGCGACGAGTGCATCGAGCTGTGCATGGAGATCGTCGAGGAGGGCGACGCCGGGCGCAGAAAGCGCAAACAGGCAAGCAAGCCGAACAAGCCGCTTCCGAAGCCGCAGGAGATCAAAGCACACCTTGACGAATATGTCATCGGGCAGGATGCTGCAAAAATTGCCTTAAGTGTCGCGGTTTACAACCACTACAAACGCATTTACTACGGCGACAGCTCAGATGTCGATATTCAAAAGAGTAATGTTATTTTGCTTGGGCCTACGGGTGTGGGCAAAACGATGCTCGCCCAAACGCTTGCCGATATTTTGGATGTTCCCTTCGCGATTGCGGACGCGACCACGCTCACTGAGGCGGGCTACGTCGGCGAGGACGTTGAAAATATCCTGCTCCGCTTGATACAGGCGGCGGACTTCGATGTGGAGCGTGCCGAAAAAGGGATCATTTATGTCGATGAGATCGACAAGATCGCCCGCAAGTCGGAAAACCCGTCCATCACCCGCGACGTCAGCGGCGAGGGCGTACAGCAGGCGCTTCTGAAAATCCTGGAGGGTACGGTCTCCAATGTTCCCCCTCAGGGCGGCCGAAAGCACCCCCAGCAGGAGTTTATTCAAATCGATACGACAAACATCCTGTTTATTTGCGGCGGCGCCTTTGACGGGATCGATAAGATCATTGAAAAGCGCACGGGCAATAAGGTGTTAGGCTTCGGCAGTGAGCTTACCGAGTCCCGCAAAGCGGATATGGCGCGCATTTATGCGCAGGTCATCCCACAGGACCTTGTAAAATACGGTCTGATCCCGGAGCTTGTCGGGCGTTTGCCTGCCATTACGACGCTGGAGAATCTCGACCGCGATGCACTGATCCGCATTTTGACAGAACCGAAAAACGCTTTGGTCAAGCAGTATACCGAACTGTTCCGCATGGACGGCGTTACGCTGGAGTTCCAGCCGGATGCGCTCGCTGCGATCGCAGACCTGACCTTGGAAAAGAATACCGGCGCGCGCGGACTGCGTGCCATTATGGAAAAGGTATTGCAGCCTGCGATGTATGAGATCCCATCGGATGAAAGCATCAACAAGGTCATTATTACAAAAGCCTGCGTCGAAAGCGGCGAAAAGCCTTTGGTTGAAACCTCCGTACCGGCAAAAGTCCCCGCCAAAACGAGCGTTAAGCGTTCGCCGAAGGATGCAGTCTGATTTTACACACTTTGCGCCTGTATGCGTTTGTATACAGGCGCGCTTTTTTCGTTTTTGCATTGTAACTTTTTGGGAAATATGCTACAATATCCACAACCGTATTTTATCATGCAATCGATCGTGCCGGAAAAGTGAAAGGGGAGATCATTGTGTCAGCCAAAGCAAATCGGCTCGGCGGGCGAGTATGGTTCAATATCATTCTGTTTGGGCTTGTCGGGCAGCTTGCCTGGAGCGTGGAGAATATGTTTTTCAACACGTTCCTTTACAACTCGATTTATACCGGCGCCTCACAGGCGGCGGTGGATGGCTCTGTCGACGTGATGAGCGCGATCAGCTTAATGGTCGCATGCAGCGCAGCCACTGCGGTGATCACGACCTTTCTTGCCGGCACCTTGAGCGATAAAGTCGGCAAACGCAAAGTATTCATTTGTGTCGGGTATCTGCTTTGGGGCGTTGTTACGGCATCGTTCGGTGCGATCTCCCGCGATCATACTGCGGCGCTGTTCGGGCTCACGGACGAAATTCAAATTTTAACTGTCACAGTCGCGTTGGTCGTTGTTATGGACTGTGTTATGACCTTAACGGGCTCCGTCGGCAATGATGCGGCGTTCAATGCCTGGGTCACGGATGTGACCAATACCAAGAACCGCGCGACGGTGGAAAGCGTGCTTGCGCTTCTGCCGCTGTTTGCCACTGCGGTCGTTATGGGGCTTTCGGGCGCTGTCGGCGGTATCGGCTACGATGTGTTCTTTTATGCTTTGGGCGGTGCAGTTCTGTTGTGCGGCGTAGTCGGCTTGTTTACGCTGCGTGACCGCCCGACCATGCAAAAAGCGGACGGCAACTATTTTGCCAATCTGATTTACGGGTTCAAGCCGGCCGTTGTAAAGGAGAATAAGCGGTTATATCTCGCATTTGCCGCCGCCTGCATTTCTTCAACGGCATTTCAAGTCTTTTTCCCGTACATTTTTATTTATCTCGGCAATGTGCTGAATTTCAGCTTGGACAGTGTGCTGGCGTCCCTGACACCGGCGATCATGGTCGCGGCGGTTGTTGTGATTGCAGTCGTCGTAGCACTGATCGTTTGCATGGGCAGGCTGATGGACCGTTTCGGCAAGGAAAAATTTGTTTGGATCTCCATTTTGCTGTATGCGGCAGGGCTTGTCGCAGCAGGCTTTGCCGAAACCTCCACAGCGTTTTTGATCTGTGCCGTGCCCGCGCTCGGCGGCTGGGCGCTGCTTTCCGTTGCGATGAATGCCTCCGTGCGGGATTACATGCCCGCCGACAAGGTCGGTGCGTTCCAGGGGATACGCATGATTTTCTTTGTCCTGCTGCCGATGGTCATCGGCCCGTATATCGGGAATCTTGTGTGCCGTGTTTCGGAAGTGACCTACACCAATGAGTACGGCGTGGTGACCTCCGCCCCCGGCAATGTGATGTTTTTCGCCGCAGCGGCAGTCGCTGTGTTTGTATTTGCCCCGGTACTGTTTTTGCGGAAATACGGCGGTTTTTCCGTGGCTGAAAAACCCGCACCTTCCGAAGAGAACTAACGTGTTTCTTATGTTGGACGAAGCATCTGTGAGGTGAAGACATGCGCCGTAAGCCTAAGCTGCGTTTCACAAGCGAGCAAAAACTGAAGGCCAGACGAACCCGCGCGTTTATTTTGGCGTTTGCGGCATTCGTGGTGGTGTTCGGCGCTGCCTCCGTTTTGCTGTTCCTGCATTCGGTCGATTATGATCTGAACAATTTGATCTCTCCCGAGGAAACTACGGCCGCACCGGAAGAGACAACGACGGGGGTTCTGGAGACCGTACAGGTGCAAAGCGCGGATGTATTTTATGCCTGTGTGGATTCCGATGACAGCTTGGTGCTGCTTTCCGTGGTGTCTTCCGACGCAAACGCGGGGCGGATTTCCGTATGTACGCTTTCGCCCGCCGAAACTGCTGCATACAATGGCGAAACGGCGGCCTTTTCGGCGATCTATCAAAAATACGGTTTGGCTGGCCTGCGCGAAAGTGTGGCAAGCGCGCTCGGCATCTCTTTGGAACGGTATGTCAAGCAGACCGAAACCCAGCTGCGCCAGGTGATCGGGGAAATCGGAGATATTTCCGTGAACGTACCGGCGAGCATCGAATACCGCGGCGCGGATTATACATTGTTCCTTGACGCGGGTGAGCAGAGCTTAACGGGCGATTTGTTTGCAAAATATATACGGTATTCCGCCGTCGAGCAGCAGGCAGATGCGGTCTGCGCGCTGGTGCAAAAATTGCTTTCTGCTTTCGACCCTGCTGATCCGTCACCGTTGTTTAACAGTGTCTGCAACCAGTCGGATACCAACTTTTCCGTGTTGGACTGCACGCAGTCCGACGGGCTGTTATATACGTTCCTTGCATTGCAAGATGCCGTTTCTGTCGGCACGCCGCCGAAAGAAGGGGAGGAGCCCGCATGAAAAGACGCGCTTTTGCGACCCTTATAGTGCTTGCGCTCTGTGCAGGGATCGTGCTTGCGAATCTCGACACGCTTCGCATGATGCTTCCGACACGCTTTTCCGACACGGAGCTTATCTATGCGCAGGACGGCGTGACACGCTATTATTATCACACGCTGTCCGAAGACGCGCAGATCGCCTATACGCTGATTTTGAACGCTGTGGAGGCGCATCCGGAGGAGATCGAGATCCCGCCGCTGGACGACGAGGCGTTCAGCGCGATGTTTCAAGCCCTGTCCTATGACAATCCGTCGCTTTTGTGTATGGAAAACGAAAGCCATATCGTGATGCGCGGCGCCAAAGCGTATTTTGTACCGCAGTATGTGACGGACGCCGAGACCTGCCGCAGGCAAACCGATGATCTGCTCGAAAAAGCACGCGAGATCGTTGCGCAAGCAGACAGTTTGCCCGACGCCTATGATCAAGAGCTGTATTTTCATGACTACATCTGCCAAAATACGACATATTTAACACAGGAAGACGATGGTTACACAGCGTACAATGCGCTGGTGGAGGGCAGGGCCGTGTGCGAAGGGTACTCTCGTGCGCTGCAGTTGCTTTTGGACATGGTCGGTGTACCGAATTATCTCGCGACGGGTGTCGGTGTGGATGACAACGGCAGCCGTGAGGGGCATATGTGGAATATTGTGACCATCGGCGGCTCGAATTACCATGTGGATGCCACGTGGGACGATTTGGACGCTGAAGACATACACCACTATGCCCACACATATTTCAATGTGACTGACGATTACATCGGCGTCAACCATGAAGAAATCGCCCCGGCCGAAAATAATTGCAACGCCGTTGCCGCGAACTATTATGTGCAAAACGGGATGTGCTTTTCCGCCTATGATGACGCCTGTCTGCAGGATATGGCGGATGCGGCGGCGCAAAGCATACAGGACGGGACATATACCATTGAAGTCTGGTTTACGAATGAACAGGCTTATTTGGAAGCGGCAGCGGATCTGACGGAAAACCAAGCTGTTTATGAGGTTTTATATCTTGCCGACCGGCGCGTAGCCGAGCAGGTAGATGAAGTCGTGTATGTGCGCAGTGATGTGACCCGCACGCTGCAATTTGCTTTTGAATAACTGCGTAAAGCTCTAAAACAGAGGGCTTTTTGAGCGATTGTATTATTCTTTCCTTGCGCTTTGCGCCTGCGGAAAAATGAAGGAGAAGGATTATGGATAAACCGAGCATTGAACGCGCGGTGCGGGAAATTCTGCTGGCTATCGGCGAAGACCCGGACCGCGAAGGGCTCATAGAAACACCGAAGCGTGTTGCCAATATGTATGAAGAGATCTTCGCGGGGCTCGCGGATGACCCAACACGCCATTTAAAAATGTTCAACGAGGGCAAAAACGACGAAATGGTTGTGGTGCGCGACATTCCGCTGTACTCCATGTGTGAGCACCATCTGCTGCCGTTCATCGGCAAGGCGCATATCGCCTATATCCCCTCCGGCGGGCAGGTGATCGGGCTTTCCAAGCTTGCGCGCATTGTGGACAGCTTTGCCAAACGCCCGCAGCTTCAGGAGCGACTGACCGCACAGGTGGCGGACTTTTTAGAAGAGCATCTTGCGCCGCAGGGCGTGGCGGTCGTAGTGGAAGCGGAGCACCTTTGCATGACCATGCGCGGTGCGCGGGCAGCAGGCGCTGTCACACGCACATCCGCTTTGCGCGGCAGTATGCGTAAGGACGCGCGCACCCGTGCGGAAGCCATGGCGTTGCTGCGGGGGGAATAAGCGCATGTCTTTTTTTTCAGGCAGGGGCTTTTCTTTCCCGCTTGGCACAAAAACCTATGTGATGGGGATCCTAAACGTCACGCCGGATTCATTTTTTGACGGCGGTAAATGGAACGAGCCGCAAAAAGCGGTACAGCATGCATGCGAAATGGAAGCGAATGGCGCGGATCTGATCGACATCGGCGCGCAGTCTACGCGCCCCGGACACACGCCGCTTTCCGAAGCACAGGAATTGGAGATCCTGCGGCAGTTTCTGCCCGCTGTGCGTAAGGCAGTTCGCATACCGATCAGTGTAGATACGTTTTTCCCCGGCGTGGCGCGCTATGCGCTTGAAAACGGTGCGGCGATCATCAATGATGTAAGCGGGGCGCTTTCTGCGGACATGGCTTCTGTCGTGCGCACGTATGAAGCGGGTTGGGTCCTAATGCATACGGGCGGTGCGAATGCAGACGTAACTGCCGCATACCCGAACGGGGTGTGCGCAGATGTACGCGCTTTTTTTATGAACGCTTCTGCGTTTGCCGGCGAACAGGGGATCGCCGCACAAAGTGTCTGTTTGGATCCCGGCTTCGGCTTTGGAAAAAGTCACGAGGATAATCTTGCGCTGCTGCGTGCGCTCGGATCTGTTAAGCCGGAAAAACATGCGCTGTTGACAGCGCTTTCCTGCAAGCGCATGATCGCAAATGAGGCAGGCAGTGAAGAAGTACAGCGCCTGTGCGGTACACTTGCCGCCGATACACTTGCCATTGCGGGCGGGACGGATCTTATCCGTGTGCATCATGTGCGTGAAGCGCGCGCCGCCGCAGATATGACGGATGCGCTTTTACGCAGAGGAGGAATGTAAAATGGATAGCATACAGGTAAGCGGGCTGCGTCTGTACGCATACCACGGGGTGAATCCGGAAGAAAAAGAGAACGGGCAGATGTTCCTGTTGGACATCATCTGCCGATTGCCGCTGTATGTGCCATGCCAGACGGACCGCGTAGAGGATACCGTCAGTTATGCAAAGGTGCTTAAAACTGCGCGTGCAGCTTTTCTTTCTGAAAAATTCGATCTTTTGGAACGCGCGGCGCAGGTTGTTGCCGATGCGGTTTTGTGCGGGTTCCCCGCCATTAAGGAAGTCACCGTCTGCGTGAAAAAGCCGTATGCGCCCATACAGGCGGATTTTGATTATACGGCGGTTGAGATCACGCGGGAGCAGACAGAAAGCGAAACTGTTGAGGTGCAGGCATGAAAGCGGTCGTAGGGCTTGGGACCAATCTCGGAGATCGGATACAAAATTTACGCGATGCGCTGGCGTCTATTGACCGCGTTGTGCAAACGCACATTGTTCGCTGTTCCCGCATCTATGAAAGCAAACCCTACGGCTATGCTGCTCAGGGCGATTTCCTTAACATGGCAGCGGAACTTGACACCGATTTGCAGCCGGAAGCGCTGCTCGGCGCACTGCTGGGGATAGAAGCGGGGCTTGGTCGTGTGCGGGAATTCAAAAACGGCCCGCGCGTGATCGATTTGGACCTGCTGGCTGTTAAAGGATTCATCTCGAACACGCCGTATCTCCGTTTGCCGCATCCCGAAATGTGCAATCGTTCTTTTGTATTGCTGCCGCTTGCGGATTTGTACCCTGCGGGGGATGCGCTCGGCTTCCCGTTTGCGGATGCGCTTTCCCGAATTTCTAAAGACGATATTCATCTGTTTGCGGAGTCCCTGTAGGCAAAAAACAGAGAAGCAAAAAAAGAAAAGGACGGCTTAGGCCGTCCTTTTGCTGTCATCTAAAAATCACGCCCCGCCAAAATCGGCGGGGCGTTTTTATAAGTGCTTTTAAGAATTATAATTGCTCGCAATATAGGTATCGTTGATCAGCGATTCCAGCTGCGAAACGGACCAGTTGACCATCACGGAAGACGTATCGACCCGATAAGTTTCGCCGTTGACAATCTCGTCGTCAAAAGCCGTGAGTGCTTCATTTGCCAGCGCCGTACGAACGGTGGACTTCCAGACTTCCTCGTTGTCGTTGCCGACATAGTACATGATATGGTAGCCGATTTCCGTTTCAACGATTCCGCTGTCTCCGGGCTTGCGCGCGGGATCAAAGATCCAATTATCAAATGCCTCGACCATTTCGCCGGGCTGTACGTCCTCGTAAAGACCGCCGTTTTCATTAGAACCGGGATCATCGCTGTTTTCATTGGCAAGCGTAGCAAAATTCTCTTCCGTCGGGTTTTCCTGGAACTGCTGATAAATTTCTTCCGCCTGCGTGTAATAGGTGGCTTTTTGCTCATCCGTCAATTCGACCGTGTTGCCCTCGTCGTCGGTCTGGGTTTCAAACTGAATCAGGATATGGCGCACATCCACGGGTTTGGTCGTATCCTGATGCGGCAGTTCCGCCATGTAAATGACCGTGTACCCACTGTCGGATTCCACGACGCCTACATCACCGACCGCGCGGCCGTCGGCAAGCACCCAGTCGCGCACGTTCGTGCCGTAGGAGGACTCCAGCGAGGATGCGGTAACGTCCGTCTGCGTAACGCCGGATTCGGTCGCCGTGCTGTTATACGCCTGTGCCTGTTCAAGCAGGGTAGCGGCATCCGTGACCTGTGCGGCATAACGGTCCGCTTCGCTCTTTGCCTCAGCCATCGCTTCGGTACGTGCGGCTTCCTGCTCTTCCTCGGTCGCATCCTCGGAAATGGAAGACGTATCTGCCGAAACGGTGAACAGTGACACGGAAAGCTCCGCATAATCCGCAATGTTTTCCGTATATTCCGCATTGATCTCATCTTCCGTGACTGCGTCGGTCAGTTCCTCGCTCTTTTGCTGCGCATAATTGGAAGCAAGGTAGCGTTCCTCCAGGACTTCACGAAGCAGATCTTCGTTCACGCCCTTACCGTACAACCGAGTCAGCCAGCGGTTCAGGGAATAATCGTTTGATTCCGCCGTAGAGCGCAGGCTTTCGATCTGTTCGTCGATCTCCGCCTGCTCGTCTTCCGTCAGCGTAAGCCCGGCTTCCCGTGCCATATCCGCATATGCAAGGTAGGACTGCAGGGAGTTGAGCGTGTTGATACGGAAATAATCCGCCCAGGTCGGATTCCCTTCGCCTTCATAGCCCTCCAACTCCTCAGGATATTCCTGTTCCATCGGGGTCAGGGAAGAATCGTACCCCGTGTACATCGCACCATAGCCGTCGCCGTACTGTGAGTCATACTGCGAAGAGGTCTGCTGCACACTCATATAAAGGTCCATATAGTAAAAGTTGTATTTTGCCACAGAAACCTTTTCGTCGCCGATCGTCGCTGCCGTCAGCACCTTTTGCGGTACGCCAAAGAAATTGAGCACGGCGTATGCCGCACCGAGCACGATCGCCACGGCCAAAACAATGCCGATGACCTTCGCCGCAACGCGCTTCGCTTTAGCGGCCTTCGGGTTTTTCTTAGCCTTTTTCTTTGCCGCGGAGTCAATGCGCTTTTTGCGCTCCTCGCGGTAAAGCTCCGCTTGGCTTTTTTCTGCGTGATTGTTCTCCATACCGTTCCATCCTTTTTCAGATGATTTTTCGGAAGACCGAATAAACATACTCATTTTATACTATTTTGACAAAAGATACAAGCACATTTTTTGAAAAAGCGTTAGCCGACGCATGAATTTACAAAAAATTAAAAGTCTGTTCCGGGTAAAAAGCAGGCGAATGCCCGCTTCTCCGACGATTTACTCGTCAAGGGTCAGCCATTCCGTTTCCAACGCATCTACCGTTTCCGTCAAAGCCTCGATCTCTTCTGTCAGCGCCGAAAGCCGTGCATAGTTCACGGCGACGTCCGGCAATTCACATTCGGCCTTCAAAGCATTGAGCTTTCGGTAGCCGTCTTCGATCTCTTTTTGCAGCGCCGCAGCACGTGCGCGGCGGCGGCGTTCCTCCGCCTTGTTTTTTCGCGCGGATACATAGGCGGCTTTCTGTTCGGAGACTGCTTTGCTTTTGCTGTTTTCCGCAGAGACGTTGGACACGCTCTGTGCCTTTGCCGCTACATAATCATCGTATTTTCCCGGGTAAAGCGTGATGCCCTGCGGCTGCATTTCTGCGATCATTGTCGGTACACTGTTGAGAAAATAGCGGTCGTGCGAGACAACCAGCATCGTTCCGTCGAAACGGCGCAATGCGTCATCTAAAGCTTCTTTCGCCGTGTAGTCGAGATGGTTGGTCGGTTCGTCCAAGATCAAAAAATTTGCCCGCGTGAACATTAAGATGCAAAAAGCGACCTTCGCGCGGTTCGCGCCCGAAAGCTCGCGCACACGTTTGTATACCGCTTCGTCCGTGATAAGCAGCCGGGCAAGTGCGCTTCGTATCTCGTGCTCTGTTTTGGTAGGAAAGCGGCGATGCACGGCTTCCAGAACCGTACAGTTTAAGTCAAGATCGGCAAGCTCCTGATCGAAATAGCCCACACGCACATTCCCGCCGAGGCGGATCACGCCCGTTGCGGGGATCTTTTTCAGGATCGCTTTGAGAAGAGAGCTTTTTCCCACCCCGTTCGGACCTACCAGCGCGAGCTTTTCGCCCTTTTCGATTTCTAAATCGACGCCGTCATACAGTTGTTTGCCGCTTAGCCGATTACCGACATGTACGCCCACATTTCGCATTTCCAAAACCAGCTTGTGCGGGGGATAGTCGTAAGGAAAATCGAAATGCGCGACAGGCTGCCGGGGATTGGGCAGTTCCATTTCTTCTGCTTTTTCAAGCGCCTTTACGCGGGAACCGACACTGTTGGTGCTGCTGGAACGCGCTAAATTCTTCTGCACATACTCGCGCATGGCGGCAAGCTGTGCTTGCTGTTTTTGATAGGCTTTTTCAAGCGTGCGCACACGCTCTTCCTTTTGTACAAGAAAAGCAGAATAGCCGCCTTTATACCGCACAAGCCGGCCGCGCTCCAGCTCACAGATGTCCTTGGCAACGCTGTCTAAAAAATAGCGGTCATGCGAAACTACGATCACAGCGCCTTTATAAGCGGCAAGATAGCTTTCAAGCCACGAAAGCATCTGAAAATCCAAATGGTTCGTCGGCTCGTCGAGCAAAAGCAGCTCCGGATTTTGCAAAAGCGTTTTTGCTATGGCGAAACGGATCTTTTCACCACCGCTTAAATTTTTCACAGACATCTGCCGGTCAAAGCCGCCGAAGCCCAATCCGTTTAATACCGTTTCGATGCGCACGTCGGCGGAATACCCGTCGAGTGCGGCATATTCTGCCGTGCAGCGGTCATATGCCGTTGAAAGCGTGCGGTAGTCGTCGCTTTTTGGATCGGTTTTCGCCAATCGTTCGGAAAGCACGGAAAGCTGTTCCCGCGTATCAAACACCGGCTGCAGCGCAAGGCGGATCTCCGCTTCCAGCGTATTTTCGGAATCCAGCGCTTCGTTTTGCCGTAAATACCCGATGCGAAGACCTTTCTTACGGTCAACCGTGCCTGTATCATACGGCAAAACACCCGCTGCGATTTGCAGCAGGGTGCTTTTGCCGACGCCGTTTACACCGAGCAGACCGATGCGGTCGTCCTCGCGCACGGCAAGGTCAATATTTTTTAAAACAGGCTCGTCCAAAAAGCTTTTGGAGACTTGCTGCAGGGTCAATAACATACGGATTCTCCGAAATGGATCATTTGATCAGACGTTCCACGTCTGCGTTTCGCCCGAGCACCATCAGCGACTCGTTCGCCGAAAATACATGATCGGGATTGGGCAGGGGATAGATCTGCCCGTCCGACCGGGTCGCCAAGATACTGATATTATATTTTGTGCGGACACTCTTTTGCAAAATGGTTTTGCCGACCCAAGAAGGGGGCGTGGCGATTTCGTAAATGGAAAAGTTCGGGTCGATCTCCACATAATCAAAAATATTATCGTTGCCGTATTTCACAGCGAGACGTTCCGCAGTCTCTTTTTCGGTATAGACCACTTCATCGGCGCCGTTGCGCAGCAGGAACTTTGCGTGCACATCGCGGCTTGCGCGAGAAAGCACAAAACGAGCGCCAAGATCTTTGAGCAGAGCGGTCGCTTCCAGCGAACTTTGGAAGTTGTCGCCGATGGCGACGACACACAGATCATAGTTGTTCACGCCCAAGGACTCCACAAACGCCTCATTGGTCGCATCGCCGATCTGCCCGTCTGTTACAAAGGGGAGCACTGCGTTGACGCGCTCCTCTGAAATATCGATTGCCATGACGTCGTTGCCGTGTTCATTAAATTTTTCCGCCATGTGGCGGCCGAAACGACCGAGTCCGATGATCAAAATGGATTTCATATTGCATTTCCTTTCAGCCAATATTTATTTTTTCTACCGGATATTTGGAGGGCGTTGCGCCTTGCTGCCCGTGGAATGCCAAAAGCAGCGTGATGCCGCCGACCCTGCCGAAAAACATCAGCGCGATCAGTACCAGCAGGGAGGGTACGGAAAGCGTCGGCGTAATGCCGAGCGTCAAACCGACCGTACCAAGCGCGGAAGCCACTTCAAAGAAGGATTCTTTGATGGAAACGGGGTCAAATGCGCAAATGAGCATCCCTGACACGAAAAACAGCAGTATATACATCGCCGAGACGCTGACGATTTGCAGCATGGCGTCCTCTCCCATGCGGCGGTGAAAGCTTTCAACCGTTTTGCGGCGGCGCAGTACGGAGATCATGCCGGCAAACCACATGGCAAGCGTTGTGGTTTTCATACCGCCTGCCGTAGAACTCGGTGAGCCGCCGACGATCATCAAAAAGATCGAAAGCACGATCGTCGCATTCGAAAGCAGGCCGTAATCCACGGAGTTAAAGCCCGCTGTACGCGGTGTTATGGTCTGGAACAGCATGGAAAGCAGATATTCGCCCGTCCCGTTCGCGTGCAGTTCGGCGCTGTTGCGCTCAAAAAAGACCATGAGCAGAAACGGAATGGCGATGAGCCCGAACGTCGTAATAAGCACGACCTTGGTGTGCAGCTTATAGCGACGAATACGGAATTTGTTTTTCAAAATATCGTACCACACGAAAAAGCCCAGGCCGCCAATGACAATCAGGCTGCTGATGACAAGACTGACCAGCGGATCACCGGAATAGGCGGTCAGCGATGAAAACGGCGCGGTCCCGCCCATTAAGTCGAAGCCCGCATTGCAGAACGCGGAAATCGAATGGAAAATACTGAAATACAGCCCTTTCCAAAAGCCGAACTGCGGGCAGAAGCGAAAAGCAAGCAGCAGCGCGCCCGTTCCTTCAAACAGCGCGGTACCAAGCAGAATAAAGCGTGTTATACGTACAATACCGCCGATTTGTGACGCGCCGACGTCCTCCTGCATCGTAAACCTGCCGCGCAGCCCGATCTTTCGTTTTGTCAGAGACAAGGCGGAGATCGCCAGCGTCATAAAGCCGATGCCGCCGACCTGGATCATGGAAATGATGACGATCTGCCCGAACAGCGACCAGTGCGTGTAGGTGTCGTAAACGATCAGGCCGGTCACGCACGTCGCGGAGGTGGCGGTGAAAAGCGTATCGTGAAACGGCGTCCAGGTGCCCGCGCGCGAGGAAATGGGCAGGCACAGCAATAACGCCCCGGTCAAAATGATCAGAAAATAACCGAGCACGACTACGCGCAAAGGGGAGAGCACTCGCGTAATTTTACGTTTCATAAAAGCTCCTGTTTAAGTATAAAGTGGATCATTCTATGTAATAGGAAGCAGAATGCCTATTTTCTTTGCGGAGGCCGTATGCAGCGTATGCGCACAAAGCGGATGACTGCCACGACCATGCGCATGACCGAAGAGACGACAATGATGCCGGCAGCAAGAGCCAGCGCCACGCGAATGGTATAGGAGGCAGCAGTGCCGAATTGTTCCCAATTCCCTGCAATGGCATACTGCATGGTATTGTAAAGCGCGCCGCCGGGGATCAAAGGGATCATACCGGGAACAAGAAAGGAGGTCGTCGGCGTCTTTTTAACGCGAGCAAAAATTTCCGCGTATACGGTTACACACACAGCGGCAAGAAAACAGCGCAGCGGGCCGTCGTCCAGCACAGCGCCAAACAGCAGATATACGCCCCAGGAAAGCGCGCCGCCGAAGCCTGCGATCAGCAGCTTCGTGCGCCGGATATTGAACAGGATGGAAAAGCCCATGGAACCGAGGAAGGCGGTGACCATTTGGACGGCGTATGTCATAACGACCACCTCCCGAACAAAAGCGCGGCAATGCTGTACCCGGCGGCGATGGCAATGGCAATGACGACCGACTCGCAAAACCGCAGGATTCCCGCCATGATATCGCCGCTTATGATATCGCGGATGGCATTGGTCATGCCGATGCCGGGGATAAGCAGCATGATGTTGCCTATGATGATGCTGTCGGCATGTGTGCCGAAACCGACGGTAGTACAAAGAAACGCCAAAGCGCTCACCAAAAAGGAATTGACAACGTTGGCAAATACCATGTTCACGCCTGTTTTGTCAATAAGCAGTACGGAAAATTTGAGGATCGCACCGATGAGTGCCGCCGCTGCCGCATCCAATGCCGTCCCGCCGAAAAAAAGCGTAAAAGAACCCGCAATCAGCGCAAATGCAGCACAAAGCACCGGAACGGGGTACGTTTTACCTGTATGGATTTGGGAAAGCTCGCCGCGAATCGCTTTTGAATCGGGTTTTTCGGCGCAGATCTTTCGTGAAAGGGCGTTGAGCGAATGCAGATTGTCAAGATTTGTGGCGTATTTGCGGATCCGCCTTGTCTGTGTAAGCGTTTTGCCCTTTGCATCGGTCACGGTCACAACGATGCTGGAAGTGATGGTGAAAACATCCGCCCGCTGTACATCGTAAGTTGTCAAAATGCGGCGCACAGAGTCCTCCACACGGCCGACCTCTGCGCCGCTGATCAGCATTTCTTCACCGATATCCAGCGCTAAGCCAAGCAGTTCTTCGGTCTCCAACGATCGTTCACCTCCCGCGACATCAATATAACATAAACCTTTCACAATATCCACCGTTTTTTTCGAAAAATCAAAAAAACTTTTTTTATCAGAAATTAACAAATTTCTAATATTTTACGTTTTCCTTTTCTTTTGGTAAAAAAAATGATATACTAATCAAAAATACAAGTGGAAATCTGCCAATGTGCGGGTTTTCGGAAATTGCAAACCGTTGTTTATCATCAAGGAGGCGGAGCCTTTGAAACACTATGACTATCTGATCGTCGGCTGCGGGCTGTTCGGCGCTGTGTTTGCACACGAGGCGCAAAAACGCGGCAAGTCCGTTTTGCTTATTGAAAAGCGCAGCCACATCGGCGGCAATATCTATTCCGAGGAGGTCGAGGGGATCTCCGTGCACAAGTACGGCGCGCACATCTTCCACACAAGCAATCCGTGCGTCTGGAATTATGTAAATGAATTTGCCGAGTTCAACAATTTTGTTAATTCTCCAATCGCCAACTATAAAGGCGAGATCTATAATATGCCGTTCAATATGAATACCTTTTCCAAAATGTTCGGTGTCGTGACCCCCGAGGAGGCGCGCCGCGTGATCGACAGCCAACGTGCGGAGATCACAGGCGAGCCGAAAAATTTGGAAGAGCAAGCGATCAGCCTTGTCGGGCGCGAGGTGTATACAAAGCTCGTCAAGGGCTATACGGAAAAGCAGTGGGGCAGGGATTGCACCGAGCTTCCCGCGTTCATCATCCGCAGGCTGCCTGTTCGATATACCTATGACAACAACTATTTTAATGACCGCTGGCAGGGCATCCCGACAAAAGGCTATACGGCTATAGTAGAAAAACTGCTTGAGGGCTGCGATGTGCTGTTAAATACAGACTTCTTCTCCGATCGGGAAAAATTCCTCTCCATGGCGGATAAGTGCCTGTACACCGGTATGATCGATGCCTATTACGACTATGTGTACGGGGCGCTCGGCTACCGCAGCCTGCGCTTTGAGAGCGAGACGCTGGACTGTGAAAACTATCAGGGCGTCGCCGTTGTCAATTATACCGAGCGCGAAGTTCCGTATACACGCATTATCGAGCACAAGCATTTTGCGTTCGGCAAACAGCCGAAAACGGTTATTACCCGCGAATACCCCGCAGATTGGGAGCCGGGGATGGAGCCGTATTACCCGGTGAATGACGAGGAAAACAATTCGCTGTACCAAAAATACGCCGATCTCGCCGCCAAAGAAGAAAAGGTATTGTTCGGTGGCAGGCTTGCACAGTACAAGTATTATGATATGGACAAGTGTGTTGAAGCAGCATTATCGCTTTGTGATAAGGAACTTTAAGCAGGGCTTAGCTTGCAACTTATCGCTTCGGGTGCTATAATAGCTCCCGAATATATCCCGCATAGCCGCGAAGCGCCCGCTTCGCAGAACAAAAGGAGAGTGTACTTGTGGCAGAGGTGAAAGTCAGCATTATCATGCCCGTATACGGCGTGGAAGACTATGTAGGCGCTGCGATCGAGAGCATGCAGAAACAAACCTTTACGGATTGGGAAATGTTCGCCGTGGATGACGGCAGCCCCGACAAAAGCGGTGCGATCTGTGACGCTTACGCCGAAAAGGACAGCCGCATTCGCGTGATCCATAAGGAGAACGGCGGTGCGCCCAGCGCGCGCAATACCGCGATCGACAAAGCGGCGGGCAAATATTTCTATTTTATGGATTCCGACGATTTCGCGGAACCGAATATGCTGGAAGATATGGTCTCTGCAGCGGAAAGCACGAATGCGCAGCTTGTCGTTTCGGGTTATTATATTGACACATATTATTCCGATACGGAAAAATACACGCAAGAGCAGGCGGCAGAGGGCAAGGTATATGCCACACAGCAGGAGTTCCGTAAGGACGCCTATCGGCTGTTTGACCGCAACCTGTTGTATACGCCCTGGAACAAGCTGTATCTCGGCGATTATATCCGGGAAAACAAGCTGTATTTCCCGAATACGTTTTGGGATGATTTCCCGTTTAATTTAAGCGTCCTGCGCGACGTGGAGCGCGTGACTGTCATCCCGGGCAAATATTATCACTTTGTACGCAAACGCGCCGAGTCCGAGACCACGAAGTACAGAAGCGATATGTATGAAAAGCGCGAAGAGGAACACGGCTGGATGGTCGACCTCTACCGCCATTGGGGCGTAGACGACGAGAACAGCCGTGAATTTTTGGCACGCCGCTACATTGAGCGTGTGATCGGCTGCGTTGAAAATGTGACGAACAAGAGCTGCACGCTTTCCACAGCGGAGAAAAAGCGCGAGATCCGCAAAATCATTACCGACCCAAAGGTAAAAGAACTTCTGCCCGTGATGCGCGCGCAGTCTTCCTATATGAAGATCATGCTCATCCCCATCCGCATGCAGAGCACGGCTTTGACTTATCTTGAGGGCAGCTTTATTTCCCGCGTGAAATCCGGCAATGTCAAGCTGTTTGCAAAGCTGAAAGCAAAGCGGTAAAGCAAGGGGAGAAGCGTATGGAGTCAGCACCTTTTTTTACGGTCATCATGCCGGTCTACAAAACCGAAGCCTATCTTCCCGCTGCGGTGGAAAGCGTATTGCGGCAATCCTTTACGGATTTTGAATTGATCCTTGTGGATGACTGCTCGCCGGACGGTTCCGGTGCGATCTGCGACGCCTATGCCGATAAGGATGTGCGTGTGCGTGTGATTCATCTGCCGCAAAACGGGGGGGCAAGCCATGCGCGTACCGTTGGTTTTGCGTCGGCAAAGGGTAGCTATATACTATTTATGGATTCGGATGATACCGTGTCCGATACGATCATGGAAGCGGCACATGAAGTGCTCCGTGCGGATCAGCCGCAGGTGCTGATGTTCGGTGCGCAGGAAGTTTATACAGATGCAAACGGCCGTGCTTTCTCGCGCGTTGATATTTGCTATCCGGCTAAACACCTGACCACGCATGAGCAGGTGCGCGATGAGGTAATTTCCATAGAAAAGACAACGTTATTCGGATATCTGTGGAACAAATTTTATGCTGCGGAAGTCTTACGGAATTCCGGCGTTTCGTTTGCGGATATGCCTTTGAATGAGGACTTTCGTTATAATATTGAGCTTTTTCGCTCGGTCATGTCTCTGACGGTGTTGGATGTGGTCGGCTATTATTATTATAAAAGAGAGAACGAGAGCTTGACCGGGCGCTTTGTTGCGGATTATTTTGCCTTGCAGCAAGCGCGCGTGCAGGATCTTTTTGACTTTTATGCGCGTGAAAACGCCTGTACCGATGCAGTTAAAGCCGTTTTGGGAAATATATATGTGCGCAGTGTTTTTTCGGCGCTGCAGCGCAACTGTGATCCGCGGGCTGAAATGAATGCAAAGGCGCGAAGGGAATGGCTGGTTTCACAGCTTCAGGATCCTTTTTTCCGTGACTTAACCCTGCATGCAGCACCGGAGGGGCGGCTGGCCGGTGTGTTGTGCGCGCTTTTGAAGAAGAAGCGGGTTTCTCTGATGCTGCTATGCGCAAGAGGGATCTATTTTGTGAAAACCAAACTCCCGGCTTTGTTTGCGCGTGCAAAGCAGAGCCGCTGAAAGGAGGGGGAAATATGAAGCGTGTCTGCATCGGGCCTATTCAGGACGGAAAAGCCGGCGGTATTGATCGGTATATCCTGAACCTGTTTGAAAACACCCGTGATGAGCCAATCGCATTTGATTTTTTTACGGACGCTGTCCATCCTGAGTTGCAGGCATACTTACAGGAGCGTTCGGCCGGCCTTATCCCGGTCAGTTCGCTTGCACATCCGATCCGCCAATACCGCGAATATCGGGCGCTGTTTCGCAGCCGTCAATACGATACGGCGTATTTTAATATTTCTACGGCGCTGTGTATCTTCGGCCCATTGGCGGCAAAACGAAGCGGCATTCCTAAAATCATCATTCACAGCCATGCAGCCGGCTATGATGCGTCAAGCCCGATCCTGCGCGCTGTCATGACGTTTCTGCATAAGGTGTGCAAAATCGTCTTATATCGCTTCGGAACGGATTTTTATGCTTGCTCCGAAAGCGCGGGACTTTGGATGTTTCCGAAGAAAACTGTGCGCGGCGATCGTTTCCGTGTTGTCAATAATGCGATCCACGCAAGGGCCTATGCCTTTGACGCGGATACACGCGCCGAGGTGCGTGCGGAGTATGGGCTTGAAAATCGTTTTGTAGTTGGTCATATCGGGAACTTTTTGTATCCCAAAAACCATACATTTCTGTTGGATGTATTCGCAGAAATCTGTCGGCGCGATGACGACGCGATGCTTTTGTTGGTTGGGGACGGCGCTTTATTTGATACGATGCGGGACAAAGCAAAAAGCCTGGGTATTTTTGAGCGTGTGGTTTTTGCAGGCAGGCACATGAATGCTTCCGATTTTTTGCAGGCAATGGACGTCTTTGCATTTCCCTCCAATTTTGAAGGGTTGGGTATTGCGGCCGTTGAAGCGCAGGCAGCGGGGCTGCGCTGCGTTTGCAGTGAATTTGTGCCCAAGGAAACGGCGGTTACAAACCTATGCGTAACGGTTCCCATATCTTCTTCGGATTCGGTTTCGCAATGGGCGCAGACGCTTTTAGAAGCCAAAGGTGCCGACAGGCCCGATACAGGACAAGCCCTTTCGGATGCCGGCTTTGATATAGATACTATGGATTATTCAAAATTGTTGTGAGGTCACTATGAGAGAGAATGTGGTTAAATTTTTTGACAAGGGTATGTTTGGCTACAAAATGCTGTATTTTGTGTTAGTGCTTTTGTCCTTTAACAGCCTTTGTGCGCGAACAACAGGGCTGAACTATCTTACCTATATTGTTGCCTTTCTCGGCGCGGTTTTTCTTGTCTTCCGTCTGTTTCGCTGGAAAAACTACATAGACACACGCGGTATTATATTTCTTGTGCTGTTTTGCGGCAGTTATGCGCTTTCTTCCCTTTTAATGCGCCAGTATGGGCTGATGGAAAATATTCAGGCCATGATTTGGATGGTGATTCAGTTTTTTGCCGTGTATACCTATGACAAAAGCCGCGATGTTTCAGAGGATAAACGGGAGATCAAGATCATAAGCTGGTTCTTCATTGGATATACGTTTGTGCTTGCGGCTGCCGGATTGATTATGTTCGTCATGGGGTATTACCATTATCGCCCTGTAGTTGACAACGCCGTCATTACCGGCTTCCTTTGGAATCGCCTGTGGGGGCTTTACTCCGATCCGAATTACGGCGCGGTGTTCTCGATTATTTCCTGTGTTATGGCGGGCTTCTTTTTCAAAACTGCCAAAAAAGGGCTTCGTGTCTTTTTGGTTATCCACGCGGTTTTACAGATTGCGTATATCGCTCTGTCTGACTCCCGCACAGGGCTTGTTGCTGCTGCCGTTACGGCTGCAGCCGCAATGTTCCTGCTGGCCTTGCGCTTCCGTCGCCTGAAACAGATGAAAACGGTCTTAAAAGGCGTTGTCAGCCTTTTGCTTGCGGTCATTTTGGCGGTCGGCTCTGTCGGGATCGTGCTCGGCGTGCAAAAGGGCGGAAATGCATTTAAGGTCTGGCAGCGTGAGATACAGACGCAGAACGGAGAAGATGACAAAGAAAAAGAAGAAGAAGAGATTCTCGTTGGGCGCACGGAGGCCGATATCAATAACGACATCAGCAACCGTCGCTTTGCCATTTGGTACAGCGGATATGAGATCTTCAAAACAAGTCCTTTATTCGGGATTTCCTTCCGGTACTACCGGGAATATGCGAAGGACAATCTGCCGAACACCTACATCGTTAATAACGATTTCGGCGAATTCGGCAGTATGCATAATGCTTTTGTTGATGTTTTCGTCAGCCAGGGACTTCTCGGCTGTGTGATTCTTCTGTGCTTTATTATATCGGTTTTGACGGCTTTGTTCCGCCGCCTGTTTAAGTCTGAGGACAAGGACTATAAATACCGGGTGTTCTTGCTGCTGTGTATCATACCGGTATTTGTATCTATGATGTTCTACTCTGAAACATTCTATATGAATACCGGCGGCGCTTTCCTGTTCTGGGCATTTTTAGGGTATCTGATGCACAGTTTGACTCAGGACACCAAATCCAAATTCCATTTTAAAAAAATAGAGGAAAGCCATGTGTAAAGTCAGCGTGATCCTCCCCGTTTATAACGTCGAGGCATATTTACAAAAATGTGTTGCCTCCGTGCAGGCGCAGACAGCGGCGGAATTGGAGATTTTGCTTGTGGATGACGGCTCTACGGATGCAAGCGGACAGCTTTGCGACAGCCTTGCTGCTTCTGACAGCCGTATTCGCGTGCTGCATCAGGAAAATGCCGGACAGGGCAGTGCACGCAACGCCGGGCTGCAGGCGGCAACAGGAAAATATGTGTTGTTTGTCGATTCTGATGATATGATCGAACCGCAGCTTTTGGAAAAGACGTTATCTGTTGCCGAAAAGCATCAGGCACAAGTGGTAATGTTTGATCTGCAGGGTGTAAATGAAGCCGGCGAAAGACAATATGCTACTAAGCAGCATGTACCGGAAAATGTTCCGCTTTCTTCCGAGGACTGCAAAGAGCTGTTGCTGACGGATCCGTCTCCCTGCAATAAGCTGTTCAGCCGTGCATTTTTGCAGGAAAAGCAATTTGCTTTTCCGCTTGGGGTTTGGTATGAGGATCTGATCGCGATCACAAATCTCGATGCCGATATGCGTGCCGTGGTATATATCGGCGGCGAACCTTTGTATGATTATCTGTTGCGCGGCAATTCCTCCCTGCGCAACGGCGACGCCGAAAAAACGGTTGCAAACCGTATTCGCGCGATCGAAATGATCTTTTCTCATTACCGTGAAATCGGCGCACAGGAGACTTTTGCCGAACAGTTGGAATGGATCGCTGCGTATCATGGCTTTTTCCTGCCGGCGCGCGAAATTTTGCATTTTACAAATAAGCCCGGACCCTATCTCAAGAAACTTAAGGAGAATTTGCTGCAATATACTGCCGCGCCGATGCAAAACCCTTATTTTGCAAGGCTCTCCTCGAAAGAGCGGCTGATGTTCCGTCTGCTGTATCTCGGGAATCCGGTCGTGTTGCGGCTGCTTCTGAAGCTGAATTCTTTTTTGAAATAAAAAATGTTTTGAGGTTTGTATGATGCAGATTTCGTTAAACGGGGAATGGAAATTTCGTGAAGCACAAAAGGGAGAGTGGCTCCCAGCCAAAGTCCCGGGGTGCAACTATCTAGACTTACTGCATGCTGAAAAGATCCCTGACCCGTTTGTGGGCTTAAATGAAAAAGAGGTATATTGGGTCGCCGAGACGGATTGGGAATATGAGCGTACCTTTACCGTTCCCGCAGAGCTTCTCGACTGTGACCGCGTGGAGCTGCAATGTGCAACGCTTGACACGATCTGTGATGTTTTCGTAAATGATACGCTTGTCGGCAAAGGGGAAAACGCGCACCGCCGCTATGCCTTTGATATGAAATCCGCCCTAAAGGCGGGCGAAAACCGCATTCGGATCCTGTTTTATTCACCTGTAAATTATGTAAAGGCAAAACAGGAGGTCGAAAAATGTCCGCGCAACAGCAACGGCATGGACGGTATTCCGCATATCCGCAAGCCGCAGTGTCATTTCGGCTGGGACTGGGGCCCTGTTCTGCCGCCGAGCGGTATTTCCGGGAACATTGGGATTTTCGGGTATTCGGGCGCGCGGATCACTGATCTTCTGATCGAACAGCACCATGCCGGCGGCAAAGTACGCCTGTCTGTTTCTCCTGAGATAGAATGTCTTTCCGAACGTTCCCCGGCATACGTTTTGCGTATTTTATCCCCCGCAGGGGATTTGCTTACAGAGACCCGCGGCGTGCTTGAGGAACCCGGCTGCGTGCACCTGAACGAAGAAATCGAAAACCCCGAACTTTGGTGGACGCGCGACCTGTCCGACAAATCGCAGCAGCCGCTGTATACCGTCGCCTTCGAATTGCTCTGCGGTGATGCGGTGACAGATTCGGTCACAAAAAAAATCGGGCTTCGCACGATCGAATTGAACCGTGAGAAGGACGAATTCGGCGAGAATTTCCAATTCCGTATCAACGGCGTACCGCTGTTTATCAAAGGCGCGAACTGGATCCCGCCCGACAGCTTTGCCACGCGCTATACGGATGCGCGCATGGAATATGACATGGCTGCCATGCGTTTTTCCAACTTCAATATGCTGCGCATTTGGGGCGGCGGGTACTATGAGCGCGACGCGCTGTATGACAAATGTGACCGTGACGGCATTCTGATTTGGCAGGATTTCTGCTTCGCGTGTCAGGGCTATCCGTTTTTTGACGAGACGCTTTTGGAAAACATCCACGGCGAGGTTGTCGACAACGTCCGCCGCCTGCGCCATCATGCGTGTCTGGCGCTGTGGAACGGGAACAATGAGATCGAAACCATGTCCATCGCGTGGCAGACGCGCCGTAAATACATAGAGTGGGCGGAAAAATTCTTTTATCATATCCTGCCCGAATGGCTGGAAACTTTGGATACGCAAACGCCTTACATCCCCGGGAGCCCCTGCGGCACAGGCTATTTGCAGGGTGTGGACCGCGACAGCGTGGGCGATACGCACCTGTGGGCGGTTTGGCACGGCTTACAGCCGCTGACTTATTATCGCCGGCGCATGACGCGCTTTTGCAGTGAATTCGGTTTTGAAAGCCTGCCGGATCAAAAAACGATCGCGCGCTACGCCGCGCCTGCGGATTATGACCTGAACAGCGAAGTGTTCCTTTCGCATCAGAAATGCGCCGGCGGCAATATGAAAATGGCGTTTTATATCGCTTCGCGCTTCCGCCTTCCGAAGCATTTTACGGATTACGTCTATCTTTCACAGATCTGCCAGGAGGAGTGCGTGCGCGACGCGACCGAGCATTGGCGTCGCAACAAAGGCCACTGCAACGGCTCGATGTATTGGCAGTTTAACGATTGCTGGCCCGTGTGCAGCTGGGCGGGGATGGATTATTACGGTAACTATAAGGCGCTGCAATACGCCGCCCGTCATTTCAATGCGCCTTTCACCGTTTCGGTCGAGGATACAAAAGAAAGGCTTCGTGTGTTTGTGCTCAACGACACCCGGGAGGCACGGCAGGCAACGCTTTCCTGGCGGCTTTTAGGCTTTGACGGGGAGCAGTTCGCTTCCGAGAAAAAAAGCATTGCGGTCGACGCTTTGCAAAACGAGATCGTGTTTGATCTGCCTGTGTCGCGTCTTTCGGCAAAAGGCAATTTGAAGCGCGCCGTCTTTGTGGCAGATTTGATGGATGGTGAAACGCTTCTTGCGCGGAAAACAGTGCTGTTTGACAAGGAAAAGAATTTGCCGCTGCCGAAAACGCAGGCGGATATGCACGTGCGTGTATCAAACGGCGCGGCCCAAATCGAGTTGACCGCCAAGCGCTATACGCGATTTTTACAGGTGCATTCCAAATCGAACCTGCTGCCGTTTTCCGATAATTTCTTTGACCTGCTACCGGGTGAGACGAAGCGTATTGTGCAGCCTGTGCGCGACGGCGTGACCGCTGAGCAGGTGAAAAACGATCTGGAACTGTTCAGCGCAGGGGATGTCGTGCCGCGAGCAAGCCGCCTTTCGGATGCCTTTACACGTGCTCGGGTGTTCTTAAAGCCATTGAGTATCGGAAACTTCATCTATTATCAGCGCATCCCGAAATAAAGGTTGACCCGCCCATTTTGGCGGGTCAATTTTTTTGAATAAAAGCATAACATAGTATTGACAATTCATATGAGCAGTGATAATATATGAACATAGAATCATATGAAAGGGGATTCATTATATGGAGAAACCCGCTCATGACCATTTGGATGCACTCAACACGGTTCGCGGCGGCATGCCGCGGGATGAACTGCTGTGCGATCTTGCCGATCTGTTTAAGATCTTCGGCGATACGACGCGCATGAAAATTTTATTTTCACTGTTTGAGGCGGAGCTTTGCGTGCATGAGATCACTGCACTTTTAGGGATGACGCAGTCTGCGATCTCGCATCAGCTCAAAGTCCTCAAGGACGCGCATTTGATCGACAACCGCCGCGAGGGCAAGACCATGATCTACTTTTTGGCAGACGACCATGTCCGTTCCATCATCGGGCAAGGCTTTGAACACATTACAGAGGAGGAATACCCCCATGAAAAAGACTTTTAATTTGGAAGATCTCGACTGCGCCAACTGCGCAGCTAAAATGGAGGCGGCGATCAACAAAATGGATGAAGTCAAGTCCGCTTCCGTCAGCTTCTTTACGCAAAAGCTCACCGTGGAAGCCGAAGGGGACGTTACGGACGACCTGATGAAAAAAATCGCAAAGGTCTGCCGCAAGGTAGAGCCGGATTGCCGCATTATTCTGTAAAGAAGGGTTAGAATGACTAAAAAGCAAAAGCGCAGTCTTGTACGCATTCTCGCTTCAGCCGTTCTTCTGGTCATAGCATGGGCACTGCCGCTGGAGGGCGTATGGAAACTGCTTGTCTTTCTTGTGCCGTACGCCGTTGTCGGCTGGGATGTGCTTTGGAAATCCCTGCGCAATATTGCGCACGGGCAGGTATTTGACGAAAACTTTTTGATGTCGATCGCCACGATCGGTGCATTTTTTGTCGACGAGTATGCCGAAGCCGTTGCAGTCATGTTGTTTTACCAGGTCGGCGAACTGTTCCAAAGCGTTGCCGTCGGGAAAAGCCGCAAATCCATTGCGGCGCTTATGGATATTCGTCCGGACAGCGCCACGGTGCTGCGGGATGGCGAAGCCGTGACCGTCTCACCCGAGGAAGCGGAAGTCGGCGAAACACTGCTCATTAAGCCCGGTGAGAAGATCCCGTTGGACTGCGTTATTACAAAAGGGACGACGACCGTAAATACCGCAGCATTGACGGGCGAATCTCTGCCGCTGGATAAAACGGTCAGTGATGATCTCGTCAGCGGCTCTGTGAATTTGAGCGGCGTAGTCGAAGCGCGTGTCAAAAGCCCGTTTGCAGAAAGTACGGTCTCGCGTATTTTGGAACTTGTGGAGAACGCCTCCGAAAAGAAAGCAAAAAGCGAAGCCTTTATTACGCGCTTTGCCCGCGTTTATACGCCTTGCGTCGTGATCGCTGCCGTATTATTGGCGGCCTTGCCGCCGCTGTTTACAGATCAGCCCTTCTCGGAATGGCTTTCGCGCGCGCTTACGTTTTTGGTCATCTCCTGCCCGTGTGCGTTGGTGGTCTCTGTGCCGTTGTCGTTCTTCGGCGGCATCGGCGCCGCGTCTAAGATCGGCGTGCTGATCAAAGGCGCCAATTATCTGGAAGCGCTCTCCGGCGTCGATACGGTCGTATTCGACAAGACCGGTACGCTTACAAAAGGGACGTTCACGGTTTCTGCCGTGCATTCCGATGTGATCCCGCCGGAGGAACTGCTGGACATTGCAGCAGTCGCCGAGGTGTATTCAAGTCACCCGATCGCCGCATGCATCGTCAAAGCGCACGGCGGGCATATTGATAAGGGACGCATTACTGAGATCCATGAGCGTGCAGGACAAGGAATAGAAGCCGTCATTGACGGCAAAACGATCCTTGCGGGCAACGGCAAGCTTATGGACACCGTCGGTGCAAAATGGCATCCCTGCCATGAACCCGGTACGACCGTGCATATTGCGGCGGACGGCGTGTATATGGGGCATATCGTGATCTCCGATACGGTCAAAGAGGACGCCGCAGACGCCATTCGTTTGCTGAAATCGGTCGGTGTTCGCCGCACCGTGATGCTTACAGGCGATGACGAAAAGGTTGCACAGGCGGTTGGGCAGGCCTTGGGGCTTGATGAAGTGCATGCCCGCTTGATGCCCGAGGATAAGGTACGAGCCGTGGAAACTTTGCTGCAAAGCAAACCCGTAAAAAGCGCGCTTGCCTTTGTCGGCGATGGCATCAACGATGCGCCGGTGCTGTCCCGCGCGGACATCGGCATCGCTATGGGCGCTTTGGGCAGCGATGCCGCAATCGAGGCGGCGGACGTCGTGCTCATGGATGATAAGCCCTCCAAACTTGCAAGAGCGGTTCGAATTTCGCGGAAAACCATGCGCATCGTGCGTGAAAATATCGTGTTTTCTTTAGCGATAAAAGCGGTGGTGCTTGTGCTCGGCGCGCTGGGGCTTGCGGGCATGTGGCTTGCGGTGTTTGCGGACGTCGGCGTTATGGTGCTCGCCATTCTCAATTCCGTGCGTGCGCTTCATGCCGCGAAATAGCGCCGCGTGCGACTACGGTCGCCTGCGAAGCGTCTTATGTGCAGAAGGTGACAGGTATCTGAAAAGGACGGGGACGCATACGCATAGGTTTGCGCGTGCGTCCTCTTTACTTACAAACAAAAGCACGGCTTGAAAAACGAGCCGTGCTTTTGCGTTTTGCCTTTTACCGTATGACCTTGTAGCCTTGTGCCTCGATCGCTACGGCGAGTGTGTCCTCGGAAACGTTGTCCGCCGCCTTAACGGTCGCAGTCCCCGCTGTGTGGCTCGCACGCGCCTCGGTGACGCCCTCCACGGCTTCCAGCGCTTTTTTAACAGTCGCTTCGCAGTGCGGGCACATCATGCCCTCCACTTTCAATGTGATCTCCATTGTATTCTCCTTTCCGGACAGGGGATCCTGCCCGTTATTATGAACTTGTATTTCATTTTCCACGGTGGGTGGAACTGTGTCGGCTTCGTTCGGTTTGCCTTTTTTGCGGAATTTAAAGAAATTCAACCGCAGGGCGTTCGTAACGACGCAGAAGCTCGAAAGGCTCATTGCGGCCGCGCCGAACATGGGGTTGAGCTCCCAGCCCAAAAGCGGGATGAAAGCGCCCGCGGCAAGCGGGATGCCGAGCGCATTGTAGAAAAACGCCCAAAACAGATTTTCGTGAATATTTCGAAGCGTTGCTCTGCTCAGACGTATGGCGGCAGGTACATCGGAAAGACGGCTTTTCATCAGAACCACATCCGCAGCATCAATGGCAACGTCTGTACCCGCACCGATCGCGATACCGATGTCCGCCCGTGTAAGCGCCGGCGCGTCGTTGATGCCGTCGCCGACCATGGCGACCTTGCCGTGCGTTTGCATTTCGCGCACGACCGCCTCTTTGCCGTCCGGCAGCACGCCCGCGATGACTTCATCTACACCCGCGAGCTTGCCGATGGCATTGGCGGTTTTTTCATTGTCGCCCGTGAGCATGACAACACGAATGCCGAGCTCTTTGAGCTCGCGCACAGCAGCCGGGCTGTCCGCTTTCAGCACGTCCGCTACGGCGATCACGCCCAAAAGTTTGTCCCCGCGTGCAAAGTATAACGGGGTTTTCCCTGTATCGGCAAGCGCTTCTGCCTGTTCGGCAAAGTCCTGCGGAACTTCCAGCTTGTCGGAGATGAATTTGCGATTCCCGCCGTAAAGCGGTTCACCGTTTAGCACGGCGGTAAGTCCGTTACCGGGAAGCGCGTGGAAATCCTGCACCTCGACGGCAGGCAAACGCAGTTCGCTGCCTTTTGCCAAAATCGCTTTTGCCAAGGGGTGTTCGCTTTTTTGCTCCAGCGCACACGCCAGCGTCAAAAGTGAGGTTCCGTCTGTATCGCCGTAGGGGAGAATGTCCGTCACAGTCGGTTTCCCTTCCGTGATCGTGCCGGTTTTATCCAGAATCACGGTTTTGACTTTACCCGTTTCCTCCAAAGATACGGCGGTTTTAAAAAGCACGCCCTGCTTTGCGCCAACACCATTACCAACCATGATGGCGACAGGCGTGGCAAGCCCCAAAGCGCAAGGACAGCTGATAACAAGCACGGAAATCCCACGTGCCAGCGCGAAACCGACACTTTCACCCGCGATCATCCACGCGGCAAATGCTATAACGGCGATTGCGATCACAACAGGGACAAACACGCCCGATACGCGGTCCGCGACCTTAGCGATCGGCGCCTTGGTCGCCGCCGCATCGCTGACCATTTGAATGATCTGTGAAAGGGTGGTGTCCTCACCGACCTTCGTCGCGCGGCAGCGGATATAACCGGACTGATTGACCGTCCCTGCACTTACTGTGTCGCCTTCTGCTTTGTCCACGGGGATGCTCTCGCCTGTAAGGGACGCTTCGTCCACGGCGCTGCTGCCCTCGAGCACCACGCCGTCTACGGGGATGCTCTCCCCGGGGCGCACGGCAAACACGTCGCCGGAAATGACCTGTTCTACGGTAACTTCCGTTTCTACACCGTCTCGCACGACAACAGCCGTTTTAGGTGCAAGACGCATCAAACCTTTGAGTGCATCGGTCGTCTTGCCTTTTGAGCGTGCTTCCAGCATTTTTCCGACGGTAATGAGCGCCAGAATCATCGCGGCGGATTCAAAATACAGGTCGTGCAGATGATGAAAAGCCGCTGTAGTATTTCCTGCCAGCATGTCGGCGCTCATGGCAAGCAGCACATAGGTGCTGTACCCAAATGAAGCCGATGCGCCGAGCGCCACAAGCGTATCCATGTTCGGTGCGCGGTGCCAAAGTCCCTGAAAGCCGCTGATAAAGAATTTCTGATTGATGACCATGACAATAACGGTCAAAAGCATTTGGATAAGACCTATCGCCATGGGATTTTCGGCGAGCACGGCGGGCAGGGGAAAGCCCCACATGACATGCCCCATGGAAACATACATCAATACGACCAGAAAGCCGACACTTGCGATCAGCCGACGCTTGAGTTTCGGCGTTTCTTTATCGCGCAGTGCTTCTTCCTGCGCGGAAAGATTTGTTTTCTGTTCGTTTGTTTTGCTTTCGGCGCGCTTTGCGGCGCCATAGCCCGCCGATTCCACAGCGGCAATAATGCTTTCGGGCGAGGCGGTGCCCTCCACGCCCATGGAATTGGTCAGCAAGCTGACGCTGCAAGAGGTGACGCCCTCCACTTTGGAGACCGCCTTTTCCACACGTGCACTGCACGCGGCGCAGCTCATGCCTGTTACGGAATATTGTTCCATAAAAAACTCCTTTCAGGGAAGCTACTTCATCAGCTTTTGCAATGTCGCAAGCAGATCATCGAGCGTATCTTCCTTGCCGGCGCGCACATCGTCAACCACGCAAGTCCTAATATGGTTGGAAAGCAGTTCCCGGTTGAAGGCGTTGAGCGCCGCGTTCGCAGCGGCAGCCTGCATCAGAATATCTGTGCAATAGGCGTTGTTTTCCACCATGCCTTTGATACCGCGGATCTGCCCTTCGATGCGATTGAGCCGGTGGATCAAAGCCTTATACTCCGCCTCGGAACGCTCTTTGGTCTTATGGCAGCAGGCGCACTTTGTCTTTTCCATAGGTTCGCCTCCGAACTGTTTTTAATATACCCTGACGGGGTATTTAAATTATATACCCCATAAGGGTATATGTCAACCCGTTTTATAAAAAAATACAGCCCGCACGCGGCAGGCTGTAAAAGAAACTTCGAAATTACAAATACTGCCGAATATCCACGGCAAGCTTTTCTTCAGATTGAATGAGACGCTGGGCAATGTCTTTGACCTTCGTGTCCGCGTCGGAACAGCGGTTCAAGTGGCGGCTGACCGTTTTCACGCCCATATTGCAGCCGTCCGTGATAAGGTCAGCCACGGTATCGTCCGAACCTTTCATTAACAGTTCAGCATTCGTTTTCAGCCATGACATGCCTTTTGCGATCGGGCTGGGGTCTTTCCCGGTCTGCCCGTTGGCGTTAAGCACTGTCCGTACCTCGGCCTGCAATGCTTGATGCTCCTGCATGCCGGTTTCAAGCCTTTGTTTAAAAGCCGGGTTTTTTACATTGTCACAGACCTCATGCAGTGCATCATAGCCCATTTGTGTGCCGGTGTCGCATTCGCGTAAGAGACGGATCGTATCTTCTTGCATCATAACCTATCACCCTTGCTTCGTTTTTTACAGTATGCGTAAAAAAGCAGGGGATATGCGCAAACAAAATTTATTGGATCTCTTCTTCACACAATTCCGAAAGTGAAAAAGAAGCAAATACAACGGTATCCACGTTTTGCGGCGTATTTGCCTGCTCATACAAAAGACCGATGTTCCCGTCGGGCAATTCGGTCAAACAGGAATAAGCAAAATACGTATCCGCGTTCGTAATCTCTTTTTTGTATGCCCAATTTACATAATAAGACGCATCGTCATCGTTTTGCTCGAGCAGACCAACGTAGATGTACCCATTCGTTCGGCTGTCACCCGCAGGCGCAGAAAGCAGAACGGCGTCTTTCCCGTCAATTTTCTGTGAACAGTGGATGACTGAGATCTGGCAGCCCGAGCCGCTCGTCAGCGGAAGCGCTTCCACAAGCTGCGGATTCTGCCATGATCTCCCGCCGTCTGCGCTGAAAGAGACGGAAACAAAACCGTTCGTTGTGCGTGAATAAGCTTGCAGACTGCCGTCGGGCAGTTCGATCAGCTGTGTTTCGCTCATGCTGCGAATCTCGTCTGTCAGTGCAACGAATTCGCCCGCCTGCCAGGTGCTGCCGCTGTCGTCGCTGAAGATGGTCATAAAACGCTGTTCGCCGCTTTCCGGATCGAGCGTATAGGCGCAAAACAGCAGCCGCCCTGCATATGTTCCGTTCTGTATCTGCAAACCGCGTCCGGGGCAAACGCCGAAAAAGCCGACGTCGTCCGGCTTGACCTGCGCGTTCAGATCGATCGGCGCAGACCAAGTCTCGCCGTTGTCGTCAGAATACAGCAAATACAGGTGCGAGGTAGAAAGCGGTTGAAAAAGCGAGTCCCGGTAGAAGATGTGCATGGGGACTTCCTTACGTGTGTTCACGTTGAAGGGCAGACTGTACCAATATTTCTGTGTCTTTTGCTGCACGGTCAAAGGTACGCCGTTTTCCGAAAGCTCACCGTTCTCGTTTACGGTGTATGCCGTTTTTGTGCCGTTCGCATCATAGATCGCACCGTCCGCGCGCAGCGTATAGGAAAAGTCCTCATCGCCCTGTTTGCGAAGCAGCAGCGCTTGTTCTCCGTCAATTTCCGTATACCCGCTGCCGACCTGCGCGGCAAAAGCGCCGGCACCGTAGGGGAAGGCGTCCACCAGCATGAAAATACGTCCGGTCTGTGTGTCCTGCAAAAGCGCAGGATCAATGAAAGAGGCGCTGTTTTGTGTGGTATACGTACCGTTTTCCTTTAGAAAATCATCTGTAATTTCAAAATCGTCAAAATGGGAAACCAGCTGCGGTTCGCTCCAGCTTTTCCCACTGTCCGTGCTGGTGCTTACCGCTGTGTCAATGTTGTTCGGCGAGTCATGCGTGCCGCCAAAGCGCGCATCGATCGCCGCGAGCACCGTGCCGTCGGTCGTTGTCAGCAAGGCGGGGATCCGATAGTAATTGCAGCCGATTCCGGATGAAGAGGAAAAAGGCTTAGTGCCGGAAACGGGCGCATTCGGTGCGCTGCCTGTCTTCGGTGTGATGAAAAAACCCAAGACGAGCACGAGAACCGCCGCCGCACCAAGACAGGAAAACAGCAATTTAATTACCTTGCGCATAAGTGTCACCTCTATACGTTTTCATCAGTTCAAAATATTGTACCATAAATATTCTATATAAGCAATTTGCAGCATATGGACACGACCGCAAGACGGCGTTTTGCGCGAACTGTTTGCATCCACTTCAATCTCTTTGCGAATAAAAATGAAAAGGAATCGCAATTCACAAAGAAAAAGCAGAGCCGTAGGAAATTTGCATCCGGGTTCTGCTTGTATAACTGTTGCAAAACGGTTATCTGCCTGCAATGCGAGCAAAGAGTAAAAAGAAAAAGCTGCATCTTGATCTTTCAAAATGCAGCTTTTTTCTTGTGTGAGTGTTACGAAATAGATACCCGCCAAAAACGTGAGAAGAAAACTTAATGAAAAAACTGAGTCCGGAACGCGAATTGCGTCCGGACTCAGTCTGGCGGAGAAGGGGAGACTCGAACTCTTAATACTGCAATATAAAATGCCTATAATAAAGGAAACCACGAAGATTTCGACTTGCACATGACTTGCATGCTACTTTTTCTGCTGCAAAAAATCGTTGAGTTTTGAGATGTCCCGCTCTGCTTTTTCACGCGAAAGGTGCGTGTAAATTCCGAGTGTTGTGGCTATATCCTTGTGTCCCATAAGATACTTCGCTGTCACTGCATCTACGCCGGATTCATAAAGTAGGGTGCAATATGTGTGACGCAAGCAGTGCGGTGTAAAGGTTTTAATAACCATAGGGAGTTCGCTTTTTTTCATACCGTCAACATGGACAAAATCCCCGTATTTTTCATTCAAGGTCCGCATATAGCTTGTCCATAGACGATGCCATGCGGATTCGCGCATATAGCTACCTGTTTTACACGGGAATACAAGATCGCCTTTTTGCTCTGTATCCATGAGAAAGCGTACAAGCACATCGGGGATAGGGACAACGCGAATGCCGGAAGGCGTTTTTGTCGTCTTAATGGTATTTGTACTAAAATCAAAGCTTTTGTTTACAGAGATCGTTTTTGCGGTAAAATCAATATCGGACCAAAGCAATGCGGATAGTTCCCCGCGACGAAGCCCGGCATAAAGCATAATCATGGCGCCGATTTGCGCTCGGTGCGGTGTGTTGACAACCCACTGCTGCTGTTCGGGCGTCAAGGCTTCGCGCGTCTTTTTCCCGGAACCCTCGGGAATGGAAAGAATAGTCAGCGGGTTATAATCAATTACGCGGTTTGCAACAGCATAATCCATGCAACGCTTTAATACAGCTGCGTATCCGATCAAGGTTTTCTTAGCAGAGGGTTTGCCGGTGACAGGATTATGAGCTGCTAATTCCTGCATTGCTTGCTCTGCGTCATAAAGATGCACTCTTTCGATCGGCAAGTGCCCGAAGCAGTCCACAAAGTAATCCATGCGACTACAGGTTTTTTGATAATTTGCAGGCGTAAGCTGCGGCTTGCGAGATTGCAGATATTTTTCAGCCCAAAAACGAAAAGAACGGTCAACAGTGGCTAAATCAACACCTTTATTAAGCATAGCCTTTACTTCCGATGCCCGCTGTTCGGCTTCTTTTTGCGTTTTACCATATACTGTTTTGTATTTCCGCTTACCGTCGAAGCGGCCAAGATATACCTGTACGGCGATCCTGCCGTCAGCACGGCGTGTGTTGGATTTCTTGGGCAAGAAAATACACTCCATTCAAAGCCGCTCACGAGAGCGGCTTTTAACTTATGATGTAAGATATAACACTAACAATAAACTGACAAAACGCGCCTATTTTCTCTACAATCCAAACGCTGGCACTTTGTAGTGTTATTGATTGTAATTGTATCGGTAAAATTTCGAGATGCGTCAGAAAAAGAAGAATAGCGTAGGTTATGCCGACCAAGGGAAGATACAGCACAAAATATAAAGCAGATCTTATAGCGCTGCTTTGAACGTTATATTTTCGGGAAATTACACCAACGATCGGATAGCAAATCAAACGCAAAATAGCATAAATCACGCCACCGAAAATGGCCGACCAAAGCGTCTGCGACGCTTCGCTTTCGAAAATCGGAAAACTATCGATGGTGAAATAGCAAATTAAATATCGAATTATGAAACTAATAAAAGAAATAAATGAATATAACATAATCTTATGTATTTGCCGCCCACGCAATGTGAGCGGCTTGTATTTTTTTGCTTACAATCGATTTGCACGGATAAAATCGCCAAATTGTTCCCGCACCTGCCGCTCCAGCGGGGAAGCTCCGAATTTATCCCGGTCACGGAGCAGCCGAAGCCGCTCCATGCGTATTTCTGCCGACGTTTTTGAGATATTGCAAATCTGCATGATCTCCTGTGCCGTCGTTACCCCAAGCGCATGCAGCACACAGGCGGGCGCAAGAAGATCCCGCGCAAAAACATTTGCCTGCATTTCCATTGGATCGCTGCTATCCGCTTCGCTGTTTCTCGTAATAATGTGATCCAGCGGGTGCCCCAAGACACCGTGTCCGAGCTCGTGACAGAGCGTAAAGCGCCGCCGCCCACGTGTTTTAATTCTGTCGTTTAGAAAAATGATTTTTCTTTCGTTTATTTTTGCGATGAAACCGTCGCCGGAGACCGCTTCGGGATCGAAAATCTGCGTCAAAGCGCAATCCGAATACCGCACGATCTCAATGGCATAGTGCTCGGCAACTTGGTTCAAGTCCACGGGCAAAGCTCGGATATTGCACTCCAACAAAGCCCTCCATGCCGCGTCTCTTGCGGCTTGATATTGTTCGTACATCCTGCACACCTCCGCTTATAGTGTAAGCGGATGGAGAAAAAATACAGATGTACATTTTGTGAAATTCTATGTAAATTTATTGGTTTTATATTGTTTCAGGGAATATGTACATAACGTCTAATTCGGCGTATCCGTTTTGATTCACCCACAGACTGACATCAATTGAAATCTTTTTGGAAGTATCAGAAAGGTTATCATTGTGATAAACAATCTGATCTTCCACCGGCGAAGCGGCAAGAATTTCAGAAAAGGTATATACTTCACCATTGCGTTCAAAGGTATCGCCCAAAATTTCAGCATAAACGCTTAAAGTTTGTTGTAGATTTTCATCTTGCAGGTCGACGGGCGAATAACGAATGCTGTAGGTGGTTGCCATTGTACCCAACAGCGACAGAGATGATGTATCGACTTGCAGAAAATTACAATCGGGATAATTGCTTGTATAATACTCTGTTCCCGGTATGATTTCAGACTGATTTTCCGAAATAGCATAATTCAAATCTTTTACTTTATTGATTGTAAGTTCTTGATGTAAACTTCGACGAATCACATAGTCCTCATCAATGTAATCTAACTGTTCTTGGGTTAGGGATACTCCGTTTATAGAAATGTCAGAAAGTCGAGTGTTGCGGCTGGGGTTGGAAATGCGCTCGCCGACCACGATGACAACCGAAAGAACAATTAAAACTGCAACTACAGCAAAAGCCTTTTTGGTTTGCAGGCGCTTCGTATGTACCGACCGACCAAAAACGGCTGTGACTATTTCCAAAATAACAGCCAGCAGACATATTACAGGCACAAACGGAGAATAAGATAAACCTAAAAAACCGATAAACAGCAAGCCAATACAGGAAAATAAATAGAATAAAACAGATAAGCCCTGTTTTGCGGGCTGAATGATTACTGCGGGTATTACCGACATCACAAAAAACAGGCAAAAGCCAATCATAAGTAAAGAAACGTGTAAATCTGTAATGTCATGCGAAAAGGTGGAAACCAAATACGAAAATAAAGATAGCCCGCAAAGACTTGAGGAGATAATCGACAAAACGGAAAAGGACTTTTTTGCGGTGTTTCCAGACTGTGTGGGGATTATATTCTGTACGCTTGATGTCACAGTTTCACTTGTAACCGATGTGCCGCAATTCGGGCAGAAATTCCCCGTAACCTCTGTTCCGCAGTTTCGACAATACATAGCAATACCCCGTTTATTTCCGAAGCGGCAGCTTCGGAAAATATTTTACAGTTCGTAAATCGCACATTCATATATTACATGAAATATTCACTCTAACAAATTATTAGCTGTTTCAACTTCATCCATAAAGCTGTAATCTCCCATTTCGTTAAACAGGTCATTTGCAGCATGGGTTAATGCAATTTCGCCGCTAAAGAACCAAAGCATAAAGACGGCTATAAAAACAACAGCCGCAAAGTATGTTATAAGTATAGATTTTGAAACTTTTTTCTCTGCACATCGAGCTCCGAAGATCCATGTTAGGATGATAAAGGGAATGCCAAGCAGGGCAACGTAAAGAAAATCATCAGAAAAGCCAAGTCCTGCAAAAAACAGAAAGAGAAAGGCGAATATGGAAATCAAATAGAAAACCGCAGCGGCGATTTTGCTTTTACCGCGAAGCGCCGCGCCCAAAAGGACAAAAAGGGCAAAGGGAGTAGTCAAAGCTCCAAAGATAATTGCGACATCAACCGTAGCTGTGTCGCCCATAGAATTGAATAAAGCGGTCGAAAAAAGCGAATAAAAAGTGCAAATGAACAAAAGTACAGACGCAACAAGAGAAAAGATAAAAATCGGCTTTGAAAACCGATCCTTTTTCTTTTCGGCAGGAATTACATTCTGTCCGCTTAACGCCGCAGTTTCACTTGCAACCGCTGTGCCGCAATTCGGGCAGAAATTCCCCGTAACCTCTGTTCCGCAGTTTTGACAATACATAGCAATACCCCGTTTATTTCCGAAGCGGCAACCTCGGTTATTTTTATAAATTAAACTAAATCGCTGTTGTCGTCGTCTTTGTGCTCGTTGATGATCCGTTCCAGCTCTGCGCGCTGGGCAGCATTGAGTTTGATCTCTTTTTTGCCGCCGCGTGCCGCGACCTTATAAACAGTGACTTCTTCGTCCCGCTTATTTACTTCAGGAATATCTGTGCGGCCGAGGAGATAGTCAACCGAGCAGTCGAGATAGTCGGCAATGCGCGCAAGACTAATGCAATTCATAGATTTCCCATGATAAAGAGCGGACATTGCGTTAGAGCCGAGATCGCATTTAGACAGCATTTCTTTGATTACAACATTACATTCTTTTGCTCGAGATTTAATTCTTACTGCTAAATCATAAGAAGTGTACATAAAAAGGCCACCTTTTTTGTGGAAAAAGTAAAATCGCAAAAAAGTGCGATAGTAAGGTTGACAATAATTAAATAGTGCGATATACTATACCCAAGGTCATAACCTTAACACCAATATAACACAAATTGTTATTGATTGCAACGTAAAGGACACGAATTCGAAAAATATTGACCTGTGCAATTTGGTGTTGTGGCGTAAGAAAAAGAGGTGATAGCTTTGGAAGATGTAAAAGCGCTGTTCCCGGAGGAGACTGCGCGTGAGATCCTGCGTATCCTAAAGCAAGGGGACACGGTTGAGCTCAAGCGCGAAAAAGGGAATCTTGTAGTGGTGCAAATCCGAAGAAAAGTGAAAATCAAGACCGCTGCAATCGGGTAGCGGGAAACAGTCAATCGGGACTATGGGTATTCGCCTGTAGTCCTTTTATTTTTTGAAAGGAGAGAGCAGATTGAGCATAGCGGAAAACATCAAAGCGAAGCGGGAGGCTATGCACCTTACGCAGCAGGAGCTCGCGGATAGGGTGTACGTGAATCAGTCCATGATTGCCAAAATCGAAAACGGCATAAAACAACCGAGCCTTGCGCTTGCACGCCAAATTGCGAATGTGCTTGAATGCACACTGGACGATTTAGCGCCGAGCCAAAGCGCGTGAGGGGGTGAACTTATGGCAATGCCAATGAAATTTTCGAGGACAATCACGAATTGGGATCAGCTCCCGGTGCTCATGGATATGGCAACGACCTGCCAACTTTTGCAGTGCGCGGATGTAACAGTAAAAAAGCTTATACAAAATGGACATATCCGTGGGAACCAAATCGGCAAGAAGTGGAGAATAGACCGGGAAAGCGTAAAGGAATACTTTTGCGCGCATCCGAATTGACGGAAAAGGAGGCTAACATGAGCCTGAATCTTATTTTTATCGAACTTTTGCTGCTCTGTGTGGGTGCATTGTTCCTGCTTTGTTTAATTTCACGTGTACGGGCGTTTTTCGCGATCAAAAAGAGGTATGCCCTTGCGCCGGAAAAGATCACGGACGGGCACAGGGTGCAGACCACAAGGGACGTACATATGTGCGCGCTGTGCAAGTGCAAAGCAGATATTTTCGGATATTCGATTGCATTATTTGTCACGGTGTTCATGGCCGGTTTTGTTTGGATGTAAAGCCCATGCACCGACGGAGATCCCCGCCGGGCACAAGGTACAGCCCACACGTTCGGAGCTTTTGCCCGCG